>JAHEJP010000008.1 GCA_024638855.1 Chloroflexota bacterium
ACCAATATATTGTTGGCACGTTATCCTGAATCGACTGCTGAATTGGCTCCGCTATTCAAATTGGCATCAGATTTAAGTACTGCCTTAACACTAGTTGAAGTGCCGGCTTTTCGGTCCCAATTGCGTCAGGAGCTGGAGGCTTACCAACCGGCCGATATCGTCATTGGTCCCTCCATTACCCGTCGAAAGCAAAAATGGTACTTCGTGGCGACGGCCGGCTCAGCCCTATCGGTAGCCAGCATTATCGTTGTCCTTCTCCGGCGGTTGAGAATTTCTCGGGGGGATGCGGGACAACCCGTCCAAAATATCGCCTAGCCGAACGCCTTATCTTCGGTAAGCCTCGACCCAACATTAGCCATATTACCCATGTAATTTATAAGAATTACCTATACTAATCGACAGCTTTTCCTTTGCCCAGACAATATGATTGTGATAAAGTTTACAACCGCAGCGTGCTAACATAACCAAGAGTCGGCACGAAGGCACAGACGAAGCCGAATTTGGTCCCCAATCGCATCGTACAATCGGGAACAGAATTATGAAGAATAATGGAAGACATCTGGCAATTGTTGCTGTAATAGTCGTTATAGGGACGGTGGCGACCTATTATCTACTGACAGCTATTTACCAGTTGCCAACAGCCGCGAGCCAACAAGCAGGACCCATCGACACTTTATTCAACTTTCACTTCATGGCCATCTCTTTCTTGTTCGCGTTGATCCTCGGATTTATTCTCTATAGCGTCTTTGCCTTCCGGCGAAAACCTGGCGATGAAGAGGAAGGCGCCCATTTTCATAGCAATACAGCCCTAGAGATCGTTTGGACAATCATTCCCCTGGTCACGGTGATCGCCCTCGGTATTTGGGCAACGTTTATCCTGGGAGAGGTCACGGCCAATGAGCCAGATGAATTAGTGGTCGAGGTCACAGGTCGCCAATGGTCTTGGGTCTTTAATTATCCTGATTATCCAGATATTGGAAATTCACTGGAGTTAGCATTGCCCGTCGATAGACCCGTCCGGTTAGAGATGAAGAGCGATGATGTCCTTCATTCCTTTTGGGTGCCAGAATTCCGCGTCAAGCAGGATCTACTTCCTGGGACGGTACAAGTGTTGCGGATCACGCCCACCTTGATTGGCGACTACAAAGTTCGCTGCGCTGAAATTTGTGGTTTAGAGCATACCAATATGAGGGCGGAGATCTCTGTGCTCAGCCAAAGTGATTTTGATAGTTGGGTTGCCGATCGGATGGTCTCCATAGTTAACTTGAGCCCCGAAGAGCGTGGTCAGAAATGGGCGGCTGATTTCGGCTGTACCGCCTGCCACAGCATTGACGGCAGTGAGATGCCCGGGCCGACATGGCAAGGCATCGGTGGTAGTGAAGAGCCTTTGGAAAGTGGGTCTCAGGTTACAGTCGACGAAGAGTACATTCGTAACTCAATCCTCAATCCGGGTGACGAAATTGTATCTGGCTTTCAGAATATCATGCCGGCTACGTTTGAGGAACAGTTTGCCGCGAAACAAGCTGAGTTAGCTAATACTGGCGTCGAAGTCGATATTCTCGCGGAGTTGGTCGCATACATACAGTCAGTTGGACAATAACGAAGCAGTCATTCAGGAAAAGATCTTATGAAAACTGAAACGCTCTGGTCCCGCATATTGAGATTCTTGTACCTGCTATTCACGCTGGGCTTGATCAAAGGCTTGATCGGCATGGCCGTTGGCATGGGCATTGGATTTGGCCTGGTAGCGGCCGTCAGGGCCAGCCAAGGAAATCCGCCAAATCCTGACCAGGCTGTGTTGATTGGTGGCATACTGGGTACGATTCTCTTCCTGCTTTTCGCCGGTGTCTTTAGCGATTGGCTTCGGATGGCTGGTGGTAAGGAGACCCGACTGCGCCATGGCCCACCTGAGTACAAGCCGGTTTGGACCCGCTATTTTAGCGTCGATTATAATCATAAGGTTATCGGCATCCAGTACACCGTTACCGCAATCATAGTGCTCCTTTTCGGCGGTTTGTTGGCCATGATTTTTCGCCTGGAACTGGTCTACCCAGGCATGCAGTTTCTAACTAATCAACAATACAATACCCTGTTTAGCGCTCACGGCATCATCATGATCGTCAGCATCTTGCTCGGCGTCGGCGGCATGATCAATTACTTAGTGCCATTGATGATCGGCGCGGCCGACATGGCTTACCCTCGACTTAACGCCTTCAGTTACTGGATCGCCGTACCGGCGGCCCTCTTATTATTTACAGGCATCGTCGTCGGTGGATGGGATACGGGTTGGGTCGGTTATCCCACGTTGAGCACCACCTCGAAACTAATCGGGGTTCAATTTTTCCTTTTAGGATTCTATATCGTAGGCTTTTCTTCCATCGCCGGGTCTGTCAATATGGTGGTGACAACATTCACCATGCGAGCGCCGGGAATGGGATTGTTTCGTATGCCAATTTTCGTGTGGGGCGCTTTGGCTGCGGCGCTCATCCAGATGACTGCCACCCAGACAGTTGGGGTAGCCCTCATGTTGGTATTGACGGAAAGGGCCTTTGGATTAGGCTTTTTCAATCCGGCTGCAGGCGGTGATCCGCTCTTATACCAACATCTATTCTGGTTTTACTCCCATCCGGTGGTTTATGTTTTCGTCTTGCCGGGACTGGGGGTCATCAGTGAACTGTTGCCGGTTTTCGCCCGAAAACCGTTGTTTGGTTACAAGTGGATCGCACTTTCTAGCATCGCCATCGCCCTGGTTGGTTTCCTGGTGTGGGCACATCATATGTTTGTCTCAGGTATGTCCAGTTCTTTGTTGGTGCCGTTCATGATGGCTACTTTGCTGGTGGCGATTCCAACCGGCGTAAAATTCTTTAGTTGGACTGCGACGATCTGGGGAGGAAAGTTGACTTTTCCGACACCAATGCTATTTGTCCTTGGGGCGATATCAGTCTTTTTAATCGGCGGTTTGACAGGTCCGATCTTAGCCACGGTACCAACGGACATGCACCTGCACGATAGTTATTGGATAGTCGGCCATTTCCACGCGACGATGTTCGGTGGTTTCGTATTTCCCTTCTTCGCCGCCCTGTATTATTGGTTCCCCAAGGCAACCGGTCGCATGTATAACGAAAGATTGGGCAAGTTGCACTTTTGGCTGATGACGCCGGCTTTCTGGATCATGAGCTTGGGCCAGATGCGGGTTGGATTGGTCGGTATGCGTCGGCGTATTGCCGATTATGATCCCTCACTAGGTATCCAAGAAACACAAATGCTCGTCACCATTGCCGGCCTTGTTATTGGCTGGTCGGTTTTGATCATGGTCTACAACCTGGTTAGTAGCGCTCGCTCGGCCGAGGTTGCCGATCCTAATCCTTGGCGATCCCGATCGCCGGAATGGCAGATCCCTTCGCCAGTGCCCGAGATGAACTATGAGCAACAACCAGTTGTCGTTGGAGATCCATACGATTATGGTTTGCAGGATTCAACCTATGTCCGCATGTCGCCGGTGCCATCGCCGGCGGGCGATTAAATCGCCGATTGGAATGAACAGATTCAGCGGCCTGGTTCGTCATTGAGCGAGTAAAGGCTTCAGTAGGAGATATTGATTCGTGGAACAGAAAAAGAAGGCCGAATATAGACGGAATTTTTACGTCGTCATCCCCCTAGCATTATTGACGCTGCTTGAATTCTTCATCGCCATCAACGTAGAGGATGCGGCCGTGCCCTTAATGCTAATCGCCCTCGTTAAAGCGGGCCTTATCATTAATTATTTTATGCACATATATCGCCTGTGGCGTGAGGAGGAGCACGAATGAGCGCCGTTGCCGAACCTGTCCACGAACATGACACCCATGAAGAATCATACGAAGAGACCACCAAGCGAAACCGCTTAGGACTATGGCTGTTCTTCTTTTCTGAAATATTTCTCTTTGGCGCGTTACTTGCCGCTCGGTTTTACCTTTGGGGTAACACGAGACCGGCCCTCAATCAGACCCTGGGCTTGATCACAACCAGCGTTTTGCTAGCCAGTAGTTTCTTCATGGCCTGGTCAGAAAGCGCTATTAAATATAATGATCGCAAGACGTTTTTGCGCAATATGATAATTACGGCCGCTTTAGGCACGCTGTTCCTAATCGGCGTCGTCGGCTTTGAGTGGGGCGGGGAATTGAAGCCCACAGACGGCGTTTATGGGGCCATCTTCTATATCATGACCGGCATCCATGCCTTGCATGTGTTAAGCGGCGTCATTTTGATCTTGATAAATTGGAATTTAGGGCGTATGGGTCATTACTCCGCCGACGAGCATTGGGGAATTGAAGCCGCTGCTGTGTACTGGCACTATGTCGATGTGATTTGGCTCTTCTTCTATCCAGCGCTTTACCTGATTGGCCAACCAGTTCAATTGTGATCGATGTGAGTTACACAATTGAAAGAGACTAAATTGAAAAACTGCAATTCACTCAACGTTTGCCGGACAGCAAAGTCGAAGAGTCAATAACTCATCTGCTATTAGCTAAAAAATGAATCCTGAACTCCGCGCAACTCTTTTTTCATGGGATTTGCGCTTGGAAGTTATCATCGTCCTGGCCTTGGTCGGGATTCTTTACAGCCTGGGCTGGTGGCGGCTCCGGAATCGGAGTCGTGCGCATCAAAATCGTAACCCATGGCGCGCAAGTGCAGCCTGGCGACCGGCGTCGTACCTCGGCGCATTACTTCTAATGGCCATTGCCCTGTTGTCTCCAATCGACGTCCTGGGCGGCCAACTCCTGACCATGCACATGGTCCAACATTTATTGTTGGTCATGATCATACCGCCTCTTCTTCTGCTAGCTAACCCTTTGCCCTTTCTTTTGTGGGGTTCGCCTCCTAAAGTCCGGCTAGGCGTTAGTCGCTTGCTCAGTCCGAAAGCGAAATTTCGGTATTATTTGAGACGGACAACCGGACCGGGTCTCGTCTGGTTAATGTTCGTTATCGTCTACTGGGGTTGGCATGATCCCAATGCTTATAACCTGGCTCTGCGGAGTCCTTTGGCTCACGATCTGGAACATTTGACATTTTTTTTGGTCTCGATGCTTTTTTGGTGGCATGTCATCGGGGCCGGTCCCCGCATACACCGCCCATTGTCACCGGTCGGGCGCTTTGCTTACGTGCTCACAGCAATTCCGCCAAATATGTTGGCCGGGTTAGCAATCGTTTTCGCTACGGGACCGATCTACAGTTATTATGAGGCAATGCCCAGGATATGGGGTCTATCAGTAATGGAAGATCAACAAATTGGCGGCGTCATCATGTGGGTGCCAGGGAGCATGATGTATATTATCGCCGCGCTGATTCTAGCCTCCCGTTGGCTGCAACAGGAGGAGAGAAAACCGGCTTTGCCTGAGTCTGAATGGGCTAGTGACGAAGCCTTGGCGGCGCCTGGACTGAAACGTTGACTATCGACTTCCTTATCTTCCGAGCAAGGAGCCAGCGGCCAATCATTTTGGTAGTTATCGCCTTGTTATTTCTTTTGGTTGGCAGGCCAAATTCTGTAGAGGCGCACACAGCCGGAAAGATGCAACTAGCAGCCGAACCGGCCGGCCCGTATATGATGACGGTATGGACCTCGCCCGATCCAGCGAGGATCGGTGAAGTACATGTCGCCCTGGCCTTGGTCCTGGCCGCTGATGCCTCCCCGATTCTTGATGCAGACGTCATTATCCGGCTAAACAGTCTGGAAGCGGATAAAGAACTGGTTGAACCAGCAACAACCGATAATTCAGAGAATAAATTTCTATATGAGGCGATATTTGACCTGGACGAACCTGGCATTTACCAGATTGACATTGTTGCCTCTGGGCTTGATGGGGCGTCCGGTGCCACATCATTTGAATTGGAAATCGAGAGCGCTGCAGGATTCAATTGGTTATACTTGATCCCGATCGTCTTGGGCTTGGCAGCGATAGCCTTTCTAGTTTTTGCCCTGCGACATCAGCCAAATAAAGGTTAAGAACTACTGTCACCCTCGTTAATCCATTGAAACATCATGACAGCTACAAATACCAAGGCCACCAAGGATAAGAAATCGTCCAGCCTCCCTCTTTCCCTGCTTCCTCGTACTCTTTTTAGCCGCCGTTGGTGGTGGGCGACCTTGATCGTCATCGTCGGGGTGATCGTCATGGCCCGGCTCGGCATCTGGCAGCTCGATCGTCTGCAGCAGCGAAAAGATCGGAATGCAACTTACCTAGCGCAAATATCGGTTTCCCCGCTGGAACTAACAACCGAGGATATTGGTACTGCCCCGGTGCTTCTTAATGATCGACTAGCTGTAGCCGAGGGACGTTATGACTTTTCCGAGCAAATAGTGATAGTCCAGCAAAATTGGCAGGGTCGTCCCGGAGCCCACCTGGTAGCGCCTTTAGTGTTGGCGGACGGTCAAACGGCCATCTTGGTCAACAGAGGTTGGATTCCCTCATCGGACATCTCTCCAGATTTGGCTCAATTCAATGAGTCTGATGATCTACCTGTCGAGGGATCGATCCAATTATCACAAGAGCTATCGGGGGGGCGGGAAACAATCGTCAGCGGCCCGCAAAGGGAATGGTACCGGATCGATATTGGAGCGATCCAGGAACAGATGCCTTACGAGCTTTTTCCTTTCTACCTTTTAGCGACGCCGCCCGAAGGTTACCAGGAACAGTTGCCTTACCGAATAGCCCCTGAAATCGATCTCTCTGATGGACCTCATTTGGGTTACGCCATCCAGTGGTTTCTCTTCGCCTCCATTCTCGGTTTAGGCTACGTGCTGTTTGTAAGAACCCATTCCTAAGCGTCGACCAAACCAAGCACCTAATTTGACTTGTCACCATAAAGTCACCGTATTGTCACCTTGTCTGCTTTTGACTATAATGTAGTTGATTCCAGATTAGCGCTGGATGGGAGTGGGATAGATCTGGCTGGTCGAGGAGGGAGAAGTCTTCTTAGAGGCAAATATGTGGTTACACACAAAGCGTTTTGTTGACAAGCGATCAATAGGCTGCCAGAACGCGAATCGTGAGTCAGCTTACTGTTTGCTTAAAAGTTAGAGGTTATTACTTGTCAGTAGCTAACCTTAGCTATAGGCTCAAGCGGGACAGGGAAAATATCAAAAATGTTACGTCGCTTTAGAATTGAGGAAGGTTGGTTCACGCTTCTCCTGACATGGGCTTTGGTTATTGTTGCCAGCGCCGCGATAGTCAGTGCGGAGTTGATCGCCGGCCTGGAGATCATTCCTGTCGTCAGTACCCTGGCCGTCTTAACTGGACTGCTTTTGGCTAAGAGCCGGTTCTCCGGACGGACAGCACTTCTGATGGCCGTCTTTTACGGCTTGTTCTTGGTGACATTTCTCATAGGTAGAAGCCTGCCGGATGAACTCATTTGGCGTGAACGCATTTTTGACTTGTTTACTCGGCAATTCATTTGGCTGGGCAAAGCGGTTACCCAGGGTTCCAGCCGCGATGGCCTGATTTTTGTCATCCATACCAGCGCTGTCTTTTGGCTTCTGGGCTTTTCCGCCGCCTGGTACACTTTCCGCAACCCAAAACTCTGGCGAGTCGTTCTGCCCAGTGGCCTAGTGCTTCTCAGCGTAATCTATTACTACTATGGTCCAAAACCCTTGGTTACCTACCTGGCCCTCTATACACTGATTGCCTTGGTCTACATCGCCCGGACGCACCTAGTTGACAAGGAAAAGGTATGGCGATCGTCCTCCGTCCGTTACGAAAAAAGCATTCGCTTCACATTTCTTCAAGCTAGCTTATTGGCGGCTATTATAGCCCTGGGTATTGCCTGGGGTTTGCCGGCGGCTAATGCCAACGCAGCCGTGAGTGATGTCATAGGTGATACCGGCGTCAACGATACTTGGCGTGGCTTTCAAGATAATTGGACCCGTCTATTTGCATCTTTACGATCTTACGGTACGACCACGAGCGATCCATTCCGTAGCAGCCTCTCCTTGGGTGGGCCACGCACGGTTACCAATTCATTGGTAATGGATGTATATCTTGAAGAACGATTGCCTTTCGTCTATTGGCAGGCCGTGGCTTATGATACCTACCAGGATGGCGGCTGGTTGATCACTTCAGATACGGACCAAGTTCTCCGACTGCCTGATGAAGATCAATTGCCTGTGCCAGATTACGCCTTGCGTAAAAAGGTCATCCAGGCCATGGTCAATTTTGTTCCAAATGCCGGTACTATCTACGGTGCGCCTGAACCGATTAGTTCCGACCGGCAAATAGTTATCAATCGTAGCCTCGACGATGAGGGCAAAGCCATTATACACACGGTGCAATCGCGCTATGTCATGCGCCAGGGGGAGAAGTACGAGGTATCATCGAACTATAGCATCGCCGATGCGAACAGTTTGCGTCAGGCGTCGCAGAGCTATCCAAATTGGATCAATGAACGCTATTTGCAAGTACCTGAGCTTATCACCCCAGAAACCCGGGCCCTGGCGGCCGAGCTTACAGCAGGTCAAGATAATCCTTTTGATAAGGCTATCGCCATCCGCAACTATTTGCGGTCAAATATCAGGTATAATGACCAGATCGAGGCACCCCCAGACAATGTTGAACCAGTTCATTACATCTTGTTTGACCGCCAGGAGGCATACTGCAATTATTACGCTTCAGCAATGATCATGATGCTGCGCTCACAGGGTGTCCCTGCTCGATTTGTGGCGGGCTATACCCAGGGTGAATGGGATGATGAAAGTAGCTCTTACCGGGTTCGGGCTAGCAACGCCCATGCCTGGACCGAGGTGTTTTTCCCAGGTTATGGTTGGGTGCCGTTCGAGGCAACGGCTTCAATTCCTACCGGTGACCGTCCGGAGACATTCGGTAATCCTGGCGATGCTTTTGGTAACGAGGCTCCCTTGGCCGATGTCGATCGTTTGCCTGAAGAAATCGAGGTGAATCCCGATCTGGCCGACGCCGAAAGCTTGGCCGATTTGCTTGAGGAGCGTGGGGACCAAAATCCCAACGTGAATATTGGCCTTGATCTAGTCTGGCGAGCAGGCTTGGGGGTAGTCATCATGGGCATAGCCATCGCTGGCGTTTATCTGGCAAATCGGGCTAACCGGCGAGTCGAATCCAGCGTTAGTAGAAGTTATCAGCGGTTAGGTAATTGGGCTTTCTGGTTAGGCATTTTGGTCCAACCGGCACATACACCTTATGAACAAGCCAAGTTGATAGGCGAGGCTGTCCCTGAGGGTAGGGAACCCCTGCGAAATCTGACATACCAATATGTTAAGCAGCTATTCAGCCCAGCCAGGTCGGCCGATGCAGACTTTGATCCGCGACAAGAGTGGAAACGGTTACGACCCCACATGATCCGCCACACCTTCGGCTTTCAGCTCCAACGCCTGCGTTCTTACCGGCCGCGAAAATCGGACGACGAGACCAAATAAACCTCGCCCACTCGTTGCCGTTTCACCCAGTCTGTGCCATACTCCCCTAGAATGGTTGTTCTGTTTTTCCTGCGAGAATAGGGAGGCTTTTCCTTTGAGCGAATCAACCGGCCCACGGTCCCATCAAGAACTGGAAAAATTACGCCAGACGATGAATGCCTTGGGTGAAGCGGTGGAGAGACAACACCTGGTTATGATCAGTGCCAATCAAGGGGCCATGGCGCAGTCCTACAATTCCCTCTTGAGGCTCCTTACCCAAGCTGATTTGACAATGGATGCGTTGTCTCGCGGTCTGGCATCACAAGATAAAGAGCAGCGCCAATTGCGGGCGCTGCAAGATGTTGGCGCGGTTATCAATTCTTCATTAGAGCAAATGGATGTCCTAAATATGGTGATGGACACCATCATCCAGTTGACCGGCGCTGAGCGTTCTTTCTTGATGTTGCATGATGAAGATAGTGGGGAGTTGTCCGTGGAAGCAGCGCGCAACATCAATCGCGAGACGCTTGAAGGTTCGTCGTTCGAGATCAGTCGCAGCATCGTCAGCAGTGTCGCCGAATCCGGCGAACCGGTGGTGACGACCAATGCCCAGGCCGATCCCCGCTTTGCCGGTCAAGAAAGCATCATCAGCTATAATTTACGTTCGATTCTATGCGTGCCCCTGCAGATCAAGGAAAACTCGATTGGGGTGATCTATGCCGATAATCGTATCGTTTCTGGCATCTTCGTCGATGCTGATCGGGATATCCTGGCTGCCTTCGCTAACCAGGCGGCCGTTGCCATCGAGAATGCCCGCTTATTCCGCCAAATCCGCGAACAGTTAGAGGATATCACGGAGATGAAGAATCTTCAGGATGATGTCTTTGAGTCAATAGCCAGTGGCGTCATAACCATTGACCTGGCAGATCGGATTTCACTGTACAATCGCGCGGCCGAACGGATCCTGGGCGTGCCGGTCCATCAAGTGCTCAACCGAGATTACCGATTTCTCTTAAACGATCCCATGGGAAACGTTGTGGAATCAGTCATCGAAAACATACAGGACAAAGGTGGGCAACATCAAATGGAGCTAGATGTTCGGGCTCGCGGCCGATCTGAGGCGACGACGCTCGATCTCAGTTTTTCACCCTTGCGGGATATGCAACAACAGACTCAGGGTGTCGCGCTTGTCCTTGATGATGTTTCTGAGAAAAAGAGGTTGGAAAGCGTGCGTCGGTACCTACCCCCTGCCTTGGTAGATCGTGTGCGGGATGTGGATGCCTTTCAAAAAGCGCAACGACGGGAAATATCGGTGGTTTTTGCTGATATTCGTGGTTTCACAACCGTGAGCGAAAAGTGGGAGCCGGAATTCCTCATCGAGGTCCTCAACGAACATCTCACTGTGGCTGCCGCTGCCATCAACTTACAAGAAGGACTTATCGACAAGTACGATGGCGATACTGTCATGGTGTTATTCAATACGCCTCTAAATCCACAGGAGAACCATGCAGAGCGAGCGGTGCGCACGGCTTTGGCGATGCGTCAGGATCTGGCTGCCTACCACGAAGGCATTCCCGAATATCAGCGATTGTATTTTGGCGTTGGCGTGCATACTGGTGATGCTGTTGTGGGCAATGTGGGCAGCCCCTTGCGAAAAGATTATTCGGCCGTGGGCGATGCCGTCAACCTCTCTGAAAGGCTTCAGGAGTTGGCCGAAGGTGGCCAAATTATCATCAGCGATAATACGTACCAGCTTGTCAAAAAATGGGTTTCCGTCACCCGGATGGAGCCTGTTCAGGTTAAGGGACGGCAGGCCATGGAGCAACTCTATCGGCTCGAAGGAATCCCGCGGGATTAGACCAACCAACATCTCTCTTTTGTATCTCAAAATCTTTACTGAGGCAGCGACATCTTCTGTAATGCCATCTGGTGCCCCCAGTTTATTTCCTCGTTTTCTCGTCCTATTTTCCTTTGTGGATAATTTGTGGACGTTCTTCTGATAGCCTGTTCACAGTTTTCGGTCGGATCTTGACTTGTAGAACAGGATCTATCGCATTTCGTTCATTCGCTAATTTACAGAAATTCATCAGGGACAATTCTGAGTTGTTCAATCATGAATTTGGCGAGTTGGACCAGTCCACAACAGGAGGACAAAAATGTTGTCCAAAGATTTTATTCCTTTTCTTGGACTGATGAAGAAGCAGGGCCTTATTTATGCGCTACTATTAGTGCTGCTGTTTTTCCTGGTGGCGATGCCGGCTACGGCATCGCCACCAAACCGGAGGACATCAAGTTCGATATAAATATGGTCTATGACGTATCAAAAAGGGACTTTGTCGGTATCGGTACCTGGACGTCGGAAGGCGTGGTTGAAGGTGCCAGCGGTGGTCAGGAACAAAGTAACCATGTCGGACACAATGAAGTTGATGGGATTAGAAACGTCCACTCGACCGGCGCGTTGTGGGATGATAACGACACCATTGAGTACGAGGCTCATGCTATAAACAACAACGGATTCAACCCCTTCACTGCAGGTGGAAACTGGTCTATCATCGCTGATACAGGCGCTTATGAAGATCTTAAAGGGCAGGGCATAGTAACATCTTCTGGCGAATTGAACTATCCATGTTTTTACGTCACCTATGAATTTGTAGGTGACGGTCACTTTGAACCCCAATAATGAATCTAGCGTGCCTGGCTGCCCGATGGAGCGACGGGAGGTCCGGGCGCGCAATTCAGGTAACCTTAAAATGTTTAGGAAAATCGCCGGATGTAAAATAGTTAATAGAACTATCTTGCCACATTACCTAAGATTGCAACTACGCTCGCGCTCAGATCCATTCAATTGAAGCGTTCACAAACCCTTGCACAGAACCTTCCGGGTGGACATTGGCGTTGTGCCGGCCTCAACTCGCGAGCGATACCAAATAATTACAGGAGAGAATTGTGAACCCATTTGAGGAATTCGTTGAGGGCAGTGATCCCATCCAGGACGGCTTGTCGGCCATTAAGGCCAAGGAAAACAAGCGAACAGAGAATGCCAGCAGTTACGTAGCCAGCATGGACAATCTCCGTGAGCAGATGAAAGCCATGGAAGAGGCGTTTAAGGATGTCATCTATGGTTACTCTGCAATTTTGCCTTCAGGGTGGCGGGCCATAGGCGATTTTGAAGAGTGGGTGGCAGGCAAAGCCTGCGCCGGCTTTGTGCGCGGTGGATTGAATCCTACGGACAAACTCATGCTCGGCGGCAGCTGTGAAACAGTTAAAGAACTCGAAGTAGAACTCGAGCGGTTGTACACCTACCTAGTTAACTTATCATGACTCGACGATGATCCGGCCGAGTATGTAACGGTCACCGGCCACATTGCCGTCCGAGTCAGAATATTGCAGCCTGCGTTTCCCGGTCATTTCGTACAGGCCGGCTTCAATCAAGTACTCACCTGGCGGCAAATCGGCCGGCACCTCTAGCCGGTATGGATCGAGCATCCTTTGGCCGGGCAACCACTTGGGGATCCACAAGTGCGTGGGGGTGGAGCCACCTAAAGGTGTGTAATCCAAGGTGACTAATGGCCGGTTGGCCGGATCAATCAGGTGGAGGAATATAGTATAACTTTCTCCGGCTGGGGCCAGGCTTTCCCATTCCAGGGTCAGGTGAATCACATCACCGGGCCGAGCCATAATCGGATCGTCCCAAGGGGCTTGGCGATTCAACTCTAATCCGTTACGGGCCTTGGCAGAGACAAGTCCGACTACTTGGCGGAAGTTAGCTAGCAGGTGGTCAGTGCCAACCGGCCGATTCCGCCCTGTGACTTCAAGTTCAGCCAGCGGCAAAACCAAATCAGTGTCTTCACCTGTGCCGAGATTTCGAAATCCCAGGGTAGCTGGGTAGGAGCCACCCGGCAAGTCGTGCGGCAAAGCAAAATCAAATCGCTCGACTATCACTTCCCCAGGTTCCCAGGTTGGCGTCGTCTGATGGCTATCAGTGGTAAATTCGAAGGTTATTACTTCATCGCCACGGTCAACTCGTAGGACGGGAACATAATAATCGGCCGTGCCGTTGGGCGTGCTCATCGCCAGGGTGAAAGGCACATATTCTCCCGCCGTTGCCTCGCTGGGTAGCTGGTAGGCCAGGATATCGATCTCGC
Source organism: Chloroflexota bacterium (assembly GCA_024638855.1). Taxonomy (GTDB): domain Bacteria; phylum Chloroflexota; class Anaerolineae; order Promineifilales; family Promineifilaceae; genus UBA11865. Next base: position 13,546 of record JAHEJP010000008.1, read on the forward strand.
CGGCCGATGCTGGTTCGATCAGTGCCAATTCCGGAGGTATGCTCTGATCGCCCGGCTGGACCACCTGGTAAAAGGAACCCCGGGGGCGCAAACGGAAACCAGCGCTGGTTATTTCCGGCCGGTAGCCGCTCAAATAGACCGGTCCACCGGGTAAGTATTGGAAGACACTTTCCAGCCACGGCAGGTCGGTCGATACCAAGTGGGCTTGGACGTCAGTAGGGTCAGGTTGGCGTCCCTCAACGAATTGGGCGAACCAAAGGGGCGTCATGTGTTCCCAATCATTTAGTAAGATGGCTTCTTCGCCCTGGCTATCGAACCAATCAAAGACAGCTTCAGTGTATAAGGTCGCTTCGACATAAGCCCCAAGTGAGATCCGCGATCCATTCCGCACGATTTGTAGAACTGGACCGAGAAGAAAGATGGCTCCTAGCAGTAGAGCGATTGCTTTCCGGTCCAGTGAGATCCGTTCTTGAAGTAAATCCAGCAGGCCCCACAGACCGATCCCGGACAGGACGCCGATCAATAAGAAGATGCCTAGCAAGTAGGCCATGATATCCTGTTGTCGCAAATTGATGACGAAGAGATAGTTGCTAATAAGGCCCAGGCCGAAGAGCAAAGCCAGGGGCCGCAAAGAGTTAGTAGACCGGCGCCGAGGTGATATGGTTAGCCAGGCAAGGCCTAGCGCCGCGAGGAAGATTATAGGCAAGGAATATTGTAGGCGCAGCAAGGTCCAAAAAACGGTAAGCCTGTCCATTTGGTCAGCCAGGCCAAAAAAGGGCAAACTTTCGGTGATGCCTCGGCCCAAGGTGTGGTCCAAGAATCCGTCGAGGGTATTCATCGTGGAAGGGCCAAAAGCCGGTTGCATGGCGCTGCGGATGGGGAAGTATAGCCAAATGGCCAAACCCAGGAAAAAAAATGCGGCCATCTTTAGCAGGATCCGCCACTGACGCCAGATGCCCGGCCGAACCCATAGTATGAAGGCCCCGTAAGCAAGGAAACTGAAGACCGTCAGTGGGTGGTGGGTTACGCCAAATCCAGCCGTGAGGCAAAAGACATAAAGCCATTTACCGGAATTGGATCGAGTGGTATTGGATAAACCATCTTGATTACCGGTGCCGTTATCAGCCGACATCTGCTCCCTAGTTAAGGTCACCCACCATTTTGTCAAGAAGAATAGATTCGCCGCAAGAAATGTAGCCGTGATGATGTGGGGGTTGGCGTGAATGGCATGTTGCCACCAATTGGCGGCAGTGGCTATGGTTAAGGCGGCAAAGAGGGCCACCATCTTATCCAGGTGGGGCGTAGAAAGAGAAGAATTCCGCGTCCTGGCAATGATAACTTGTACCGTGCTATAACCGAAGATTACGGCTACTGTCGCCGTCACAGCCGACAGTAAATGCATGCGCCAGGCAATTTTTCCAAACGGAACCAGCAGTTGGAATGATTTACCAAGCAAGGTGTAAAAAGCGTAGCCTGGCGGGTGGGCGATGCCTAATATGTTGGCTACGAACGTGTATTCAGTTGGATCGCCATAAACCAAATCGCGAGCCAGGGTAGATACATAGAGGATGGGTGCAATGAGCAAAAATGCCCCAATGATCCACGGCAAAAACTGTCGAGTTGGGGGGCTGGGTTTGTCGGAGTGGCTCATATCTGAGAAAGGCTGTTTCTTATCGCCGGACATTAATGCCTTAGAAATTGATCGTATACAGCGATGGTCTCATCGGCCGCTCGCTGCCAACTGAATTTCCTGGCCTGATCCAGGCCCAGCTGACGACGGAATACGTATTCATCTTTGTCGTTCAGAAGACGGCCGATGACGGAGGCCATCTCGGTCGTATCGGTCGCTTCAAAGTAAGCGGCTGCTTCGCCGCCGACTTCCGGATGACTGCCGCTAATACTGGCGGCGACCACCTGCCCACAAGCCATGTGTTCCAAGATTGGCAAGCCAAATCCTTCATATAGACTCGGCTGAACAGCCAGGCTGGCGGCGGCGATAACGGCCGGTAAGTCTTCATCGGGCACCCAGCCCAAAGGCCGAACGATGCGGTTCAGTCCTTCGCTGTCGATGCGGTGGAAAAAATCATTATAGAGCCAGCCCTTTGCGCCGGCCAAAATCAAGGACAAATCCTTCTCTTCTTGCCGCAAAAACTGTAATGCATCTACTAGGCGGTTAAGATTTTTTCGAGGCTCAATTGTGCTGATATGCAACAGGAAACGGTCAGGCAAATCATACTGGCGGCGTACACGGTCGATGTCGGTCTGTGCCGGCGGCTTAAAATGTTCCTCCGCTGCTTCATAAACTACGTGAATCTTAGCCGGATCAATACTGTAATATTGCACGATATCCCGCTTGGTGGCCTCCGACACGGCGATGATGGCGCTGGCTCGACGGCAAAAAAGGGGCATGGCCAAATTGAGATACCAATAATTGAGCCTCTTATGATAATCTGGGAACAGTTTGTAGATGAGATCGTGAACTGTAAGCACGGTTGGCGCTTTCTTCAAGGGCATCAGCAGGTGTTCGGTGCTGTGAAATAACTCGGCGTCAGGTATGAGCCCTTGGAATGAAATACCGCTAAGCTGGGCCAACAAGACCGCCATACGCCACGGTTTATAACCCCACTGTACACTTTTATGATAGTTCCCTTGCAGAGATGCGGGCAACCGGCCGTCCTTGCCCTGGTTATAGAATAATCCGTACCGGTCGGGATTCGTGGCTAACAAAGCCCTGGCCAAGGCTTCACTATAACGGCCGAGACCTGCGCGTGAATGAACCGCAGCCGAAACATCGATGTAAATCATCAGCGCCTCGCCGGTCCCGAATCCCGAAAAACACGATAGGCAAATTTGGGCAATGAGGTCATCCTGCGCCAGCGCCATGGCTCTTTATAAAGGCGGTGCAGCCATTCTAAACCGGCGCGCTGCATCCATCTGGGTGCGCGGATCGATCGCCCGGTAATGAAATCCAGCGAACCGCCGATACCCATCGCCAAGCGCACAGATGTCAGATTATGTCGGTTCCGGGCAATCCACTTATCTTGTCTAGGCGCCCCGTAGGCAACATAGAGAATATCAGCCTGGCTATCGTTAATTCGTTTCACAATAGACTCGTTCTCGGATGGATCCGGAGAACCTTCATAAACGCCGGCGATGGTCAATCCTGGGTACCTCTTAGCCAAGATCTGGCCTGCTTCCTCGGCCACACCTGGTCCTGCGCCGAGCAAGTAGAGTGACCAGTCATGTCGTGCAGCCAATTCGGCCAGCTGATAGACCAGATCTGAGCCGGCGACGCGTTCTGGCAATGGTTGGCCCAGCCAGCGACCTGCCATGAGCAACCCAATGCCATCGGCTATGCACAAATCAGTCTCATTCAGGATCTGGCGGAATTCGGCATCGTTTTGGGCAGTCATGATGAACTCCGGATTGACTGTGGCAATTTGGTGTAACCGCCGTTGGATCATATAACCTTCGACCAGATGAAGGACATCGGCTGTGGTGACAGAATGGACCGGTACGCCCAAAATTTGGACACAGTTTACATTATCTGAGGCAATTAGATTTTCGCTCATCAAGGATAAAGAACACTATACTTTACATAATGTGAATATTGTTAACTGAATTGGACAAGCATCACCAAAACGATCATACCTTTCCAGGTTTCAAAATCCACAATGGAATTATGACTGGATTTGGCTCAGACTACAATTCCACGTTGACAGCTAACTCTTTCCACCTAACAATTAGGTTATGCACATCACCTTTATAACCCTGGGCTCGTTGGGCGACATCTTACCCTATCTGGCCTTAGGCGGCTCGCTTAGACATTCGGGTCACGAGGTGCGATTCATTACCTTCGAGAATTTCTATTCACTGGTAGGAGAGCAGGCCCTGGATTTTTATCCCATTCGAGGAGATGCTCGATCCCTGGTCAATCAGGCAGGCGCTAATACGCTGGCCCTGGCCCGCAACTTTGCCTCCTTGGGAAATAGCTATGCCCAAGATCTTTCAGACCCACGATTACTTGAAACAGATCTGTTCATCAACCAACTGCCGGCCGGGCTATTTGGTTTTGATTTAGCCGAAAAGGCCGGGGTAACCATGTTCCAGGCAGCGGTTATGCCACTCACGCGTACGCGGCATTTCCCATTGGCTGGTTCTCCACAGATACCGCTACCAGGTTACAACATAATGACTTATCTTGCGGCCGAGCAAATGGCCTGGCAAATGATGCGCCGGGCTGTCAATCGCTGGCGACGTGAAACCTTAGACTTGCCGGTTCATCCGATGTTTGGCTATTTCGATCGACTGGCAAGGGCCGAGCGACCGGTATTGAATGCCTTTAGCCCATCGGTGGTGCCTGTGCCGCCGGATTGGGGCAAATATGTCCATGTAACCGGCTATTGGTTTCCACAGGATGAATCCTGGCAGCCGCCGAGCGACTTGGTAGAGTTCATCGACAGGGGAACACCACCCGTATTTTTCAGTTTCGGCAGCATGCCCCTGAAGGAACCGCAACGTTTATTGGAGAATATCCTTAAAGCGCTTGAGGGGTGCGGACGACGAGGCGTCATCCATAGCGGCTGGGCGGGGTTAGGCCGGGCTGAATTGCCGGATAAATTTTATTTGCTGGATTACGCGCCGTATGAATGGTTGTTTCCTCAGATGGCAGCTATCGTTCATCATGGCGGTTCGGGAACGACAGCCCAGGGGTTGCGCTCGTGTAGACCGTCGTTGATTTTACCCTCCGTTTTCGATCAGTTTTATTGGGCTAAACGAATCGCTTCTCTTGGTGTAGGACCTGAGCCAATCCCTATCGGCCGTTTGATGAGTCGACGATCAGGGTCAGCCCAATTGCAATCGGCCATCGAGCAGGCGACCCAAGATGAGGAAATGCAGCAAAGGGCGGCCGATCTAGGTCGTAAAATCAAGGCTGAAGACGGTATTGGAAAGGCCATTGAAATCATTGACGGGCGGGTTACAATACGGTGAATAAGTCATCGGCTCACTATTTTTATGTCAACTGATTCGAAGGCAATCAAGATATTTTGGCTTTCATACCTGCGCAGCCAGGGTGATAGCCTGGATCTGCCCGCTCCCGAGGCTAGCGATTTTGGCGATAATCCAACCTTGGTCGATGAATTGGGTCAACTGATCAAATCCGGCGTAAAGACCGCAACTTGCTCTCTATTATGGGAATATGAAGCAAACGATGAAAAGATTCCCCAGGTAGGTGAACTATTCATCCTCACCGATGGCCGCGATCTACCCCTGTGCATCATCGAAACGACCGAGGTTAAAATCCGGGAGTTTGACCAGATCGATGAACGTTTTGCCTATGATGAAGGCGAAGGAGATAGGACTTTGGCCTATTGGCGGGAGGCTCATTGGCGATTTTTTTCCAGAGTGTGTGAACGAATAGGAAAGAAAACTAATCCAAATATGCCCTTGGTTTGCGAACGTTTCAGGCTCGTATACCCGTAGACGCCATAATCGGCGCTTGGTAAACCAGGTGCCGCTAAATCTTTTTGAGCTTAGCAGTTTAGGAGGCCAGAATGAGTGAATTTCAACCCTTTGCCATGGAACGATGGATGTCGAAATTCGAACAAGGAGTCGAGTACAACTTGTCCGAAAGTGGCGTCCATCCTATCCAACTTGGCGAATTACTTCAGGATGTTCCCGGCGCGCTGGAGCGCCTGGCAACCACAGAGCTGAATTACCCGCATGTCAACGGCAATCCGCAATTGCGCCAAAACATCGCCAATCTTTATGATGGCGCGAACATAGAAAATATATTGGTAACCGTGGGCGCGGCCGAGGCCAATTACATCGCCACGCGAACGCTATTATCACCGGGCGATGAGATCATCGTCATGTTGCCCAACTACATGCAAATCTGGGGCATTGCCAAGAACCATGGCTACCGGACCAAAAGTTTTCATCTGTTGGCGGAGGAAGGATGGGCGGCAGACCTTGCCGAACTGGAAGGGAAAATAACGCCCCAGAGCAAGATGATAGCCGTTTGCAATCCCAATAATCCAACCGGTCGAATCTTGAGCGAGCTGGAAATGGATAGCATCGTGGCTCAAGCGGAAAAGGTCGGCGCCTGGATTCTAGCCGACGAAGTATATTCCGGGGCAGAACGGCTGACGGACGAACAAACGCCTAGTTTCTTCGGCCGTTACGATAAGGTTATAACCACGGGCAGTATGAGCAAGGCTTATGGTATGCCGGGTTTACGCATCGGCTGGGTGGTGGGCCCGCCGGCAGTCGTCGACGATATCTGGGCTCGCCATGAGTATACAACCATCAGCGCCACTATGCTGTCAAATGAATTGGCCGCTATCGCCCTTTCGCCCGAAGTCCGCCCACGAATCTTAAGCAGGACCCGCCAGTATATTCGTCAAGGGTATCCTATCCTGAAAAGCTGGCTTGATGACCATCCCGACATGTTTAGATTGACGCCACCCGAAGCGGCGGCCGTAGCCTTTGTCGGCTACGATCTTGATGTCAATTCCAGCGAATTCACGGATCGTCTAAGACTGGAAAAAAGCACCCTGATTGTACCCGGCGATCATTTTGGTTTGGACCATTTTCTGCGCATAAGTTTCGGTTTACCTCGGGATTACCTTCTTCCAGCATTGGATCGGATTCACCAGCTTATCATCGAGTTGTCCTAAGCAAGATCGTTCGAAAGAAGAGCATAACATGGACGTTGTCCAGGAAGTACTGCTTGCCGAGGAACGAATCAGGCCCCATATCCGCCTGACGTATCTGGAACCATCGCCTTTCTTCAGTGCAATTAGCGGCGCCAATGTCTATCTCAAATGTGAGAACTTGCAGCATACAGGTTCATTCAAAGCCCGTGGCGCATTGAGTAAGTTGCTCTCACTGAGCGAGGCGGAGCGAGATCGCGGAGTTGTCACAGCTTCAACGGGTAATCATGGCGCTGCGGTAGCATTTGCCCTTAGTCGCCTAAAGGCCAACGGTACGGTCTATGTGCCCCACCAATCCGCTTCATCCAAGGTAGAGGCGATTAGGCGGCTGGGAGCGCGAGTAAAGTTCTTTGGACAAGATTCTGTAGAAGCGGAAGCTCATGCCCGGCAGGTTGCCACCGATCGAGGATTGACATATATCTCACCTTACAATGACCCTCAGATTATCGGCGGACAGGGCACAATTGGCCTGGAGCTCTCTGAACAACTGGATCCTGTTGACGCGGTATTTGTGGCCGTTGGCGGAGGCGGCTTGATTGCCGGTGTAGCCGGTTATTTGAAGTCCCTTGATCCAGGCGTACAGATCATTGGCTGCTCGCCAGAGAACTCGAAAGTGATGATGCAGTCAGTCCGAGCTGGAAAAATCTTGGACCTGCCATCACAGCCCACGTTATCGGATGGCACGGCCGGAGGGGTGGAGGCCGGATCGATAACCTTTGAATTATGCCGGGATTTGGTGGATGATTTTGTGGCCGTGAGCGAAGAAGAGATTCGGCAGGCGTTTCGCCAATTTTTGCCTGCTCAACATATGCTCATAGAAGGTTCGGCGGCTGTGCCTCTGGCTGCATTACTTAAACTTCCTGAACCGTATCAAGGTCGAAATGTGGTCGTTGTATTATGCGGGGCCAACATCGATTCAGGCACATTGGCGGCGATTGTCGGGAGTAATTCATGAAAATTATCACCCTAGATGAAATTAAAGAAATATTGCCGGACCTTGATTTAATCCCGGCTATTGAAGCGGGCTTTGTGGCCTATTCGGCCGGCCAGGCGGTGGTACCCCCTGTGGGCGAACTGCTGCTGGAGGAAGGGGAAGTCCATATCAAATATGGCTATATAAGGCAAGATGACTATTATGTGATCAAGATCGCTTCAGGTTTTTACGATAACCCGAATTTTGGCTTGCCATCCAGCAATGGCCTCATGTTGTTGTTTAGCCAGAAAACAGGTCAATTGGTCAGTATCTTGCTGGATGAAGGATATCTGACCGATCTGCGTACGGCCGTCGCGGGTGCGATCGCCGCTAAATACCTGGCCCCTCAATCGGTGAAGTGTATCGGCATTGTGGGCAGCGGAATCCAAGCCCGCCAGCAGCTCATGATGCTGCGCCAGGTAGTAGACTGCCGGAAAGTTCTCGCTTGGAGCCTGGATAAGGATCATCTTGAGCTATACCGAGATGACATGATCGCGCAGGGTTTCCAGGTCCAGATCGCTCCTGATACCGGCAGCATGATGGCTCGCTGTGATTTAATTGTAACTTGCACGCCGGCGGCAACACCACTTCTGGCAGCGGCCGACTTGCGCCCAGGTATTCATATCACGGCTGTTGGTTCTGACACGCCCCACAAACAGGAAGTGGAAGCGGCTATCCTGGGAGATGCAGACCTAATCGTGGCCGACAGCATTGCCCAATGCCTGGTGCGGGGAGAGATCTTTCAGGCTCTGCGGGCAAATCAAATCGATCTGGAAGATATATCCGAACTGGGTCAAATCATCGCTGGCAATGTTCCAGGTCGCACTAGCGATCAACAAATCACGATCGCCGATTTAACCGGCGTGGCCGTTCAGGACATTGGCATCACCGTCGCCGTTTATGAGGCAGCAATGAAAAAGAGGCAATCAAAAATATGACTGATTCCATTTTATTGGGAAGAGGGAAAGAAATACATTCTATTCCAGAAACAGTGTGGCGGGGGCATCTGGAGCAGGCGCCAGAGCACAGCCGCAAGCGGTTAAATTTTATGACTGAAGATCATCACCGGGTACGATATTTTGTTGTCAGGGAGTTGCCGCGTTATGGTCGGCCGATTGCCCCAGATCTGATCAGCCAGGAATTAGCCCTTGCCGAGAACATAGTTGCTGGCATCCTTGATGAGCTGGAGGAAAATCTTGTCTTCCTGGTGCGGAATAAGGAGGGTGAAGTCGCCTGGGCATTCCCGGTCACGACCGATGCCACAGCCCATGAAATAAGCTTTAGCAGCGGTGAACGGCTCTACGGCGCTTGAGCAGAGGACGCTATCGCGACGCCCTTCGTGCAAGGGCACCTACGCCCTGAAGAACTGACTTTCGAGATAAGGTCTGTTTGTGGCCATTGCGGTGAATCGCTGCGTATCCGAATGGATAGTGACCTAAATTATGAGATCATGGAGCCAGAGGTACTGCCCTTGATATTTTCGCCTGATGTTGATTGGGCTCAATTCACCGAACGCAACATCATCGATGCCTACTGACAAAACTCGCTTTTCTTCTGGTCAGAAGAACATGCGCGAGAATACCGTGACTCCCGTGATCAAGTGGATGGTATTTACTTGACCCTGGAGCAAATAGTGTATATGACACCAATCTTGCAGGGCGCATTATTTGGATTCCTCGGCAAATAATGCTTAGGCTACCTTTATTAAGGGAATGACGTTATAGAATACAAAGTTGAAGGAAAAACAGTAATGAAAGCCATGGTATTACAGAAGTTAAGACCGGTCGTCGATGGTGAGAAGCCGCTTAAATTCCTGGAAATGCCAACGCCAGAACCTGCAGAAGGTGAAATACTGGTAAGGGTGACTACATGCGGGGTGTGCCATACAGAGTTAGATGAAATCGAAGGCCGTATGGCGCCACCGACGCTACCCATTATTCCCGGGCACCAGGTTGTCGGCCGGGTTGAATCGGCGGGTCCTGGCGCAAGGCGTTTTCAGATAGGGGAGCGGGTTGGGATAGCCTGGATTTTTTCGGCTTGCGGTAAGTGCAGCTATTGTCTGGATGGCGACGAGAATTTGTGCCCTGACTTTGAGGCTACCGGACGCGACGTCCATGGCGGGTATGCGGAATATATCACCGTAGCAGAGAAGTTCGCCTTCAGCATTCCAGATGTATTCAGGAATGTCGAAGCAGCTCCGCTTCTTTGCGCAGGGGCGATTGGTTATCGTTCCTTACGTCTCAGCGGCCTTCAGAATGGTCGTACCTTGGGTATGACTGGATTTGGCGCTTCCGGTCACCTTGTTTTGAAAATGGCTAGGCATCAATACCCGGAAAGTGATGTATTTGTATTCGCTCGAAGCCCTGAAGAGAGGGAATTTGCACGAGAGTTGGGCGCTGTTTGGGCCGGTGACACGACGGATAAAACGCCCGTCAAACTCGACGCTGTCATCGACACTACCCCAGTATGGAAACCAGTGATAGAAGCTTTGGAAAATTTAGCTCCGGGTGGCCGCCTTGTCATCAATGCCATACGCAAAGAAGAGGTTGACAAGGAGTACCTGTTACGTTTGGATTATCCTGCCCATTTGTGGATGGAAAAAGAGATCAAGAGCGTGGCCAACGTCACCAGGCGAGATGTCAGCGAATTATTAACCTTGGCGGCCGAAATGAATATTAAACCTGAATACCAGGAGTATGGATTAGAGATGGCCAACCAGGCCTTGATAGAATTAAAAAGGCGCAAGATACGAGGGGCGAAAGTATTGGTTGTTTGATTCAATTGGTTTGCCCGAAGCAAGCTTCATTTAATAGAGATTCCTATGAAAACTGACCCCCTTCATCCACAGCATGAAATGATAACCAAAATTGTTATGGATTGGTTCCCCCAGCCGTATGAAGGTAGTGGGTATCGCGCGATACGACGCCCTTGGGGAATCTACTGGGATAATTGCCCCGATTATCCCAGCCAACTTCAGGCTGACGGCGTCGAAGAATTCCTGGCCGATCTAGAAGCGTACTATGAAGATTAAGAGCCTGTTATCATGGTTGATGATCACGAAGGAGATAGTCAACTTGGGCCGGCTCTCGAAGAGGCAGGTTTCACCAAAGAGAAGGTCGATGTTTTCCTGGCCCACAGCGGCCCGCTGCCCCCTAGCGTGAGGCTGGATCGATTGGTTATTGAACGATCGACTAGGGAAAATGTGGCTGAGATCGCCGAGACGAAGATGTGGGCTTTTTCTCGTTCTGATAATTCGCCGTCGGCCAAGGAACTTGAGAGCCAGACGAAACGACACTTAACCGAGCTAGATGGCATTGGCCGTGGAATGTTGGCCAGGCTATCGGGTGATCCCGCCGGTATGATCTGGTGGTATGATGACCCGGTTGATATCTGGATCAATTTGTTAGGTGTCCGTATGACATACAGAGGATTAGGGATCGGCCGGGCTTTATTGCACCAGTTGCTGAAAGACAGTTATGAACGGGGTTGCCGCTCAATGCTAATCAATGTGATGGAAGAAAATTGTGGCGCAATCCAGCTATAAAGGCGCCTAGGTTTCGGTGACCAGGTTTATTGGCGCCAGCACTATATCCCTCACTGGATATCGTCTCGAGTCGATTAAACGACTTAAAAATCATGCCTTAGCAGGAGATTCGATAATGGAATCTATGATTGATGTAATTGGATTTGACGCCGACGATACGCTCTGGCATAACGAATCGCTCTATTCCTTGACCCAAGAGCGATTCGCTGAATTATTGTCACCATATGAACATAGCGAATCCGTCTACCGGAAACTGTTTGAAACAGAGACGCGTAATCTCAAATTGTTTGGCTATGGGATCAAGGGTTTCACCTTGTCAATGATCGAAACGGCGATTGAACTGACCCGGGGGGAAATATGTGGTCCAGATATTCAATTCATTATCAACTATGGAAAGGAAATGCTAGCTTCGCCGGTGCGCCCTTTGGACCAGGTACAAACGGTGTTGGAAGAACTTTCTACCATTTACCGCCTAATGCTGATTACAAAGGGCGATCTGTTTGATCAGGAGACGAAGCTGGCCCGATCTGGTTTGGCGAGTTATTTTGAAATCGTCGAAATTGTTAGCGAGAAAACTGAGATGATGTATCGGGACCTGCTGGGGAAGCATGGAATCGAAGCCGAACGTTTCTTGATGGCCGGCAATTCGCTCCGGTCAGATATCTTGCCTGTCGTCGCCATTGGCGGGCATGCGGTTTACATCCCTTACCATATAACCTGGCAACATGAGACTGTCGGTGAAAATAAGGCAGTTGCGGCCGATTACCATCAAATCGGACACATTGGCGATCTTCCAGATTTAATGGCGAAATTGGATCGAAGGAAAAGGCCAAATATATAGAACCTGAGCTGGCACCTGCACACAAAAGAAAAGTTATCTATTCAAGGGCTTTATCTAGGGTTTGAAGGATTTGATCAGCCGCCCGATCCCAGTTAAAGCGCTTGCTGTTACGGTATCCCTCGCCAATGAGCGTTTGACGATAAGTCTCGTCAGTCATTATCCGCTCGATTCCCCTGGCTATGTCTGCGCTGTCCAGCGGATCGACTAGGAGTGCTGCGTCACCAGCGATTTCAGGAAGAGAGCTAGTATTCGAACAAAGCACCGGCGTGCCGCAAGCGTTACTTTCGACGACCGGAAAGCCAAATCCTTCATAGAGCGAGGGGTAAAGCAACGCTTCAGCTCCTGAGATAAGAGCCGCCTTGTCCTCATCTGCCACAAAGCCTGGTAGCAATATTGGTTTTTGCCCTTGATCTGGGTCATTAATCAATGCCAATGCTGCGAGAGATTCAATATGCTCCAGCAGCTCTTGAGCCTGCCAACCGATTTTGCCAGCCAATACCAATTGGGCCTTAACGCCACTGTTGATGAACGCTTCGGCTAGCCGGTCCAGGTTCTTTCGAGGTTGAATGGTCCCTATATACAGTAAATAAGGTGAGGAGATATCGTATTTAGCTTGGACAGCGGCTAGTTGATCCAGTTCCGTAACCGGCCGCAGTTCGGTATCATAACCCGGATAAATGACGTCGATATTGCCCTCTTCGACTTCATACAGCCTAATAAGATCATCTCTAGTGGCTAACGAATCGACCACTATCCGCCGGCTACGCCGGCTATTGTGCCCAGTGCTCCAGCGCAAATAAAGGCGTTGCCGGTCAGTATGCGCCGCTGGGAAATAATCGAAGCCTAGATCATGGATTGTGGCAACGCTCGGACCTCGGTAGCTATAGGGGATGACATGAGCCGGCGTGAAAAAAACGTCTGGAGGACGGCCGATCAACTGCCTTGCTAAACGAATATGGCTCCAAATCCTTGGGAATGGGATGATTACTCGTTCAACATGTTTGGCTTCAGTGAATAGCGATTCATCCGGTGGCTGGTTGAAGTAAAGGCGCAAACAATGTTCTGTGTGGGCCGTTTTGGATATAAGGGCCCGGATGAGGAATAAAGCGTAAGCTTCCGTGCCGGTTCGCTGCTTGGCAACCGCTCTGCTAGCGTCAATGCCGATGAGCATGGTTTTTAAATCTCATTATTCCGACACAGCTCCTACCGGCTCAAAAAACCCAACTAGCTACTCTAGCTTGAGATCCCACTATTTTTGAAATCGGGCTTAGATATTGATCGAATTTAGCCACATTCACCGATCTTGAGAAATTCTTCGACGACCCATCCCTCCTGTTGGGCAACCGTTCGAACCTTCCGCCATATGAAGCCGTTTACTTCTTCCGGTCCATCTTCGAGCAAGGTTAGGATAGAACCGTCGGGCAATATGGTAACATCAGCTCCAGCGGGGGCATCCCTTAAGGTTAGACCACTACCGGCCGTGCCCTCGACGATGGCCCGGCATATGATGGCTGTCGGCGTCACCGTGGGGACATTGGGATCTACAGTTGCAGTAGGCGAAGGCGTTGGCGGTTGGGATTGCAGCACGGGTTCTGTGGTGGCGGTTACGATGATTTCGCCGCCGTCTTCCGCTTCGAAAACACCGCCAACATCGGTGACTTGCTGATAGTTGTATATCAGCAACCCTACGGCCGCCAAGAACAATATGACGCTACCGATCAAGGTAAAACTCGCACGGCGCAGCATCGTTTCTCGCTCTAAAGTATAAAAACGAGCCCCACCTCGACGTATACCACGATAGGCTGAAAATGCCCCGATCAAGGCTATAACGGTCAATATTACCGGAATCGTGATCCCGCTCATGTTGCCGCTGCCGTTGGCGCTGCTGTTGGCGTTGCTGTTGGCGCTGCTGTTGGCAGGCCGAGTTCTTCTGGACGCAAAGGTCCCTGGCGTATTATTTGAGGTGGGGAAAGAGTACAGTCCACTATTGTTGATGCCTTGGCATAGCGCACGGTACCACCGTCGATGACCGCGGCGACAGCATGGCCCAACGCCTCCAGAGCTTCAAGTGCATTTAGGGCAGGCGCTTGACCCGAAAGATTGGCGCTGCTTGTGGCTACGGCCCCGCCGGCATGGTGAATAAAGCGCCGGGCGATCTCATTATCAGGTACGCGGACAGCAATATTATTCCCAGGTGTTAATTCGGCCGGAAGTCGTGGATTACGGGGCAAAATCAAAGTCAGCGGCCCAGGCCAAAAACTGTCCGCTAAATCTTGGGCTACTTGAGGAATTCCGACCGCAACCTGTAATATTTGCTCGGCATCGGACAATAATACTGGAATACCTTTATTTATGGGCCGGTTCTTCGCGTCATAGAGCCGGCGGATGGCAGTTGGATCTTGGATCTGGACGCCCACGCCGTAAAGCGTGTCCGTTGGGAAAGCAATCAACTTACCTTGTTTCAAAAGCGCAGCTGCCTTCTCGATGGCACCTGGTTGGTTAGCTGACAGTAGCTTAGCTTGCATCTGTTATTTCCACTAGACGGTCCAAACCAGAAAGATCTGGGGACACTTTGACCTGGGCAGCTGGGAAAATGGAACGGGCCAGATCTAGTACGGCCGATCCCTGCTGCCAGCCGATTTCAAGAAATATGGCCCCGCCTGACGCCAGCCGTATCTTCGCCGTGTTAAGCAATTGCCTGATTAAATCTAAACCATCAGAGCCGCCCTGTAAGGCTATGTCCGGCTCAAACCATTTTACCCCATCGTCAAGGAGGGTCCACTCGTCGTCAGCTACGTATGGTAGGTTGGCAATGATGAGATCGATCTCTCCGCTTACTGCTTCGAGCAATGGACCTTGTCGGAAGCTTATTTGCTGTTCGACACCATGGACTTTCGCGTTATGGTGGGCGATCTCCAAAGCAGCTATTGAAATATCGGTAGCCTCAATGCGCCCTGACGGGAAATGGTGGGCCAGACTAATCGCGATACAGCCGCTACCGGTACCTACATCCACGACAAGCAAATGCTCTTTTTGAATTGCCCTTTGATCCAGCCAGGCCAGTGCTGCTTGGACTAACAATTCGGTTTCTGGTCTGGGAATAAGGACAGCAGGGCTGACCTTGAAATCACGCCCATAGAATGGCGCGATCCCGGTAAGGTAGGGGATAGGCATACTTTCTGCCGCCTCTTCCAGCAAGGCAAAGTAATCCTTTTTTTGACTGCTTGAAAGTTGATCATCAGCATGGGCAACAAGGTAAGCATGATTCTGCTGGAGAACGTATTGTAATAACAGGCGTGCGTCCAAGCCAGGACTAGGCGATGTGGCCAACATTTCGTGGCCGGCTACCAAGGCATCTTGAATTGTCATCATTTTGGGAGTTCGATTGAGGACTTTTTCGATGATTGGAATTGGTCTACTTGGGCGCAATTTGGGCTAAGTTTCCTGGCTTCGCCAAAAAGATATGGGCCAAGATACCATTTTCTCACTTTAGTACTCAATTCAGCAATACTTAATATATATTCTGGTAAGGAATCAACGAGCGATCTTCCAAGTATTCCAAAATCTCATTGGCACTTTCTAAAGGCGTTTGATGATCTGTTTTAATATGAATGTCAGGATCGACTGGGGATTCGTAAGGATCTGATATTCCTGTGAAATTCTCAATCTCGCCTGCGATAGCTTTTTTGTACAAACCTTTCACGTCGCGTTCGATCACATCCTCGAGTGATGCATCGACGAACACTTCGATAAAAGTAGTCGTTTCCAGACGGACTTTGTCACGAACAGCCTGGTAGGGGGATATGAATGAGCAGATGCAGGCGACGCCGTTGCGGGAAAGCAACTTGGCTACAAATGTCACCCTTTCGATGTTCTTATCGCGATCTTCCTTGCTGAAACCAAGATCGCTGGTCAAGCCCTGGCGAACGGTGTCACCGTCAAGCCGTTCGACTTTCAAGCTTCGGCTCCTAAGGTCGCCCTCAATGATCTCGGCGATGGTGGTCTTACCGGATCCGGAAAGGCCTGTAAGCCACAGAACGAATCCTTTTTGTTCTAGTGATTTCTGGATCATAATTCTATTCGTTTCCCTTGCATATCGGCCGGTATCGGCAAACCGAAGATATCCAAAACAGTGGGAGCGAAATCCATCAATTGTGTGTCCCGGAGTTCTTTACCCCCCATATTTCGTTCAGGTGGCGTGTGAATATAAATGCCGTTGACTGCATGATTGGCATCGTCTGGCCCGGTGTCATTTTCAAATGTATAGATACTGCCATGGCCAAACGTGCCCACGGATCGCCAGCCCAAATTATCAAAATAGACGATCAGGTCAGGCGGAACGTTACGTACTTCCTGATAGATATCTTGCGGCTTGTATACTTTGGTATCAAGTACATTTCCATCTGGGCCAGGAATTGACTTGATATGGCTAGCTAACTTATCTCGGAAATTTTCGTACTCATCCGCTTTAATCACACCGTTTGGTTCTCGGCCGGCAACGTTGAGGAAAATCCGCCCATAATATCCCCCATCACCCCAGGCAGTGGTTTTTTCCCAATCCACTTCCACTTTTTCAAAGGAGGAAAGATGGCCGACGGGTGGATCCTCAAACAGAACCAGGTAGCCTTCTCGCCTCAACCATTCATTGATGCAGAGACCGCCGTCCATTTTTTTGACGCCATGGTCGGAGATGACCATGATGTGGGTTTCCGGTGGTAATCTTTCCAGAAGTGTACCGATTTCCTGGTCTAAATAATTGTAATACTCCTTAATCGAGTTGACATAAGGACTATCAGGATCATGTTTGGGATGGTTCGGATCGTGATGAGCCCAAAGACCATGGTGAATCCGGTCGACGCCCATTTCCACAAACATGAAAAAATCCCATTCCTTCTCGTCCAGCAGATAACGCAAGACCTGAAAGCGTTTTCGAGTCATGTCATTGATTTGCTGCAAGAGAAATGATTTGTCATCGGTTCGGAATTGAGGCACGTCGACATCATACACTTCAGGTGCTAACAGTTGGTTGATTTCATCCTGAAGTGTTGGTGGGTGAGCCCACTGGATCTTGGGGTTGGTAGTGCTGGGTGTTAGAAAACTGGAAACGAGCAGGCCATTGATTGGTTTTACTGGATAAGTCTGGGGCACTCCGACGACGATAGATTGCTTACCTGCTTCGCCAAGGATATCCCAGATCCGTTTTTCTTTGACGGATAAACCGGTGGCGATATATCGATTATCATAACTATAATCCGACCGGTTTCGAAAGCCATAAAAGCCGAGCTTTCCAGGATCTTTGCTGCTGGTCATGCTGCTCCAAGCTGGGACCGTAATGGCCGGGGTTGAGCTATACATGACGCTATAGGCGCCGCCGTCTAATAACGCCTTAAGATTTGGCAATTCATTTCGCCAGGCATCAAAGATGAGTTCTGGCGGTGCACAATCTAAGCCGATCACAAAGACCTTGGGATCTTTCTTCCGGCCGAAAATTTTCTTGAACATGGTTCGTTACTCTTGTTTTCTAGCCGTCGCTTTTGTCAACCTCATTATTGTTCTTTATACCATCTAACAAAACCTTAGACACTTCTGGCCGGGTGAATTCCGGCGGCAACATCTCACCTCGCTCGAGCATCTCGCGAACCTGGGTACCACTGAGATATATCCAATCTTCTCTACCGTGTGGACAGGTCTTTGAACTGACCACCATGCCGCATTTCCGGCAGAAGAAAGTGTAATCGAAGGGTAAGATTTCGATGCCTACTTCCTCACGGGTAAAGTCATTGAAGATTTGTTGTGCATCATAAGTGCCGTAGTAATTGCCCACACCGGCGTGATCGCGGCCAACGATGAAATGGGTACAGCCATAATTTTTTCGCAGCAAGGCGTGAAAAATGGCTTCACGAGGGCCAGCATAGCGCATCGCCGCCGGGAAGACACCTAATAGTACGCTTTCGGCCGGATAGTAATCGCGCAGAATCGCTTCATAACTGGCGATGCGCACATCGGCCGGGATATCGTCCGCCTTGGTTTCTCCCACTAATGGGTGCAAAAAAAGGCCGTCGACGATCTCTAGCGCAGCTTTCTGAATATATTCGTGGGCCCGGTGAATCGGATTGCGGGTTTGGAAGCCGACTATTCGGCGCCAGCCGCGCCGGGCAAACATTCGCCTGGTTTGGGCCGGAGAGTGGCGAAGCTCGGGAAATTCGCTCTTGGCTGCGGCCGGCAGGTCGACGACCCATATGTCGCCACCTAGTAGAACGTCGCCTTGTTTATTCAGGCGGGCAACTCCTGGGTGGGCTTCGTCTTTTGTGCCGTAGACCAGTTCGGCTTCCTGCTCTTTATCATAAACGTATTTTTCGGCGATTTCCATGATTGCCAAGACATGCCCATTTTCGCAAAGGGCCACTTCCTGGTCAGTTTCGATCCCGACCGCATCTTCACTGCTTATCGCAAGGGTAACCGGTATCGACCACAGCAGGTTGTTGCTCAGGCGCATCTCTTTGACGACCCGCTCGTAGTCAGTCTGTCCCATAAATCCGGAAAGCGGGCTCATAGCCCCCGTGGCGATTAGCTCCAAATCGGACAGATTCATCGGGCTTAGATTGATTTTTTTTAAGGTTTCGGCTCGCTCCTGGACCGCCTGGCGCATCTGGCCGCGCAGCATACGATTGACCAGCTGACCGCCATGAGGTGGGCTAATATCCAGGAGAGCGATGGTGTTCGTTGTGGTTTCATTCTCCATCTGACATTTCTCTCTTATATAATTGATATTATACGTTTCGTTCCGGGCAATCCGGATTGACTCTGCTATGACTGCGAATAAACATCAAAAACGCATCGTCGACGACGATGCGGCTACATTTGAATTGTACGACCCTTCACAAGTATGGGCAAAAGCGACTCCTGCTGATCCAAAATGAAGGATAATTGCTCGTGAGATAATTGACCTCAAGACATTATCGGTCAGGGACTCACAACTACTTGGTCGAGTACAAAACCGATCATTGGCATATCCGTACCGGGCGCATCCTCAAATTGGGGGCGAAGACCGTCGTCGGCTAACAACAAGCCGAGAACTTCTTGTTGTTCCACAGGCCGGGATAGAGCAATCTCAAAGAATCCTTCCTGATCGATCGTGGCAAAACCAAGTTCCTCTCCTGCATAGTTGATGCTGACCACTTTTATCGGAGTTCCGGCAGGACCGGAGCCATTCAATGTTTGCTGGCCCACTTTGATAGGTTGTTTGAGAGAGGTGCGTTTACTTTCATCCACAAATGGGGATGGAGGAGGGTAAGGTTCGTTACCAGGTTCTGAAATATTCGGAGCAGGATAAGGCTGTGACTGGTCAGGGGCGGGATAACCGGCTTCTGATGGTGGCGGGTAACCGCTTATCTTCGTCGCTGGCGCTTCACTGGTGCCAGAGAATGGCTCATCGACGGGAGAGCTGTTTTCATTTGTGTTCTCGTCTGCTTGTCCACAGGCAACCAGTAGGACGAGCAAAACGAACCAGATTAGCCACCTTAACTTAAACATATTAGGTTTCACTCCTCGATTTTAAGGGTGTTTCAACAAAAAGAGAAGCCATCTATCGACGGCTTCTCTTCTAATTATTGTTCGGAACTATCAGTTGGTATAAGGTTTACTGATTGAAGCCCTCCACATTGTAAACATCCAGTGCGGTGCCTGAAACGGTCGCTTCTTGGGCAAGACCCACAAGAACTGCATTTGCGTTCACGGGGCTTACGGTCACAGCATATTTATTGTTAGCCTTTGGCAAGCCACCAGATACGGCAGTCCATTTCGAGTTTGATTTATAGGCCTCGCGAACGGAAACGGCTTCACCGGGATCAAGTGCTGAAGTAGTTTCCAAAACATGGGTTCCAGTGCTGCCCGAATAGGTCAGATTGACTTTCGTCGTTTCGGTAGCATCTACATTGACAATGGCCAAGCCCGTAGTTTGATTAAAGAAGGCTTCCTTTACAAGTGGGAAGAAGACCAAATCTGTCGCTTGGCCAGAGTTAAAGGCACTATAAACAGCTTTGAATGTGTCGCTACCTGAAGTTCGAGATTCATTTACCGTAGCGGCAATGTCTTCTCCGCCATGCGCCACTGTACTGGCTGTCATGGCAAAGAATGTGCAAGCTGGAAGACTTCCAATGTTGTTTTGGAACTTGCTAACAACGACCGAGGAAAGCGGCGGTATTGTGACTTGATCTGTCTTAACGTCACCAATACTTACCGAACAACCAGGAGTTGTGTTGGTTACCGTAAATTTCAGGTCAACGGTAGCTGGGCTGCTCGTGTCTGCATTGTAGATCGAGGCGCCCGTTGTCCCACCAAAGAAATTATTTTTCATGGTAGGTGCTACTATTACTGGACCTGTATCACTGGGTACAAGGCCTCGCGTCGACAATACATATTCAGCTACTGAAACACCTTCCCTGAACTCAACGACGGTTCCAGCGATGGGGGCGCCGGTCGAGGTTACTGTTGCGCCACCGATACAGGTGTTTTGATTCCCACCATTACACGAAGGAACTCCGGCGGCCGATGGCATAAAGACGTACGTCTTATTCGCATCTATCGTTGTAGACTGGTTCTTCGTAGATCCGTCATTCAAGCGGTACTCAATGTTCACAGGTGCAGACCCACCTGCAGCCTGAACATAAAGCGCCGTAGTCTGACCGGCAAAGTTGTTCTTCACTGTCGGGAAAATCAATGTTGTGTCGGCTATCTCAGCACCAGTACCTTGATAACCCGCGCGAGCTGAGCCACCACTGACGCCAACGCTGCCCGATGGATTGTTGTTTACCTGGACAATGGCTACGGCCGGTCCATCTGAAGATACTACAACCGAGCCTTCAAAATCTGATGGTAAATCAGGCGAAAAAGCAATCCGGCAACCAGCAGAAGCAACTGCTCCACAAGTACCTGAAAATCCAGGATTAAATGTTACTGCAACATCCTCAGGCAGTTTGACAACAGATTTGGGTTTAGTAGCGGGATCAGTTTGACCCTGCTTCAGGTAGGCTTCTGCGATGACATTAATGGCTGGATCAGCATCACTATCGATATTCTGAAGCGTGAAGCCGGTCCACCAACCTGATCCTGACGGTCCCTGGGCTGTTACGACAACAACCCCCATAACCAGAATCAATATCAACGCGCCGAAAAGAAATAGTTTCTTGTTTAGTAAATTTTTCATCTTTATCTCCCTACTTGTTAAAAAGGCGTTTCTCGACGTTATCAGTTTATCATTTAACTGAATATATCTCTATACTCCATTTGGGTTACTCCTTAATGCCATATGGACTATTCTCGGGGTTTATTGGAGCCATTGTGAGAGATCACGGTTGATCAAGCTTTCCAATTGTAATATTTCACCGCTAAATTCTTTAGTGAGCTGTGTTCGTATCGTTGGAGGTATCATTGCCCTTTCTAAGTTCATGTTTCTTAAGGCGGTTGAAGCTCTAAATCGCAAGTTTGCGGAAAGGATCCTCCTCGCGCTGGCTCTGATTGGGTTAGGCTTAAGGAACAACGAGTTCATCATACTTTGGGCCATCTGGCTCTTTGGAATACCGGACACGTTTGGTCTAAATGAAGTATCTGGCTGGAATTCTGTGTCTACCCCAAGAAATTGAAAGATGTCGCGGAAACATGTAGATGGATCTTTATTGAAGTCCTCAAACAGATACACTCGGATTTGCTCCCGCTTAAATCTCGCATAATATCTGCTGAGTTGAGAAAAATAGAATCCGGATCGCTTGTAGTGCCAAATTGGCCCCCAATTATGTTGGATGCGCCACTCCTCAACATCCAGTGCCTTGGCAAAGTCGCTGATTGTTTCTAAACCATCTCTCCTTAAATGCATGAATGCTGAAAACGCTCTCTCAGCGGGCTGTCGAAGCATGGCGATCATTTTTGCATTTGGTATGTGCTGCTCGATCCGTTCACAAGCTTTCTGAACGTATAAATACGTTGGCGAGGCTTCTCCAATTGCAGGCTCGCCTGAGAAGCCATTGAAGAGAGCCCTGTACTCTTCTATGTTGATGATAGCTTTGTTGATGTAGTCATTTGGCCCTTGGGAATTTGGAAAACTTCCCTCATACGAGAAGAAGTGGGGTTCTTTTCTTGGGCTCATGTAGATTTGTGGATGTTGCTTAATGTAGTGATAAAGGGCACTTGTCCCAGACTTAGCTGCCCCAATAATTAGGAAGTTGGGCATTGTCATTTAAGTTTTCACCTCGGTAACTGATCGTTTTTAAGAATACCATTGTGAAACTGCAATGCAAGATGACCGGCGAGGTAGGATCGCAGCATTCCTGGGAAAAAACCTTTCAAGTCCCTGATTCGGGCCTTTGCAACCATTGTCGAAAAATGTTGATTTCTTCACGGGACAGTCCGCCAGTTAGGAGTAATAGTACAACATAGATTAGCATGCCCGCGAAGACTTGAACCCATATCCCCCATGGGGACAATAGCCAGACAGCTACACCCATAATTGCGGTACTCAAGAGAAGCCGCCAAAAATACTTGCTACGGCCTACGTCGGAAATAAATTGGTTGGCCGCCCAACTCGTCAATATGAACAAGGCAAACATGGAACTAATGCGGCTGATCGCTGCACCGATCGCACCAAACGTTGGCATCAAAATTAAGTTGGCGAGTACGTTCACTAAAAAAGCTACAAGTAAAAAGCGAGCGATTAAATTCTGACGGTTGTGCACGATTAGAAGCCGGTTATTTAAAATATTTATATATATAAAGGTCACAGCGATAGCCAGTATACGCAATGCCATTGCCGTTTCCGGTAAAGCGTCTTTATAGAGAAGCGCCACAATTTCATCGGCCATGACGATCGTCGCGATAGTCAATGGGAGAGCCATTGTTAGCAAAAATTTGTAGGAACGACTGTAAAGGACTTGAAGAGGTTGATCCCCTTCCTCGCGGTATCTAGCCATTACGGGCAGGATGGCGATTCGATATCCTTCGGGGATCAGGCTCAAGGCGACGATGATGGCCACGGCCGAGCCATAAATGCCAATTTCTGCTTCTGTACTAAAAAATGACAACAGAATATTATCCAGTCGATTGTCCAATATGAAAAAGACGCTAACGAAGATGAAAGGAAGGCCAATGATAAGCTGCTCCTTAATAAATGTTGGTTCCGGTCGCCGCCAACCGTTTGGCAGATAACGTTTTCTGACCAGCACTAAATTTATGAACATTGCCATAGAGTGACCGAGTAACAAAGCCAGTGCTACCTCCGCCAAATCCGCACCCAAGAATAAGAGTAAGAAACCGAGACCTAACTTGATAGCAACGTTGGCTATCATGCCAATATTGGCTAGATGATACTCCTCGAAAGCAGCATAACTGCTCCAACATAGATTATTGATGTTCTCTGGAAAGACGCTTAATAGCATCAAAATGATGACCAACTCTGTCGATGGGTCATAGTTGACGATCTTTACAAGAATAATAAACAGAATAACAATTAGGAGAGCTAATACGCCTCGAGCAAAGAGAAAGTTGGTTAGATATAGCCCTGCCTTGGAGCGATCCTTAGCAACCTCACGTGTCAATAAGTGGTCCAATCCCCAAAACGCGAACCGACTGGCGATGAAGAAATAGGCTAATCCTAAATTATAAGTTCCACCACCTGTAAGACCCAAAGTATTAATGACAAGGATGAATAAAATCGTATTGCCAACACGGCTAAGTATGCTGGAAAGAATGCCAAAAAAAGTATTGCGTGTGAGACTGGTAAGGGCATCCATATATTACTTCAGCCCAAGGGGTAAAAGAGGCCAGCCGTGAGACCACGGAAAGCATCCTTCAATGGCCCGCGATTTCCTCTTCCAGGCTTTGGAAAGGCAGCCCGATAAAAAGCATAAAGATAAGCATAGGC
>JAHEJP010000159.1 GCA_024638855.1 Chloroflexota bacterium
GGGAGGTTGATAAAAGAAGATGGCACGATTACCCCATATCCGCGTGAGCGGATCGGCCGCTGAGCGTGGAAGGCAACTCGGCCGGATGACCGGCGATCGCATCGCCCGCAGCGTCGAAATTTACCGGCAAATCTTCCAACATTATGCGGGCTGGAGTTGGCCACAAGTGGTCGAACACGCCCAACTTTACCGGCCGGCGATCGCCGCTTACCAACCGCGCTACCTGGAAGAAATGGAAGGCATGGCCAAGGGGGCAGGCCTGGCAGCCGGTGACCTGTTGGCCATCAATGTTCGTACCGAGATAATGTTTGCGGCCGTGGCCCGGCTGGCGGCGCAAGAATGCACGGCCGTGGTGGCCCTGCCGCGAGCGACGGCTGGCGGGCGCACGCTTTTGGCTCAGAATTGGGACTGGAAACCGGAGATGGCACAGACCATCATCTTGTTGGAGGTCGAACAAGACGAGGGACCGAATTTCGTGACCCTGGTGGAGGCCGGCTTGCTGGCTAAAACTGGTTTCAACTCGGCCGGCATCGGCTTGGTGACTAATGCCCTGGTGACCGATCAGGACTGCGGCTACCCGGGCTTACCTTACCATGTCATCCTGCGTGGCATCCTGGACGCCGAGACAATGTCCGATGCCTTGAGCGCGATCACACGCCAGCCACGGGCTTCGGCCGCTAATTACCTCATCGCTCACCGGGACGGGGAAGCCGTCAATGTCGAGACCGCACCGGGCAATTATTCTCGGGTTTATATGGAATTCCCCGGCGATGAGGGCATGTTCGCCCACACAAATCACTTCACCAACGCTGCCTTTGACTTGAAGGATGTCGCCCTATGGGATGGGCCAAGCAGCCCCTTTCGCCTGCATCGCCTACAGCAACAGTTGAACGGCCATCAAGGGGATCTTGGCCCGGAGCATATCCGGGATTTCTTCGGCGATCACTTCAATTACCCAGGCAGTATTTGTCGCCATCCAGACCCGCGGGTGGAGCCAATCGAGCGTTACAGCACGATAGCCTCCATCATCATGGATTTAAGCGATCGGGTGATGTGGGTGGCTGACGGTAACCCCTGTGAGAATGGCTACCAGTCAATCGACTATGCCCAATTGCTTGATAAAAAGCCTAGCTGGCTACCTGCCACTTCGATGTAAATTTGTACAACAGAAATGGATCAATTTGGGGCACGTCCAGGTACCGATTGAGCACGTATTCGCCAAACAATAGTTACGGATCAGCCAATGAAGGAATATATTGAAGCTAACAAACATAGTTGGGCAACCATAGCCCAGGAACATTATCAGACCTTCAAAAAAACTCTGTCGATTAATGAATCAACTTTGAGCCAAACACAGATTCAGGAACTGGGTGATATTAAAGACAAACTGTTACTGCAGAATTCCGCACAAAAATGGGAGATACTCAGGCTTCGAGTAGGTTGACCTTTGAGAAAGCTGAAGCTGTTGGCTACATCGGATAATGATCCTGAGGTTACTTTGAAGAAAGCCTAAGTTACAGACTTGAACATTTTTTTGATCTTTCTGCTTTCTTTCAGAAGGAAGTTCTGTCTTTGCGCAATATTTAGATGATGTCGGGAACTTTTCTCTGTTTAGGTGATTTGACTACCGTCGGCGCTTAGTGAAGACATCCAGCATGACGGCCAAGATGAGCACGATACCTTTGATGACCTGCTGGTAAAAAGAAGGTACCCCCATCAGATTCAGGCCATTGGACAGGATACCCAGGATGAAGGCGCCTACCACGGTGCCGGCCACATTGCCCACGCCGCCGAATAAACTCACGCCGCCTAAAACCGGCGCGGCAATGGCATCAAGCTCCAGGCCGACGGCCGCATTGGGTTGGGCCGACCATAAGCGAGCCACCAACAATATGCCGCCCAATGCCGCCAGAAAGCCACTGATGACATAAACTGACAGCGTCACTTTCGATGTGGAAATGCCGGCTAAGCGACTCACCTCTTCGTTGCCACCGGTGGCGTAGACATAGTTGCCGAAACGGGTCGAACGTAGGACGATGTAAGCGATCACGAAGACGATGCCCATGATAACGACCGGCGCAGCGATGCCTAGAATTTCGCCATTGCCCAAGAAGATGAACTTTTCGTCGATGCCGGAGATAGGCCGGCCTTGGGTATAAACCAGGGTCAGACCGCGGGCAACAGCCAGGGTGGAGAGCGTAGCCACGAAGGGCGGCATTTTCCCCATGACGATCAGTAAGCCATTGATCATACCGACGGCCGCCCCGGCTAACAGCGCCAAGCCAATGCCCAAATAGGTACCTAATTCTTGGTTGACGGCTAACCCGGCTGCCAAGGCTCCGCATAAGGCAGCCACCGATCCGACGGACAGGTCGATGCCGGCCGTCAGCATGACGAAGGTCATGCCGATGGCGATGATGGCGATGATTGACGTTTGTAAGGCGATATTCATCAGGTTCGATGGCGTCAAAAACCTGTCAGAACCCAGGGTAAAGATCAGCCCGATGATGAGCAATATCAACAGAACGCTGTAGCGGCGTAAAAAATCCAGAATGACGGCTGGAGCCGGTTTCGTTTTGGTTTTAGCTAGCATTATTTTCCCCGCCGGTAGCAGCAAGCATAATTTTGTCCTGTGTTGCCTCGTCCCGGTCAAAACGGCCGGTGATGCGTCCCTCGTGCATCACGACGATGCGATCGCTGACGCCTAATACCTCGGGAAGTTCAGAAGATATCACCAAGACGGCGACCCCATCTAGGGCAAGTTGGCGCATCAAGCCATGGATCTCAGCCTTGGCGCCTACATCTACGCCTCGCGTGGGTTCGTCGAGGATCAAAACCCTCGGCTGTAAGGTCAGCCAGCGGGCGATAACGACTTTTTGTTGGTTGCCCCCGGATAGGTTCCGCACCCTTTGTCGCAGGCTCGGCGTACGGATATCTAACTTTTCTACGTATTGGTCCGCCAACTTATCGGCTTTGGCTGAATTGACGAATCCCAGATTGGATACCAGGCTGGTAGCGCTCATAGTCACATTTTCGCGCACGGCCATATTCAGAAATAGACCCTGCAATTTACGATCCTCTGGCACAAAACCAAGGCCGTTTTTGATGGCTTGTTTCGCCGAGTGGAACTTAACTACTTCACCAGACAACAAGATCTCTCCGCGTGATACCGGGCGCAGACCAAAAAGCGTCTCGGCCAAGGCCGTGCGGCCCGCTCCAATCAACCCGGCAACGCCCAGTATTTCCCCACCATGTAATTCAAAGGAAGCGTCGTGCAATTCCCAGCCGTCGCTCAAATTCCTGGCTTCAATTACCGTTTCTCTCTGTTCGGTAGGGCTGTACGGGTACATTTCGCCTAGCTCCCGGCCAACCATTAGCTCAACCACTTTGTTCTGATCCAGCTCGGCCGTTGAAGCCGTGGCAATATGCCGGCCGTCTCTCAAAACGGTGATACGATCGCTTACCTCAAACACTTCCTCCAAGCGGTGGGTGATGAAGATGATAGCCACACCTTGCTCTTTGAGATGGCGCATGACGTCGAAAAGGATCTCGGTCTCCTTGTCAGTTAACGATGACGTGGGCTCATCCATGGCGATCAAATCGGCATTCAAAGATAGGGCTTTGGCTACTTCCACCATTTGTTGTTGGGCAATACTCAAATCATGAACATCGGCTCGCGCATCAACATCTAGATTCAGCTGATCTAATTGCCGTTGAGATTCTGAATAGAGCTTCTTCCAATCGATAAAGCCCGGTATTGGCCGGCTGGGCTCCCGGCCGAGATAAATGTTTTTCCCCACCGTGAGGTAGGGGATCAAAGATAGTTCCTGGTGGATCATGCTGATCCCAAGTTCCTGGGAATCGGATGGAGAATTGATTTTAACAGGCTTGCCGCGCCAGGTAATTTGCCCTTCATCTTCGATCAAGGCTCCGGTTAAGATCTTCATTAAAGTGCTCTTGCCGGCGCCATTTTCGCCAACCAGGGCGTGGATTTCGCCACGAGTCGCTTCAAAGTTGACTTCCTTCAGCGCTTGAACGCCGGGGAAAGACTTTGAGATATTCTCCATAAGGAGGAATGCGTTTTCTTCTGCCATAACCGTTTTAATCTGGTCAGCGATCAGAGATCGGCCATGGCCGATCTCTGATCGCCTAAGAGTTAATGAACTAATGCCAGAATCAGTTCACCAACGACAAGTCTACGCCTGTAAATGGTTCAACCGAATCACCATTGAGGAAGATGACGGCTGTATCGACGCCAAGCTGGCCCATGACGGCCGGCTGCTGGGCGATGGTGGCCGCCAGGTCTCCGGCCTCCACGGCTGCCACGGCATCGTCGACGGCATCGAAGCCGACGAAGACGATTTCGGCATCGCGCCCAGCTGCTTTTGCAGCTTCTATGGCGCCCAAAATCATCTCATCATTATGGGCGAAAACGCCGTCGATCTCTGGCTCGGCCTGGAGGATATTCTCAAAGACGCTGAGTCCCTCGGCGCGATTGAAGTTGGCCGTCTGCTGGGCGATGATTTCCACGCCGGCGCATTCGCCGCTCATATAATCATTGAAGCCCTGTCCCCGGTCTCGGGCGGCCGATGTACCGGCGATGCCCTCGAGTTCGACAACCTTGCCTGAGCCGCCGATGGCGTCGCACAGGAAAGCACCAGCCATGCTACCGCCGGCTACGTTATCAGAAGCGATATGGGCCACCACCTCACCGCCAGCAGCGCCGCGGTCGATGGTAAAGACGGGGATGCCGGCCTCATTGGCCTTCTGGATGGAGGGCACGATGGCATCGGCATCGGTGGGGTTGACCAGGATGGCATCCACACCGCGCTGAATCAGGTCTTCCATATTGGTGGCTTCCTGGGCCGGGTCGTCTTGCGCATCGACGATGATGAGTTCCGAGCCGGCAGCGTCGGCCGCTGCTTGTGCTCCATCAGCCAGGGTCACGAAGAATGGATTGTTCAAAGTTGACAATGATAGGCCAAGGACATAGTCGCCCATTGGTCCTGCTGCCGAGACCTCTCCGGCAACCAGAGCCAGGTCCACGGGCGTGTAGTCATCAACATCTGTGCCGCCTAAGAATGCTGCAGCTGTTTCAACGCCGAGCTGGCCCATGACGGCCGGCTGCTGGGCGATGGTGGCTGCCAGGTCTCCGGCCTCCACGGCTGCCACGGCATCGTCGACGGCATCGAAGCCGACGAAGACGATTTCGGCATCGCGCCCAGCTGCTTTAGCAGCTTCTATGGCGCCCAAGATCATCTCATCATTATGGGCGAAAACACCGTCGATCTCTGGCTCGGCCTGGAGGATATTCTCAAAGACGCTGAGTCCCTCGGCGCGATTGAAGTTGGCCGTCTGCTGGGCGATGATTTCCACGCCGGCGCATTCGCTGCTCATGTAATCATTAAAGCCCTGTCCCCGGTCTCGGGCGGCCGATGTACCGGCGATGCCCTCGAGTTCGACAACCTTGCCTGAGCCGCCGATGGCGTCGCACAGGAAAGCGCCAGCCATGCTACCGCCGGCTACGTTATCAGAAGCGATATGGGCTACCACCTCACCGCCGGAAGCGCCGCGGTCGATGGTGAAAACGGGGATGCCGGCCTCATTGGCCTTCTGGATGGAGGGCACGATGGCATCGGCATCGGTGGGGTTGACCAGGATGGCGCTTACGCCCCTCTGGATCAGGTCTTCCATGTTGGTGGCTTCCTGGGCCGGGTCGTCTTGCGCATCGACGATGATGAGCTCGACGCCGGCAGCGTCGGCCGCTGCTTGTGCTCCATCAGCCAGGGTCACGAAGAATGGATTGTTCAAAGTTGACAAGGAAAGCCCGAATGTAAGGCCTTCGGGCGCCTCAACAGCGACACCCTCGCCGGCAACCAGGGCCAGGTCCACGGGTGTGAACGCATCCACAGATTGTCCATCCAGGCTAGCTAAGGCCGTTTCGACGCCGAGCTGGCCCATGACGGCCGGCTGCTGGGCGACGGTGGCTGCCAGGTCTCCGGCCTCCACGGCTGCCACGGCATCGTCGACGGCATCGAAGCCGACGAAGACGATTTCGGCATCGCGCCCAGCTGCTTTAGCAGCTTCTATGGCGCCCAAGATCATCTCATCATTATGGGCGAAAACACCGTCGATCTCTGGCTCGGCCTGGAGGATATTCTCAAAGACGCTGAGTCCCTCGGCGCGATTGAAGTTGGCCGTCTGCTGGGCGATGATTTCCACGCCGGCGCATTCGCCGCTCATATAATCATTGAAGCCCTGTCCCCGGTCTCGGGCGGCCGATGTACCGGCGATGCCCTCGAGTTCGACAACCTTGCCTGAGCCGCCGATGGCGTCGCACAGGAAAGCACCAGCCATGCTACCGCCGGCTACGTTATCAGAAGCGATATGGGCCACCACCTCACCGCCGGAAGCGCCGCGGTCGATGGTGAAAACGGGGATGCCGGCCTCATTGGCCTTCTGGATGGAGGGCACGATGGCATCGGCATCGGTGGGATTGATGAGAAGGGCACTCACGCCCTGCTCGATGAGGTCTTCTATATTGGTGGCTTCCTGGGCCGGGTCGTCTTGTGCATCGACGATGACAAGCTCGACGCCAGCAGCATCGGCCGCTGCTTGCGCCCCATCAGCCAGGGTCACGAAAAATGGGTTATTTAGCGTAGAAAGCGAAAGGCCTAAAGCACCATCACTTTCTTCGGGTTCGGCCGGCGCTTCCGCCTCCGGCTGACCTACCTCTTCTTCTGGTTGAGGCTCTGCCTCTGGCGTTGCACCGCCGCAAGCTACAAGAACGAGGAGCAGCAGCATCGCAATTATGATTTTGGCTATCTGTTTCATTATTTTTCTCCTAAACCAAATGTGATTTGAAACCTGGTATTTCTTCTCCAAGCTGTTTCATATTCTCAAAGACTATGACTAGGTCTGAGTGTTTTCCTGCATTTCATTTCTTATATCTTCTCTCCTTTGGCGAGCGCCATGAAATATTGGTTACTGTCTATCATCATCCGCTGTCTATGACCTTTCGATGGCGCGGTGTAGCAACAAGGCCAAGGCGATGACGATACCGGATACGACCGGTTGGTAGAATGACGAGATATTCAGTAAATTTAAACCATTGTTAAGAACGGCGATAATTAATACACCGATGAGAGTGCCTCCAAGGCCACCCATGCCACCGGCGAAGCTGGTGCCGCCCACCACGACTGCGGCGATGGCATCAAATTCAAAGCCGAGCCCAGCCGTGGGTTGGGCAGAGTCCAGACGAGCGGTCAGGATCAACCCGGCTAAAGCGGCCAGTAAACCGCTCAGTAAATAGACCAGTGTGATATTCAAGCTTACGGACACGCCGGCGTAGCGGGCTGCTATGGGATTGTTGCCAATGGCATAAATGAATTGCCCTAAGGAAGTGCGGGTGAGAAAGACATATCCGATGATAAAAGTTGCCGCGGCGATAATGATGGGTGTCGGGATAGGTCCGACGGATCCGGTGCCGATGAAACGGAAACCGTCAGGCAAGCCTGTGATCGGCCGTCCCTCGGTGTATACCAGGGCTAATCCTCGGGCAATGGTCATCATGCCCAGGGTGGTAATAAAGGGGGGAACCCTGGTTCGGGTGATAACGACGCCATTGATCAGACCGCAGGCGGCGCCAGCTCCCAGGCCGATGGCTACTGCTGCCGGCACAGCCATGCCACCTTGCAACATAGATGCTGCAATGACCGACGAGAGGGCCAAGATTGAGCCAACGGAGAGGTCGATGCCAGCCGTCAAGATGACGAAGGTCATACCCACGGCAATGATGCCGTTAATGGTCGACTGTCGGAGAATATTGACGATATTTCCGGACGTCAAAAAACGGTCAGATAGTAGGCTGAGGGCGAGGCAAAGCAGTAGGAAGGAGAGGATGAGTCCATACCGCTGCAAAAACTCGCGCCGTCTCGTCGCACTTTCAGTCGCTATAGCCTGGCTCATTTAAAATACTACTCCTGCGATGAGGATGATATTGGCGTAAGGTGTGAACTCGCCGGTTCGCACCACCGCCACCGCCGATTCCGTTCTCCGCTTAAAATCTTCATGAGATACCTGTTCGATAGGTATTTCATCTAAAAGCTCTTTAATGGCGTCGAAGGCCTGGGGATTGACGGCAAGCATCTCCTCAGCCACGATGGCCCGCTCCACCTTAAGCTCGGTCAAGATAATCAGTAGGGTGTCGACGAAGCGGGGTATATCCCTGGTCAAGGCCAGGTCCACTCTTTTCGTCGAGGCAGGGACCGGCAAACCCGCATCGGCGATCACCAATTCATCGGTGTGACCCATGCCAGCGATCACGGCCGAAATAGGTTGGTTCAATAATTTACCTTTCTTCAATTCATGACTCCTTATTGTCCTTCAGCTGTTGTCTGGCCCAACAACATCTTTACCTCATCTCTAATAGGAAGAGACGGTTGCGCGCCGGCCCGGGTGACAGCGAGCGACCCAGCCGCATTACCCCAGGAAACTGCTTCCAAGATGGATTTCCCTTCGCCAATCGCCGTGGCCAAGCCGCCGACAAAGGCGTCACCGGCGGCCGTCGTATCCACCACACGTTCGACGATAAACGCTGGCATATGACGGGTCTTTCCTTCCTGAGCTAAGAAGGCGCCCTTTTCGCCCAATGTTAAAATCACTGACCCGACGCCGGCAGCCATTAAATCAGCGGCTGCAGATTCGATTTCCTCTAGAGACCCACTGGGTAGCCCGGTGATGGTCGCGGTCTCGCTTTCATTGGGTACGAGAATATCGACCAGCTTCAGGAGATCGGCCGGTAATTTTTGGGCAGGGGCAGGGTTCAAAATGACCTGCACCTTGCTTTGCTGGGCCAATTGGGCAGCCCTGGTGACGGCTTCCAGGGGAATTTCTAGTTGGAGCACCAAGACATCGGCCGTCGTTATGGTTTCGGCAGCTGAATCCACATCAGCCACGCTGAGCCTGGCATTTGCCCCGGATGAAACCACAATGCTATTTTGGCCGCTTTTATCGACGACGATGAGGGCCACGCCAGAGGCCGTATCCGGCGTCACTCTAACGTGCCTTAAATCGATTTGGTCTGCCGCCAGGTTGTCCCGCAATTGTTGGCCAAAAAGATCGTCGCCTACCCGGCCGATCATGGCCACGTTGGCCCCGAGCCTGGCGGCAGCTACAGCCTGGTTAGCCCCTTTACCGCCAGGGATAGTGAGTAGGTCGTTGCCGATCACGGTCTCCCCCGGTTTTGGAAACTGTGGCGTTTGGACCACCAGATCCATGTTCATACTACCAACCACGGCTACTCTTGCTGTCATCTTTTATACTCTTTTTTCATTCTTAATCATTCGGGACCGGCCCCGATGAATACCGGACGCATAAATCGGTGTCCAAAATTTTGAAGCGGGCCGGCGCTTTGAGATCGTCGATGCGCTCCAGAAGCATTTTCGTCGCCAGAGCGCCGATTTCAAAAATGGGCTGGGCGATGGTTGTGAGGGGTGGGTTGGTGAAAGAAGCCAGCCGCACGTTGTCGAAGCCGACGACCGATAGCTGGTCGGGTATCCGCACTCCGAGTTCTGTCGCCGCGCTGATGCAGCCAACAGCCATTAGATCATTGCAAGCGAAGATAGCCGTTGGTGGACTATTCAGGCAAAGAAGCTGGCGCGTGGCTTGATAACCACTTTCGTAGCGGAAATCGCCTTTGAGTAGCAGATTATCATCGATGGGCAAATCATTAGCCGATAGAGCATCTTGATAACCGGTGACTCGCTCGGCGCTGGGTGAAACTTCTGAATTTCCGGCGATGCAAGCGATGCGCCGGTGGCCCAGGTCGATCAAGTGTTGGGTCGCCAGCCGGCCACCTTGGGCGTGATGGGTCATGACTGTGTCGACCTCGACACCAGGAACTTCCCGGTCGACGACTACCAGCGGTACGCGTCGTTGGCGCAAATCCTCGACCAGTTCGGTGCTGACTCCAGCGGCGACAAAAAGGATGCCGGCAACCAGGTTATCGATTAAAACATTGGTATAAGCGCGTTGTTTTTCCAGGTTACCCTCAGAGTTGCAGAGGATGACGCTATAATTTTTTGCAAAGCTGGTGTCTTCGATGGCCCGGGCAACTTCGGCGAAAAAGGGGTTGGCGCTATCAGGCACAATCATGCCAATGGTGTTGGTTTTTTGGCGGCGGAGGGATTGGGCCAGGGTGTTCGGCCGGTAGCCTAACTCCTCCATAGCCTGTAAAACAAGCTGGCGTGATTCGTCGCTGACAGCCCGCGAATTATTGACGACGTGCGAAACGGTCGAAACGGAAACCCCGGCAAGCCGGGCGACATCGCGCATGGTAGCGATGACAGCACCTCCTCTTCCCAAACATTTAATGTACTGCCAAATACCCATGTAAAACGTTTGCGCAAACGTTTTACATAGTATATATGGCCGGAAATCGCCTGTCAATACCGATTATATTATTTTTTGGATGCTAGAGAGGGATCTCGCCTCTTAGCGCAACGATTTCCAGGGCTCCTGCTCGAAAACCTCGACCAGTTCGTAACCGCCTTCGCCCATGCAGGGACCAAGAATGGCCAGCAACTTGGCCGGCTTGTCGGATACATTGAACGAAGCGTGGACCACGTCGGCGCCGATGAAGATCGAGTCGCCATTTTGCAACACGCGGCTATTCTTTTCTAGCCATTGCTCGATCTGGCCATCGATCACGTATATGACCTCTTCCTGATCGGGGTGCTTGTGAAAATTATGGCCGAAGCCGGGCATTAACTCGACCTCGATGACGACCAATTGTGTTGTGCCGGTATTTGCCGGCCGGCTGAGCCAGCCCAGGACTCCCCAATCCAGTTGTTCTCGTTCAGCTTTAGAGGAGGGGACGAATTTTCCAGTCATGCTACTTCTCCTTAACGAGTCCGGGACTCGTTCCATGTTATGGTGTTGTTGACGAACGGGCTTGTTAATTGTAGTCGATTTTCGACGAGACCAAAGTACAATATGCCAAAGCGCCAAATTGTTAGCCAAGTTGTCGTCGGAGAGAAAGATGGCTAAAAAAAGAAAGACTTACTCGGAAGAATTCAAGATTGAAGCCGTGCAAAAATGGTTAAG
>JAHEJP010000160.1 GCA_024638855.1 Chloroflexota bacterium
GTGCGCGGCCGGGTCTTCTCGACCGAATTCGCTTTCTTCAGCCTGGCCAGTGCGGCCGGCTCGGCCGCCGGTGGATGGATGTTGGACAATACCGGTTTAGGAATATCGGGCATATTGTGGCTGATGGCGGGGCTTGTCTTGGTGCCTGGCGTCCTTTGGGCTCTATGGAATCTACTGTGGCGACCGGCCGAACCTCTGGCCGAAAAGGTCGAAGAACCAGTCTCGGCGGCGATAGAAGTTGAGGGATTGGGAGATGCATGAGTAGAATCTGGACAGGGTCGAGCCTTGGTCCGGGTTAAGTCACTAGATCCAGAGCAGCGCCAGCAAGTCCTCGTTTCCTGGCTCCTCGTTTGTTGGGTCTATAACTATGTCTTCCATGCCTAAGACCAGACTTTCGTGGTCATAGGGCAGGCCAACCAACCGCTGGACCTGTATGGCCAGGTTGTCCGTTACCGGGTGGTCGCCTTTGATGTCAATGGCCTGGATCCGGCCGCCCTTCACCTCGACGATGCCGTGGATCTCGGCTTCGGACGTGCCCGAAAGTGTGCCTTTGGGAAAGTGGATGCTTTTCTGTACCGTGAATTTGGGCGAGCGGCCATAGGTCCACGCCCATTGACGGTAGCGGCTTTCGGCGATGTCATGGATCTGTTCCCATTCGGCCGCAGAAAGTGGATAAAGGGGAGTATCGGAGCCGCCGAAGACGCTGGTTAAGAGGGCTTGTCTGAGATCCTGGATAGTCGCCTCGCCGGCCAACAGTTCACGGATATTGACTACCTGGCTGCGGACCGACTGCACTGCCTTGGATTCGATCCGGGCCTGCCCGGGCTTGAGGGCTCCGGCCAAATTTTCCAACTCAGAATCGAAGAGCAAAGTGCCATGACTGAACATCCGGCCGCCGCTGGCGTATTGGGCGTTACCGGAAATCTTTTTGCCGGCGGCGAAGATATCGCTCTTGCCCTTAAGCCCGGCATCCAGTCCTAGGTCGTTCAAGGCGCGAATGACTGGCGCGGTGACTTTAGCGAATTTGTGCAGATCTTCCTTGCCCTGGGTGATGAAGCTGAAATTTAGATTGCCCAGGTCGTGATAGACCGTCCCACCGCCCGACAGTCTGCGGAGAAGATGGATTCCTTTGGCCTTGAGGTAGGCGGGATCGACTTCTTGAAAGATATTTTGATTGCGGCCTATGATGACGGCCGGTTGGTTAATATATAAGAAGAAGAGAGGCTCAGAGAGCGACACGTAA
Organism: Chloroflexota bacterium; assembly: GCA_024638855.1. Lineage (GTDB taxonomy): Bacteria > Chloroflexota > Anaerolineae > Promineifilales > Promineifilaceae > UBA11865. The sequence goes on from JAHEJP010000160.1 coordinate 1,244, forward strand.
CGCAGCAGGTGTTCTTCGATAGCCAGGTTGGTATAGGGATCGTCAAGACCACCATTGTCTACAAACAGCATAGGGCCTCCAACCGCTGATTGTAGCTAAGCCCCGCCAGACAAGCCAAAAAGAAACTGTATGAAGTGTAAAGAATTATACTTGACGCACACAGAACGTTTGTGCTAAGCTTTTAGTAGGCAGCCATATTGCCAAGATCATCTTATGATTGCCCACTTTTTTCGATAAGGCCGGCGCCAGCTGGTCCAAATATAACGCACAGAAAGGAGCATAAAATTGGCAAATGCACTGAATTGGTTTGAAATTCCCGCGACGGACATCGACAGGGCCAAGAAGTTTTACAACAGGATCTTTGAGATCGAACTGATACCAATTGAAGCCAGCAGTGGTTTCCCTATGGTTATGTTCCCGGCGGAGAGGGGCGACATCTCCGGGGCCGTCATCCAGGGAGAGGGCTATAAGCCTAGCGTCGAAGGTTCTATTGTCTACCTCAATTGTGGCGACGACCTGAACACGGTTTTGAACCGGATCGAAGCGGCCGGCGGCCGGGTTGTGATGTCCAAGACCGATATCAGCGAGAACGGCTTTGTCGCTTACTTCATGGATAGTGAGGGTAATAAAGTCGGCCTTCATTCAATGGGCTGATCCTAGACAATGAGATTTAGGGATGTGGGGAGAACAAGACGCTGAGTCAGACCTTTTTCCCCGCGTCCCCATGACATAGGAGCGATACAAATGGCTGAAGGATCTTTCACCGGTTTTCCACCTGAAGGCCTGCAATTTCTGGCCGAATTAGGAGAAAATAACGATCGCGACTGGTTCAACGCTCGCAAGCTGATATACCAGGAGAGCGTCGTCGCCCCGGCCGTGTCTTTTGTGGAAAGCATGGGCGATCGTCTACGATTCATATCACCCCATATCCAATATGACACCCGCACCAATGGCCAGGGCTCGCTGATGCGCATTTATCGCGATGTCCGTTTCTCCGAAGATAAAAGCCCCTATAAAACCTGGATCGGCATCCGCTTTTGGGAGGGCCCGGGCAAGGCCGGCGGCAATCCCGGCTTCTTTTTCGGCTTCGACGCCACGGCCGGTGGGTTGCATGTGGGCATGCATGGTTTCGATAAGGCCATGCTGACGGCTTTCCGGGAAGCGGTAAACGACGACGGCTTGGGTTCGGAGTTGGAATTGGCCTTAGCTTCCGTTCAGGGGGTAGGAGCTTACGAAATCAACGGTGAACACTACAAGCGCGTGCCCCGTGGCTATGACCCGGATCATCCTCGGGCCGACTTACTGCGTTTCAACACCCTCTACGCCTCTTCGCCGGGTATCGAACCGACCGTGCTGGCTTCGGCCGGATTGGTGGACGTGGTCATGGACCACTGCGAGAAGATGGCTCCCATCGAGAAGTGGTTGGTGAAGGTGAAGCAAACGGCGGGCTAAATGCAGCTACTTTGTGTTTTGTAAGAGAGACTGTAGCCCGATAAGCAGCGACTCATTTATTGAAATATGGTTTTGGCGAGACCCCGCGGGTGCCACGGTGAACTTGTTGGGCCATCTGCGGGGTCTGAAAACATATTCCCTCATTTGCTCCTTTTATCACAATGTTGACTTAGGTGGCGGATTCCACCAAGATATAGACTCCAATCAAAAAATTGGAGTTCTGATGATCGGATCGACTTTGCAGGGAAGATACCAGATAGAAACCGAACTCGGCCGGGGCGGCATGGGCATCGTCTACCAGGCAAGTATGGAGAACTACAACGGGCCAGGCCGTCATCCGTTGCCAACCGGGTAAAGACTGTTCTCCAACGCCAGTGGCAGCATACGGATCAAGCCATCCTGGAGAGGATATTCCCGGCCGCATTTAGGGCAGCCAAAAACCTCATCCGACCGTTGAGAGATGCCACCCGATCCACAGTCGAGACACATCAGCCGCTCCCGGAAATCACCGTTCACGGTTTCGCCGTCCTCTTTGGTACACAGACCTTTGACATTGCCGCCTACCAGTCTCGTCAAAAGGACCGTGAAGGCCGGCTTTTCTAAATTTGACTGCAGCTTCAAGCGCCGGCTCACTTCGACCTCGACCCTGCCAAAGGGCGCCAGGCTCTGCCGCCACAAATCGAGGTCGTAGCGGGCTTCGACGATGCCCAGGGTGCGTTCCCGGGCACCATCATCCCAGAATACCTTCTCCAGCCGGTAGCGATAGGCCCAACGCTGCCAGCGCGACGGCGGGTCCGACAGCTGGCGTTTTCCGCGGGTGAAGCGAATGATGGGGCCGATCATGGGCTCGTCATTGAAGAAAAAATGGCCGCCTTTGCCCAGGACCCGATGGCATTCGGCCACGGCCGGGAGCGGGTTACCGAAGTGGTGCAGCGTGCGGTAGGCGAAGACGAATTGAAAGGTATTGGCCAGAAAGGGCAGGTGGTGGGCATCGCAACAGATACGCCATGGCCCATCCTTGTAGCCTAGAATTACACGGGCGTAAGGCTCGTTTTGTAGCGCTCCCTGGCTGATATCAGTGGTCACTCCGTCAGCCCCGAAATGGTTCATCAAGGCCGCGCTCCGTTGGCCGCTGCCGGCGCCGATTTCCAGGAAGGGGCTGAAGCCGATGCCGCTATCGGCCAGTTCATTAAAATCGATCAGAGCCAGATAGGCTCTTTCCCGGAACATCCGGCCGGAGACAGGATCGGTTAGCGCCCCTTCGCCGAGGAAAGGTCGAAAGTCGATCTCGGCCTTTTTCGCGCTATCGCTTTGACCGGCCGGGCTTTTTGTTGTCAAGATTGACCCACTATTGATCCATCTGCATCTCGCCGGGAGCGATTACCTCGGCTTGTACTTCAACCGTCCCGGCCTTGGCGAACTCAAGGGTAACGGGCACCGTGTCGCCAACGGCGTATTCTCCGGTCTTCCCAATGCACATGACGTGTAAGCCGCCTTGTTTCAATTCGACCGTTTCCCCGGCCGGGATGATGATTTCGCCCCCTTCCACCTGGCGCATGATCATGACGTCGCCATCCATCCTCATCTCATGAAGCTCGACTGCGTCGCAGCCCGGCACGGAGGCCGCTACCAGCCTCTCTTCTTCATCTGTGCCATTAGTGATGGTCATATAAACCGCGCCTGTTTCTGACGGCAGTGTCAAATTGGCTTTTACCATTTCGACCTTCAGGCCATCATTCGCATCCCCTTCGCCACCGTTCGAGGTGCAAGCGACGAGCGCTGTTAGGATGAGCAGGATGTAAGGCAGTAACGAACAGCGTTTCATTTCCAACTTTTCCTTCAATGTTTGCGACGTTTGTTTAACGGTTATTGATCAAGTATTCGAGATCATTGGCTACATCCTCGGGCAAAGTGCCATGGGGATAGATGACGGCGATATTGCCCTCGGGATCGAGCAAATAGAAACTGGCGGTGTGATCGACCAGGTAGCCAGTTGCTTCGCTGCCTTCTTGTTTCTCGTAGTAGAGGCCAAAGGGCCGGCCGACCTGATCGATGGTGGCCTTATCGCCTGACAGACCGGTGAAAGAAGCATCGAAGTGACCGACATACTCGGCCAGCGCTTCCGGCGAGTCCCGATCGGGATCAACTGTGATCATGACCACTTCTAGTTCATCGGCATTTTTTCCTAGCTGTTCTTTGACCTGCTTGAACATATTTAGCGTCGTCGGGCATATGTCTGGGCAGAAAGTGTAGCCAAAATAGACCAGGGTGTAATTCCCCTTGAAGTCAAACAAGCTCACCGGCCCGGCGGCCGATTCTAAATCAATATCGGCTATGGGCACCGGCGGGGATAATTCGGTGCCGGCGAACTCGTGGGGTACCTGGCAGCCGGCCAATAGCAGCAGAAGAATGAGGAAACCCCCAATTTTTACATGAGCTATCCATTTATTGTGCAGCATCCAGATATTGTAGAATTATTCCCTCCCTGATCAAGGTTGCCCCCAACGGTATGCTAGCCAATTTTTTCACTTTCAACCCGAGTGAGTAAATCGTCATTGATTCTTCGGATTGCCCGCCATTCCAAAAAGATTTACACAATTATACTCATGACCAGCGTACCAGGCCTTGATCCACAGGTGTGACATTCGTCACCTGGCAGACTGCCAAAAAGTTACTATCTGGCGGCCGCCGGGCATGATAATCTGTAGTCGCTCGTGTCAACGCAGCCTATCAATGGAGCAAGATTGTGAAAACCCAACACGTTCGATACATTTCCCTGCTATTAAGTTTGTGTTTACTGGCGACATTGGCTTGCCAGGCCACCAGCTTCCTCGGATCTGGTGATGAGGCCGATCCAGCGACCGGCGACAGCTCGACCATAGATGAAAGTAATTCACCCGAGATATCGGCCGAAGCGATTGAGACCTTCGAGCTCGATCCCGCCGAATTAGCCGAAGCGTTGGTGGCCGAAACGGTCGACGAACGACCGGAGTTGATGGCTCTTCTAGGCCGGCCTGACGCCTTCAAGATGTCACTGTTGGATGTCGAAGGTGGGCAGGTCCGCTACGAGTCCTGGTATTATTTCCAGCTTGGGACCCAGGTCGACTTCGTCGACGGCAAAACCGTCTGGACATTGGAGGTGGAGCCAGCGCCCGATGGATCGATTTTCCCGGCCTGGTACGACCCCTTGAGCTTTGATCCGGACATTCCTTCGGCCGAGGCCATCAAATTGGCTACAGAGGCCTCGCCGGCCGGCTTTGCGCCTGAAACTATCGACATTTCCGAAGGAGGGGACGATTTGGCCGGTGGCTTGATCCTAGTCGGCGACCAGATCGTGATTGGCCTTCAGGATGACCAGGTGGTCTACGTTGAGACTGTGCCCCTGTTTTCGGAGGAGGGCGAGTCATGATCGGAAAACGACTTCAGCGGCTCGTTAACATTGTCCTGGTCATAGTCCTACTATCGGCCGAAGTGTTGGTCCTGCAAATAGTCATCCGCGTAGACGAGGTCCAGGCACAACCTTCTGGTTTGAATGCTGTGGTGGGCTTTATCAATATAATCAACGCCGCCAATCGTCGCCGGCGTCTCTATAACGAAGCTCGTGGTACCCAGCATGATATGAATGCCTACTATGACATATTGCTGGACGAAGCGCGTAGCCAGCTGCTCGAACGGGAAATGGCCGACTCGGGCCGCACTCAGGTCAGGACCTACATCAAGCTGGCGGCCCTTTTACAGGCGGAGAGGGCGGCCGTCACACAACAGATCGAAGCAGAAAAAAATGCGGCCCGGCAGCAGTTCAACCACACCCTGGGACAGCAGATTTTTAATGTCCTGATCAAGTCACCGGGCGGGCAGAAGGTCCTGAACGATGTGCGGCAAACGATTAACGGTTTGCAGCAAGCGGCCACGGCGGTCCAGGTGGCTTTGGACCAGGGTCGGCCCTATGATGTCCTGCTCGAGCAATACGCCGATTCGGTTAGCAGCGTGCCGCTCATTCGTAACGCTGTCCGAAACCTGGGTTCCAGCCTGGGTCACAAGGTCGACCAGGCGCTGGGCAATTTGCTGACCAACATAGAAACGGCGGCCGAGAATCTACAAGAAGGCATGCAGCAGGCCATAGACAAGGCCGATGAGTTGGATGGGGTTGTGGCCGGCTATCAAAATGATGTGCGAACGCCGGGCACCATCGTCATCGGCGACAAGGTGCGCCATGTCGATGGGCCATTAGGAGCGGCTATCGAGGCGTTGACCAATGCCTCTTTCATCGCCAGCGGCATCCGGCCCGATAAAGGTACTCGCGATACGATGCGCGACCGGGTCCGCGATTATTTGCCCACCCAGCGGACCGAAAAGCCCGGTGAATTGATCAAGACAGCCAATTTCAGCCGCTGCGAACATGTGGGCGAGGGTGAGTACCAACGTGTGGCCGCCGAATTGGGCATCACGCCAGAAAAACCGGCCGATCCCGACCGGGCCAGGTTCTTGGTTTGTTACTATACAGAAACCAAAGCGCCTTTTTATGCGGCTTTGATCGGCCCGGCGGCCGAAACGCAGCAAGCTCAGGAGGGTGGGGTCGATGGCAGTAATAGTCAGCCGCCTCCTACGCCGTTAACGTTATCTGGCCTGCCCTTTGACGGAAATTTTCATGGCCCTGCGGTTTGCGGTGCAGATGAAGAATATCCCTACCGCTGGTCGGTGAGCTTGATTCAAAGTGATGACGGAAAGGTGTCGGGCACCATCCGCTTCCACAAGTGTCCCGACGGAGGACAGGCTATTTACGGGGTGTCGGGCCAGGTTACGGCCGAGACAACGGACTCCATCATCCTGCAAGGCACGAAACGGGACAGTTGGGGCAAGCTGGAGGATTCAGCTCCAGAACACCAGCAATTCAACTTCACGCCCGGCCAACCACCCAGACCAAACCTGGGCGGATGACCGGCTGGCGCAGATAAAGTGAAAACGGGTTTGGCTACGGTTCGAGCGACAAGTAGCGTAGAGCGTCGAAGGCATCCGGCTTGAAGCGCAGCATCACGCCACTTTCCCCGGCCGGCGACTGCAAGATCATCCAGCCTTCATGCTCGCCGCCAGACAGGAAATTGATCTGCATCCAGGGCGGATCATAGGGATTCCAGATAAGGTATCGCGGCCCTTCGGTTACCCGCTCCGCGTCTTGGGCTGCGGCGAAATTGTCGAGACTCACCCACTGGAGTTCATCCTGTTCGCTGAGGTAACGCAGGCGCATCTTGACCAGGGTCGGTTCCATCCCTTCGTCAACTTCGTTGGCCTCATGCAGTTGCCGGAACACAGCCGCGGCTTCGTCGCCATGCAGGACCTCGAGCACGGTTAGTTCCCAATCTTCGGTGACCACCGTCGATCCAAATCGTGCCGGGTTTTGTGGATCGATGCCCAACTCGTTAGGAGTGATATCGGCCAGACCGGCCGGCGCCGCGATAGTAGCGCCCTCTTCCAAGGCCATGTAGCGGGCCGGTTCATCGGTCCCATCGCTCGGGTTCCAGACCAGGATCAAATTATCCTCGTCGATGGGAACGAGGGCGTCGTACCAGCCCTCTAATTCCTCGGCCGAAAATGTGTCGGTATAGACCAATTCAGGCGCGGGCACATCGGTCAAATCGTCGGTGTGGGCCAGGCGGCCGCCGCCGATGATGTAAACATCACTAAGGCCGACGCTGTGCGAGTATTCATCGGTGAATTTATTTCGCAGATGCATGTGAAAGACGACATACTCCATGCCGGGGGGTGGGGCCTCGGCATCGGGCTTGTCTTCGAGGATGCGCTGGTAGGCGGGCTCGCCGCGGATGACTTTCAACACCTGGAAATCCCAATAGGGCGTCTCAACCTGAACGCCTGGTGGAAATGGATTGGTGAGAGAGAAGCCCTGCTCGGTTACGACAGGCGCAGCCGGCGTTGGTTCTTGGGCTTCGACAGACTCGGCTGCCGCGGGCTCGGCCTCAACAGGCTCGGCTAAGACAGGCTCGGCCGGTGCCGGTTCTTGAGGTTCAGCCTCTGTGGATTCGGTTTCTTGGGCAGCCGCTTCGGTCTCTGGAGCAGGCCTTGCCTCGTCCCCCGGTGAAGGTAGGTTGCAGGCCAGCGAAACGAGGACGAATAGGGCGATGAGAGATAAGAGAGACCTGGCTAAGGATCGATGGTGGCTCATTGAAGTCTCCTTTGTGAAAAACGACATAGACGCCACCATTATAGAGGGTAGGCGACCCGCTTTCCATAGCTCCTCGTGACTATGATCGTTGTCTCTGAAGAGTGTTATTTCTGGTTGCTCGCACCCTTGGCTGGCTACTTCATCCGTCGTCGGTCCATTGGCGATACAGCCCAACAGATCGAGCACATGGAGCATGGTCTTTTTACGCCGTGGCCCTGATTCAAGATAGAGGTTGTATTGGGACATTGCGGCATTGTAAGCCACCGGCCGGGCAGGGCAATACGTGCAGGTTAATTATTCTTAGTGTGTAATACAAATAGGGTGGTGCGTTATAGTAGCCGTATTAACTTTACATAACAAAATGGCGCCATAGAACCTGATGAGGTATCTTTGAGCTAACGAAACCCTAACAGCCTGGAATCCCTAGCCCGCCCGGACTGGTGCACCAGGCCCCAAGCACAGATCAAGGAGAAATAGCATGATTTTAGTTCGTGACGTATTCAAGGTTAGGTTTGGCCATATGGATGAAGTGCTGGCGGCACTTGAGGAGGCGAGGGCGAATTACCCGGATAGAGCCACTACTCTCCGGGTCCTGACTGATATCAGCGGCAATATGTTCACCCTGGTCTTCGAGACTAAGGCTGAAAGCGTGGACGCTCATCGGGAGGCGATGATGGCATCCTTCGAGGACCCAGAAATGGCCAAGATGATGGGTACGATGGGTCAATATTTCGAATCCGGACACCGCGAATACTACAACATCGAATACGGGGCTTAGAACTGCAATCTGGTCAAACATTGTCCAGCAGCGCGGTTGGGTAGTCCGCTAATCGACCTCCTGTGAATTACCAACCGCGCTGCTGTGCTGGCGCCTTAGCTTGCGCTTGGTTCTTCTCGAAATGCCTGCGATAGGTTCAAGGCCGTCTTTTTGTCTAACTCTAGCTTTGTTGTATGAATCGGGTTAGGCAAATTAATTCCGTTGGCGTCGAATGCATTTTGCAGGGCTGTGTTGACCCGATCGAACATTCTGCGGGTATCCTCGTAAGATTCTAACCACCAACGAACGCGAAAGATCATAGCTGAATCACCCATTTCGATGTACAGGGAGTCTACTGGTTGATCGGGCAATACCCCCTCGACCTGGCGTACCGTTTCTACAATCAGTTGGCGCACCTTTTCAATGTCGCTGCCGTAACCGATACTGATATGGGTTTGGATCCGGTAACGTGGGTCGGGAAAGGTGTAGTTGACGACCTGGTTCTTGCTGATGATGGAATTAGGCACGATAACCAAACGATTGTCGCGGGTGCGGATGCGGGTGGTGCGTATGCCGATTTCGACGACGTCACCCCAGGTTCCTTCGCCCTGAATCTCTATCCGGTCGCCGATCCGGTAAGGCTGGTCGACCAGGATGATGAATCCGGAGATGGCATCGGCCAGGGTATCCTGGGCAGCCAGGGAGATGGCCAGGCCGCCGACGCCTAAGGCGGCAACCAGGGCGGTGATATTAATGCCGAAGTGGGTTAGTAGGATAGAGAAGGCAAAAGCGACGACGAAGATCCGAATGATACGCACGAGCAGTATCAGGACCGGATCGAGCTCGTCCCCTCGCCCTTCAGCGGCGAATTTCTGGTGATAGTATTCGAAGCCCACGTCGATCAGACTCCAGATGATGAGGGTAGCGAGCAGCAGGCCGGAGATGAAATAAGTATCGGCCAGCAGCGTTTTTAGGCCGGCACTGAGAAAGTCCAGCCGGATGGTGGCAAAATAAAAGGCTGGGATCAGGACCAACCACTTGAGGCGGGGGCCGATGGTATCCTTGAGCACCACGCCGAATTTCAGGGAAGTGCGGCGAATCACCCAGCGAATCAAGGCGCGGGTTAATGCTGTGCCGATGATGTAAGCCAGGACGATGATCAGTAGCGAGATGGCCAGGTTGATCCAGTTGTCGGCCGATAGGCCTAAAAATGTGGACCCGCTTAGCCCGCTGGATTCAACAAACTCAGTCACCCCCCGAGAGATAAGGTCGGGTGTGGCCGTGGGTTGTGGCGTCCTACTGGCTGCTATTTCCGATGAAGCAGCAGCGTCTGTCTCCGCGGCTTCAGGCGTTGTTGGCTCCGGTGGTTGTGTGTTCTCACCTGGCTGTCCAGCGCAAGCGGCGAGCAGAAGCAGGACCAAGATGGCCGGCAAAATTAAGAATTGTGTTCTCAT
>JAHEJP010000161.1 GCA_024638855.1 Chloroflexota bacterium
GAAGGGAACTCATTTATGCCGCCCCTATCGCTGTGAACGAAATGGTGCTCGCGGTGTGGTTGATCGTTAAAGGATTCAACCGATCAGCCCTTGAGCCTACTTCTGCAAAAGGAATCGACCCGAGTGTGCCTACTCAATCGAGCCATACCTTCATGCCGGTTTAGCCTGACACTGAATGAATTTAAGCGCGCCCATAAAGGTTTGGAGGTGTATGATGACTGCTAGAGTAAAAATTGACACAATAAAAAATCATCGCGCCGTCGTTACCCGGCATGGCGGACCGGACGTGTTGCAGATGATAGAAGAGGAACTGCCCGAACCCCAGGCCGGCGAAGTACGGGTGAAGGTCCTGGCCGCCGGCGTCTCCGCCTATGATCTCATGTTTCGTAGCTCAGGATCTCTCCCCGGGACGCCGAGTGTGCCCTTCACCCTGGGCACGGATATCGTTGGCCTGGTTGACAAGCTGGGAGAAGGGGTGACGGCCATCGAGCCGGGACAAATGGTTGCCGGCGCCACCTTCTGTTTTGATGGTCTTGGCGGCTACACGGAGACCATTTGCCTGCCCGACAGCGAGGTAGTACCTGTGCCCTTGGGTGTCGATCCTGCCCAGGCCGTCTGCCTGGTGGCCAATTACCTCACCGCCCACATGGCCATGCACGAGACCGCCGGTGTGCAGACCGGCGAGCGCATCCTCGTTCATGGCGCGGCGGGGGGCGTGGGCACCGCTCTTCTAGAGCTCGGTAAGCTGGCCGGGTTGGAGATGTACGGCACGGCCTCCGGGCCCAAACACGATCTCGTGTCCGCGCTTGGAGCTACGCCTATTGACTACCGCACTGAGGACGTTGTCGCCCGCATTCACACGCTCACGGGCGATGGCGTGGACGTTGTCTTCGATCCCATCGGCGGCGCGAGACAGCTCTGGCGTTCAAGACAGGCCCTGCGCAAAGGCGGCCGTTTGGTATGGTTCGGAGTGGCTGCGACAAAGAGGGTTGGGCTACGTGTCATTCCGATCACCATGCTGACGGTGGGGCTACTCAAGCTATTGCGTAACGGAAAGCGGCTGCTTACAATCCCAGACCTCGGGGCGGACAACGCCTGGTATCGCGCAACGCTGGCGGAACTCCTCAACATGTTGGCCGCGGGCAAGATCAATCCGGTCGTATCCAAGCGCGTCCCCCTGGCCGAGTCCGCCAGTGCACACGAACTGCTCGAGCGTGGAGAATACGCAGGCAGGGTAGTTCTCGTCACCGATTCATACACAGAATCTCTGTAAACGGATCGGTGCGATCGAAGGGTACAAATACCTCATCCAGACAGTCGTGAAGCAAATTGCTCACGAGAAATACACTAGAGGATGGGTGTTTTGAATGTCTTGCTATTATGTAGAAATCGATGCTTGATCTGATTGCTGTCACTGTGACAGGATATCATCGTAAGATGAATCTGAGTCAGAATCGCCTGGCGCTTGATATCCGGGTGCTGGCACGCCGTATCAATGAAATCGCGCATGGTAAGAGATGGGTAACGCCCGATACCGCCTTACGGCTGGCATACTATTTCGATATGTTGCCAGAACTTTGGCTCGGTTTGCAGATCGACTATGTCATCAACAAATATCAAACTTTCCAGGCGTCGGGGAAAAGATGTAACTGCCAGGTAGGCATCCCTTCTAACGTCTCGGCCTAGGTGAAAGGTTCATCAACGGCCGACCGCAAGGGTCACTCCACTCTCTAATTCATCCGATTTGACAGAGCTGCTTCTTTTCCACATAATCACCCCCCTACTTGCACAGGGTTCAATAAAACTTCTCAACCCCATAAGGAATTCTCATGGAAGATAAGTGGAAAACTATTCTTCTTCTATCTCTGGCAGAATTGTTAGTCATGGGCCTGTGGTTTTCAGCCTCGGCCGTGACTACCACCCTCAGCATTCAATGGGACTTGAATAGTGGACAGGTAGCCTGGCTATCAATGGCCGTCACCGTTGGTTTTGTCGTTGGAGCATTCATCAGCGCTTTGACGAATGTGTCTGATATTTACTCTCCACGCCTGGTTTTTGCCATTAGTTCCTTTGTTGGGGCTGCTGCGACGGCTCTCATCACCTTGTCCGATGGCTTTTCACCGGCTGTTATTCTCCGTTTCATCACCGGTTTCGGTTTGGCTGGCGTCTACCCGGTTGGCATGAAGATCATGGCTACCTGGATGAAAGAGGATCGAGGCCTAGGCTTGGGCTTATTCACGGGCGCACTGTCCATTGGCGTTGCTTCACCACATTTAATTCGGACTCTTGGCGGGGTTTCAAATTGGCAGTTTGTGCTTTACATGGCTGCTGCGTTGGCGACAGTGGGCGGAATCATCGTTTTTTGGATTGGAAAACTCGGTCCATATCATGGAAAACCGGCCAAACTGCGCTGGCGTCATTTCGCCAATATAGTTGGCGATAAAGGATTGAGGCTGGCCAACTTTGGTTATCTCGGACACATGTGGGAACTGTTTTCAATGTATACCTGGATATCTTTATACCTACTAGCTTCTTACCAGGCGTCGGGTCAAACAACGATATGGGGTATGGAAGTGGAAACGGCCGCATCGCTCATGACCTTCTTTGTCATCGCCGCCAGTGGCCCGAGTAGTCTGGCTGCCGGATGGTTTGCCGATCGTCTCGGCCGGACACGTATTACCATCATCTCTCTAATCATCAGTGGTACTTGTGCGCTCGTAATTGGATTCTTCTATGGTTATAGTGCCTGGTTGGTCTCGCTCCTTGCTCTGGTATGGGGTTTTGCCATTGCCCCAGACTCGGGACAATACAGCACGGCCGTTAGTGAATTATCCGACCCTGAATACATAGGCACAGCCCTCACTTTACAGACAAGTTTGGGTTTTTTGTTAACTTTGATAACAGTCCGGCTCATTCCAACATTGGTTGAAATCATCGGCTGGCAATGGTCGTTTGCGATTCTGGCCTTGGGACCGCTTTTTGGCATCTGGGCTATGCGCCAGTTAAAACGATCTCCCGACGCCGTGAAATTGGCCGGAGGACGAGGCTAGTTGTTTTGTCGATTCAATAAGCCTGGCCGTTCTAAGGGCTAAGAAATTCAAACTTTCCAGGCGTCGGGGAAAAGATGTAACTGCCAGGTATGCATCACTTTTAGCGTCTCGGCGTAAGTAAAAGGTGAGTCAGCGGCCGACTGGCGAGCCCACATTTCAAGATGGGCCAGCAACATTTCCATATCCTCGGCCGAAAATTGCATCCGGTATTGGTCGACTGCATCACGTTTTTTACCCCACTCAGCTGTTATATCAACGACCGTATTGGGGTAGGCGGAAGCATAAAAAGCGATGCCGGACAATTCAAATGGTTCATAAGCGGCATCAACAGCGGGATCAGTTTGCAGACCCAAGAGACCATATAAACTGGCTGCATCGGCGGCCGCTTTGCCGGCCATGATGTGATCATTATGAAATTCATAGGGCATCCATGGGTCACAGGTGATCACAAAATCCGGCTGTATGGCTCGAATATGCTGCATGATGTCGCGACGCACATCAAAATAATCATATTTACCCGCATCAGGATAACCCAGCCAAAAGCTATCTTTGATACCGATGATCTCCCCAGCCCGTTCCAGATCAGCTTTTAACCCGGCCAACATATCCGCTTCAGACAACGATTGGTCGATAATCCCTACCAAGTCATCCGTGACAGTCAGGTAGAAAATTTCAGCGCCGTTCGTTGCCAGTTTGGCCAGCGTACCCCCAAGGGCAATGTCATTGTCATCATAGTGGGGTTGCACAACCAAAATCCTCTTTGCCTGAAATAAGTCTGGTTTATCAAACAATTCTGTTGTCATTTTTAGCTTCCTCAATCAGTGTGTTTTTTTGATCACGAATAATTTTGATACGGGCCATTGTAGCTGTTTCACATTTTACAGCACGGATGCTTAAAAATGAGTATAAAGGCGGGTGCTGTCCACTCCCAGCCGGGTATAAACGGGTATAATTTGGATGACGATCTTCGGTCAATCTATCACCTGTTTCCTGACTGCCTGAATTTGATTGATCAAGTGTCGATCGTTTGTGGAAACGAGAGATCAAATAATGTCCTCTCAGAATGGCCAAGAGCCACTTGAGCTGCAAAGGAATTTAACCAAGAGCCGGGCCAACGGCTTGTGGCACCTCATGGCCGGCTACCGCTGGATCTATCTTGGCGCCATCGTGACCCTGGGCCTGGCGGCGGGGATGAGGACCGCTTCCTCCTTCCTACTGCGCTTCCTGGTGGATGACGTCCTGGCCCAAGGTCTCTTCGACCAAACTTTATTGTTCGTGGCCCTGGGATTCGTGGTCATAGCCGTCTTTGAAGGGACCTTCACCTTCCTCAGCGGTCGGTTGGCGGCCCAAACTTCTGAAGGCATCGCCCGGCGCTTGCGGGATTTCATGTTTGACCATATCCAGCGCCTATCCTTCGCCTACCACGACACCACCCAAACAGGCGAACTTATTCAGCGAGCCACATCCGATGTAGACGCCATCCGCCGGTTTTTCGCCCAGGAAGCCACCGGTTTCGGCCGGATTGTCATGCTTTTTACCATAAATTTCATCGCCATTTTCAGCCTGAACGCCCAGTTGGCCCTCATCTCGGTGGTGATCATTCCCTTCATCATCATCATGTCCTATTTTTTCTTCAGGCGGATCTCGGTTGCCTATGAACTGTACCAGGAGCAAGAGGCCAGCCTATCGACCACCCTGCAAGAGAATCTGAGCGGTGTGCGGGTGGTTAAGGCCTTCGCCCGGCAAGAGTACGAACGGGATAAATTCGAGAGGGAAAACAGCGAGCGCCTCAGCCGTGGCAAACGCCTGGTTCGCCTGCACTCTTTATATTGGCCTTCATCTGACATTTTGGCCGGCGCCCAAATGCTGCTGGGCTTTTTCGTCGGGGCGATCATGACCATCAACGGCACCATCACCGTGGGCACCTACATGGCTTACACCAGCATGGTCATCTGGATTATCTGGCCGATGCGCATGTTGGGACGGCTCATCGTCCAGATGTCCCAGGCATTGGTTTCCTACGACCGGCTAATGGAAGTGGTTGTGGAGGAACGAGAAGAGCTAACGGCCGGAACGTACGCCCCCACCACCAGCTTGCGCGGCGAAATAGTTTTCGACAATGTCTGCTTTGAATACGAGGGCACATCGGCCGTGCTAAAGGATATTAGCTTCCAATGCCGGCCAGGCCAGATGGTGGCCTTGATGGGTTACACGGGTTCGGGCAAAACGACGCTGGTTAATTTATTACCTCGCTTTTACGAGGTGACCGGTGGCCGCTTGTTGCTGGATGGCGTGGCACTCCATCGTTATCCGCGGCGCTACCTGCGTCAACAAATCGGCATCGTGGAACAGGAACCGTTCCTGTTCTCCAGGACGATCGAGGAGAACATCGCCTACAGCGCCGGCCGGTCCGTATCCGAAGAAGAGATCGTCGCCGCGGCCAAGGCGGCTGCCATTCACGACGTCATCCTCGGCTTCCCCAACGGCTATAACACCCTGGTAGGCGAGCGGGGCGTCACCCTTTCCGGCGGGCAGAAGCAGCGTATTACGATTGCCCGCACCTTGTTAAAAGATCCGCGCATCCTGATCTTGGACGATGCCACTTCCTCGGTGGATACTGAGACTGAGGTCTCTATCCAGGATGCCCTGGCGCGGCTGATGCAGAACCGGACCAGTTTCGTCATCGCCCACCGTATCCAGACCATCATGGCGGCCGATCTGATCCTGGTCCTGGACAAGGGCCGCATCGTCCAAAAGGGCACTCACGCCGAGTTGATCGAACAGGCGGGTATCTACCGTGATATCTACGATTTACAAGCCCAGATCGAGGTCGATTTGGAACAGGAGATCGAGGGTCTGGTGGCGGCGTAAGGCCCACGGCTAAGAAATATGACCGACAATTACGAATTCGAAGAAGAAGATTTCGACACCCAGTTCAACGGGCAGACGATCAAACGCGTCCTGGCCCAAACCAAGCCCCATTGGCAAATGGTGGTCGGTTTCCTGTTCTTCATCAGCATGGTGGCCTTCCTGGAATCGGCCAATACGTATGTGGGCAAACAGATCATCGACGAGGGCATCATCCCCGGCGATACGGAGGCCCTAACCCGCTTCATCGTCATTTACGCCCTGTTGATCGTTTTGCAATCGATCGGCGTCTATGGTTTTATTGTCCTGGCCGGCAAATTGGGGGAAACAGTCCAATACGATCTGCGCAAGCAGATGTTTGATAAATTACAGGACCTTTCTTTTTCCTATTTCGACAAGACGCCGGTAGGTTGGGTCATGTCGCGGGTCACCTCCGACTCGCAGCGAATCGGCGAGTTGGTTTCCTGGGGACTGTTAGATGTTACCTGGGCGCTGACGCGCATCCTCAGCTCCTTCGTCTTCATGTTGCTCATCAACTGGCAACTGGCCCTGATCGTGGCCCTGGTCATTCCCATCTTGTTGGTGGTAGCGGCCCAGTTCAAAAAGAAGATCCTGGTGGAGTACCGTCAGGTGCGCAAGATGAACTCCAAGATCACCGGCGCTTACAACGAAAATATCACCGGCGTACGAGTGACCAAGGCACTGGTGCGAGAAAAGGCCAATCTGGCTGAGTTCAGCGGCTTGACCGGCCAAATGTATGACGCCGGTTACCGGGCCGCCTGGCTCTCGGCCCTATTCCTACCGGTGGTGCAACTCATCAGCGCCATCGCCATCGGCGCCATCGCCCTGTTCGGCGGTTGGCAGGTCGAACTGGGCAATATGACCATCGGTGGCATTCAAGCCTTCATCTTCTACGTGACTTTCATGCTCTGGCCTATCCAGGAGTTGGCCCGGGTCTATGCGGAGATGCAAAACGCCGTGGCCTCGGCCGAAAGGGTCTTTTCGCTGATCGATTCGGAACCGGAGATCCAGGATCGGCCGGATGCTATTGAAGTCGATTCCATTGCCGGCGATATCATCTTCGACCATGTCGATTTTTATTATGAAGAAGATAAACCGGTGCTGAGCGACTTCAACCTGAAAGTGAAGCCCGGCGAAACCATCGCCCTGGTCGGCCCGACCGGCGCCGGCAAGTCGACCATCGTCAATCTATTGACCCGCTTTTATGAGCCCAAGGGCGGTCAAATTATTATGGCCGGCCATGATTACCAGGATCTGACCCAACACACCATCCAATCGCGAATCGGGGTGGTTTTGCAGACGCCCCACCTCTTTTCCGGCACCATTCGCGAGAATATACGCTACGGCCGGTTGGATGCTACCGACGATGATATCGTGGACGCGGCCAAGCTAGCCGGCGCCCATGAATTCATCATCACCCTAAAAGATGGCTATGATGAAGAGGTAGGCGAAGGCGGCAACCTGCTGTCAGTGGGCCAAAAGCAACTGATCAGTCTAGCCCGGGCGGTGCTGACCCAACCGGAAATCTTCATCATGGATGAGGCCACCAGTTCGGTGGACACCCTGACCGAGGCTCTGATCCAGCGCGGCATGGAAACTTTGATGCAGAATAGCACCAGCTTTGTCATCGCCCACCGCTTGTCGACTATCAAGAGAGCCAACCGCATCCTGGTCATCGAAGACGGCCGGATCGCCGAAGCGGGCAGCCACGCCGAGCTGATTCGAGCTCGGGGACATTATTACGATCTCTACACACGCCAGTTCCGGGAGGAGCGCCGGGCAGCCATTGGAACGGATGGTCACCGGCCGTTAGGACCGGCCCTGGCGACTTAAGTCGATGCTGAGGCGAACAAGCCACAAACTTGGATTTTTCTCTTTTTTGAGCCGGTTGAGACAGCATTGAAGATCTACTACCACGACCACTTCGTCCTGCCCCTCCCCGACGATCACCGCTTCCCCATGTCCAAGTATGCCTTGCTGCGGGAACGGGTGATCCGGGAAGAGTTGGTGCCACCAGGAAATCTGCTCATTGGCCCGGCCGCCAGCGACGAGGAACTCACCCGAGCGCACCATCCCGACTATGTGCAGCGCGTCAAGGAAGGCCTGTTGTCTCGCCAGGAGATCCGCCAAATAGGCTTTCCCTGGTCGCCGGGCCTGGTGGAGCGTTCGCGCCGCTCGGCAGGCAGCACCATCGCCGCTTGTCGCGCGGCCCTGGATAGCGGTTTAGGGATCAATCTAGCTGGAGGTACCCATCACGCCGGGCCGGATTACGGACAGGGATTTTGCGTCTTCAACGACAGCGCCGTAGCCGCCAGAGCCATGCAAGCCGAAGGCCGGGTCCAGCGCATTGTTATCCTCGACTGTGACGTTCACCAAGGCAACGGCACGGCCGAGATCTTCGCCGCCGATCCTTCCGTCTTCACCTTCTCCATTCATGGGGCCAAGAACTTCCCCTTCCGCAAAAAACCCGGCGACCTGGACGTGCCCCTCGACGACGATGCCGACGACCCCATCTATATGGATGCCCTAGAGGCCGGCGTGAGCCAGGCGCTTGAACGAGCGAATGCCGAACTGGCTATCTATTTAGCCGGGGCCGATCCCTATGCCGGCGATCGTTTAGGCCGGCTGGCGGTGACCAAACGGGGCCTGGCCGAACGGGACCGTTTTGTGCTCGAGACTTGCCGGGCGGCCGGTTTGCCGGTGGCAATCGTCATGGCCGGGGGCTACGGGGAGCACATTGAAGATACAGTCGACATCCACTTTCAGACAATCAGCATCGCCGCCCGGATGTCTTTTTCATCGTCCGCGATTTGAGCGCCAGCCCTGATCCTTAGCGTTTCGATTCGATGAATGCCTGCAAGATTTCCAGTTGCCCGATATGAAAGGCTTCATGCCAATGAAAACCAGTGACGTGCTCGTAGCGGCTCTTTTCGCCGCGATAATTATTGTGCATCTCTTCTAGTTGGGCGTCGGTCATCGTTTCCAGAGCGTTTCCAAGTAAGGCGACGCTTTCATCAAGGTATTCAACCAATTTGCCAAAGAGTACCGAGGGGCTCTCCGGTCTGACAGGCGGCGTGCCGGTGTGATACAGGGCACGAACCTCTTCCTGCCAGTCGTGGGCCGCGTCAACTGTTTCTAGCACATGGCTGCGGTTGGTGACGATGTGGCCCAATATCCAGTTCATGCAGTTATGCTGAAAGGACAACTGAAGTAAGCTTTCTTCATGGCTGATGCCATCCACAAAGCGGTGGACGATCATGGTGTGAAATTCATAATCTTGTAATACGGATAAACCTTTAGGACCGGGCATTTCAATTCTCCTGTTCCGTGAGTAGGCCGAAGTTACTAATTTGAACAAAAATGGGGACTTCTGGCAAACGGCACCTCAGACTTATCTTGAGCAACAATGACATTCATTGCTGTTTTTTTTTATTATTGGTATGAAATCATAACGATGAATATGAGTCTGCCATGCTAACCTTGTTTACCTGGGAAGTGTAACTTCAATTCGGATGGTATAATGGTTTATAAGTAAGCGTTGGGCGATCACGATCAGGTACCCGGGTACCATTGCCCCATAATGAATATAGCCCAAACTTATTAGCGGCGTTTGTGCGGACTTGAGCCTCTTCAAAAATAGAGTTTGTACACAACTTGGTAGCAAAATTCGGGTCATATCATCTGTACCCTCTCTGTTGTTTTAATATCATGCAGCAAAGTATAAATTCGCGAGTAGAGAGCTTGTGGGGTGATATCCTAATTCAATTTTGTGCTCTGAATATAGATCACAATGACTCTTGGATTGGGGGTAGATGGCGCTCTTCATCACCCCTACGGCTGGCCGTATCTGGGAACAGCGCCGATGAGTTAAGCGTATGAGTCGCTCACAAACACTACTTGTAGCTGGGCTAACCGCCATAGTTCTCATCACCCTGGTAGCTGTGCTGTGGAAGCCCGCATCGCAAGCTTTCTCACTAATTTTCTTTAACGGCGCCAAATCTGAGGCAACTGGTATTCAGACAGACCAGTCAGTAGTAAAGCTTCTGAAACCTGCCGGGGGCGAGAGTTTTGAGCTCTTTGAGACGATAGAATTTGAATGGTGCTGGTACAAAACGCTAAGATCGACAAGTGATAAGTTCGTGATTTATTTGACGGCCGCCCATCATGAGCAAGTTAGCACTGCTTCCCCTGTACCAATTGATGAAAACTGTTATCGATTTGAAACTACCGGATACGATATTGCCTCATTACCAGGTGAATACGAGTTACAGATGAAAATTCAGAAGGAGCCCTCTAATCTCATATTAGGTTTAAGTGACTCAAGAAAGGTTATTTTGTTATTGGATGGATCGCTGATAACGCCAACGCCAACCAACACAAGCACACCAACCGCGACGGCGACCGACAGGCCAACAATGACGTTTACACCATCTCAGACACCAACCGTGCAACCAACAAGTACGCCTAATTTTAGGCAAACATGGACGCCTACAAGTACGCCTATCTTGGCGCCCACTGTTACGCCATCGCCAACCCAGATACCTCCTTTGCCAACGAATACACAACCCCCGCCACCGCCGCCGCCAAAACCAACTTCGGTGCCACCGCCAGCCACATCCACACCACCTCTTCCACCACCCCCACCTGCCACCAAACCACCGCCAAAAGCGACGCCGACGCCTCCTTAATGGCCTATAAGGAAACCGAAAGACGATACGATGAACCACAAAAAAATTCCCAATCTCTTACTTGCCACATCTTTGCCATTACTGCTTCTGGCCTTCATAACCCAATCCCTGGTAGAAAGTGCAGAACAACAAGAAGTGCCAGTAGTAGACACTGCTGGTGGCCTTGCGATCACAACTAGTATTACAAGGGAACAGGCGGGCGCTTCCGATAAAGAAGTTGTGTTTGAAATCAGCGATCTGAGATCGACTGACATCTTATTGGATACAGACCTGGGCATCACCAAGGGGGACAGCCCGGATCCAGTGACGGCCGGAAAAACCTTAACCTACACCCTGATAGCAAGTAACGTTGGACCGGAAGAGGCCAGCAATGTGGTCGTGACAGATACCTTGCCGG
>JAHEJP010000162.1 GCA_024638855.1 Chloroflexota bacterium
ATCATGCCCTCTTCGCCATCGCTGCGAAGCTTGCGGGTGACCATCTCTACCGGCAGGCCGATCTCGACGTTTTCGGGATCGATGTCGGTCAGTTGGGCGGTCAGGATCGGGCCCTCATCCAGCTTGATCAGCGCTACCGTATAGGGTGAATACTGTTCAAAACCGGCCGGGGCGTCGTAAATGGTGGTGTAAGAATAAACTTCACCGGTTCCGGTAAAAGTGAAAAGCTCCTTGGCCGGGGCTTCACATTCCAGGCAAACGTCCCGCGGCGGGAATAATCTGGTGCCGCAATTATCACACTCTTCGCCCACTAGGGCATACCGCTGGTCTCTTAAACGCCAATGACGTGATGTTTCCATTTCTCATTTATCCTTTTGTTACACTTTTGCACATATTTTGCCAAACTTTTGCATATTTGTCAAGTCGGCCGTTTGTGCCTCGCGTCACAAATTATGCCCCAAGATCCCTTCCAGATGCTGTCAACGGGTCCAAAAACACTGTCAATAGCTGTCAGAAAAGGTCTATTTCTTTATTTATGTCAACTCTTTGCTTGATTTTCCTATTTTTGAATTGCTTCAGTCGCGGATCCGCAACACGTGGGTCACGGCCGTGGCCCCGGTGCCGCCCAAATTCTGGGCCATACCTACTTTGGCGCCGGCTACCTGGCACTCGCCGGCCTCGTCCCGTAACTGTTTGACCACTTCCACAACCTGGAAGACGCCGGTCGCGCCAACCGGATTGCCTCGCGCTTTTAAGCCACCAAAAGTGCTGATGGGAATTGATCCATCACGGCCGATCTGGCCATCTTGAGCTAACTGCCAGCCCTGCCCCGCTTCGGCAAAGCCGCTGGCCTCCAACGAAAGGGCGGCCATAATGGTGAAGGAATCGTGCAGTTCAAAGACGTCGATCTCCTCCGTCGTCACCCCCGCCTGGCTCAATGCCAGCCGGGCGCTGCTCTCGGCCGCGTCCAACCACAGCAGGTTCTGCCGGTCGTGCAGGCCGATGCGGTCTGTAGCCAGGGCCGATCCGCTGACCTGCACCGGCTTGGGCACCATATCCATCGCTCGATCGCTGCTTGTGACGATGATCGCCGCTGCCCCATCACCTAGAGGTGCAGCATCGAACAGGCTGACCGGGTCGGCGATGACCGGCCCGCTGGCGAAACGTTCCGCCTTCAGCCGGTTGCGAAACATGGCCTTGGGGTTACTGGATCCATTAGCATGGGCGTTGACGCTGAAACCGGCAAAATCGACTAGTTCTCGGCCATATTCATACATATAGCGGCGCATGACCAAGGCCGCCAGAGCGGCCGGCGTCACGCCGTGGATGGCTTCGTAGTCGGCGTCCATGGCTGTACTCAGGGCCGCTACCGGCGTGCTGCCCGACTGGTCGGTTACTTTTTCCACGCCGACCACCAGGGCAGTCTGGACCATGCCGCTCTTGACGGCCAGGACCGCCTGGCGAATCGCCGCTCCTCCCGAAGCGTCGGCCGCTTCCACGGTCACCGCCTCGATCCCTCGCAAACCTGAGAAATCGGCGATGAGTGCGCCCAGGTGATCCTGGTGGCTCAACGATCCGGCCAACATATTGCCTACATAGAGGGCGTCGATATCCGTGGTGGCTGCATTGTCCAGCGCCTCTTCCACCGCGTACCAGGCCAGGTGGCGCAAGGATGTATCCCAATGCTCGCCCACATTCGTCGCCCCAATTCCGATGATTGATACATTTGTCATAGCTTCTTCCGTATAAACTGAATCTTTGATCTTCCCTAGATAGTCACGACTACTTAACCCAACAGGGTTTGTCGGTTAGCCTGTTGCACGATTTGGTTAATCGAGCCTAGGACATCTTGAGCTTATCCCGATAACGAGTATAGGTGGCGTAATCGATCTCCGTTCGCCGGGCGATATACGCTTCGGTGGTCAAGGCCTTATCCCGAGCCTCATTAATGCGCTCGGTCACGCGCAGGCTAAAAGCATCCGACCCCGCGCCTGAACCATAGCTGACCAGTAGGATCCGGTTGCCCGGCTGGGCCACATCCAGGGTGGCAGTCAGGCCAATGACGGCCGAACCGGCGTAAGTATTGCCGATGCGCGGGCTTAATAAACCCGGCGCGATTTGTTCCGGCGCAAAGCCCAACATCTTGGCTACCCGCTGGGGGAACTTGGCGTTGGGTTGGTGGAAGACCGCATAATCGTAATGAGCCGCCGTTGTGCCCAGGGCTTCCATCAGCGCCTCGGCCGCGCCTATGATATGTTTGAAGTAGGCCGGTTCGCCGGTGAAGCGATCGCCGTGGGACGGGTAATTGGCATGAGCCCGTCGCCAGAAATCCGGGGTATCAGTCACGAAGGAGTAAGAACCTTCAATTACCGCTACGGATTCTTTGCCCGGTCCGATGAGCATTGCCGCCCCGCCGGCCGCGGCTGTATATTCCAGCGCGTCTCCCGGACGGCCCTGGGCCGTGTCCATGCCAATGCTCAGGGCGTATTGGGCCATACCCGAACCCACAAAACCAATGGCCGCTTGCATAGCCTCCGTTCCGGCCTTGCAAGCGAATTCCCAATCAGCCGCCTGGGTATTAGGCACGGCGCCAATGGATTCGGCCACGATAGTGCTGGTCGGTTTAACCGCGTAGGGATGGCTTTCGCTGCCAACCCAGACCGCCCGGATATTTCGGGGATCGATTTCGGCCCGGGAAAGGGCATTACGCGCAGCCTCGATAGACATGCTGACCACATCCTCATCCAGGCCCGGCACCGCTTTTTCGATGATAGGCACGCCGCCCTTGCCGCCGGTCCACATTCGGGACACTTCACTAGCCGGTAATCGGTAGCGGGGCACGTAAGCCCCGTAACCGACGATACCCACCTCGGTATTCGTTTTCATTAAACCATCACTTGGATTGTATTCATTCATTAAAAAAACCTCGTTAACAACTTTTTATTCATCCACTGGACCATTATCGACTTTTCCCGGCACCTGCTTCGGCTTTGTCGGTCCAAACCTTTATTCAAGGCTCAGGCCCCATCCATTTCCTGGATGATCTCCTGTGCCCGGCTGATGTGGATCGTTTTCTCTTTTATCAATTGATTGACGATTTCTTCAACCTGGTCCTCGCTGGCTCCGGCCGCCAGGGCCACCTGGCGGGCATGGAGCTGCATATGCCCCTGCTGGATGCCGACCGTAGCTAAGGCCCGGATGGCTGCCAGGTTCTGGGCCAGGCCCACGGCCGCCATCACCTCGGCTAATTCTCGCGCCGATTGCACACCCAGGATCTTCAAGGCCACCCGTGCAGTGGGATGAACCCGGGTCGCGCCGCCGACGATACCTACCGCCAGGGGCAAAGTGAGTTCTCCGTAAAGATCGCCATTTTCATCTACATGCCAGTCTGTCAGCGCCGTATATCGGCCGCTGCGGGCCGCGTATGAATGGGCGCCGGCCTCGATGGCTCGCCAGTCATTGCCGGTGGCGATGACCACGGCATCAATGCCGTTCATGATACCTTTGTTATGGGTAGCGGCCCGGTATGGGTCGACCACGGCGAAGGCGTTGGCCTCCTCGATGAGCCGGGCCACACTGGTACCTTCCATACCGAAGGTGCCGAGCGCATCTTGGGGAATGGTGCAGCGGGCTGTAGCGGTGCGTTGATCCGCCAGGTTGGATAGGATGCGCAGGCTGGTCCGGCCGCCTGTCAATTCAGCCACCCGGGGTGCCATCGCTTCCAGGGCCGTATTGATGGTATTGGCACCCATCGCATCCCTCACATCATAGTGAAGATGGACGATCAACATAGGGCCCACCGAAGTTTCGGGGAATGGCCGGGCTTCAATCTTGCGCGAGCCACCTCCTAAACCGACGATCAACTTATCGCAGCAATTAGCCAACTCTAGCAGTTCCTCAGTGTTAGCTTCGATAGCCGCCACAGCCGTATCCATATCTGGTATATCCAGCACTTGGATCTGGCCGATCATCACCGGGTCGCTCGTCTCTACCTGAAAGCCGCCGCCAGACCGGACCACCTTAGCCGAGTTGCTCACGGCCGCCAGGACGCTAGGCTCTTCCACCGTCATCGGCACCAGGTAATCCCGGCCGTTGATCAAAAAATTGCAGGCGATGCCCAAAGGCAATTCATAAGTGCCCAGCACATTTTCGATCATCAGGTTAGCCTGGCTGGCTTTGAGCCCCTGGCCGACCAGAATCTCCTGCTCTTCCGTAGTAAGGTCGGCCCAATCGGCCACAAGCTCCATCCGCTCTTCCAGCGATTGGTTATAAAAACCTGGCAATCGTGATGATTTGTCCCTCACAACCTTCTCCTTACAGCAATCAGACATCGCATTCCAGGATCGAACCGGAACCCGATGTCTGAGATTTCCTATTAGAAAATCAAAATCCGAGGGAAATATAACCCCGTTTCTCTGTCAAAACCTATCGAAAGGGGTTAAAAGTCAATAAAAGACCAGGATCTTAGCCAAGTCTGAAGAGTTCTAGCCTTACTCACCAATTAAGAAGAAGGAACTTTTCTCCATTATTGGGACCATGTGGTAGGCTGGCGATCCCAGCGGAAGGGGATTAACTTTTCCTGTAGATCATCCGCTAAGGGACCTGCATCACTGCAGGCGATGTTGGCTTCAACATGGGCCAGCTTACGCATGCCCGGGATGATGGTGCTCACCGTTTCATTTTTGAGGATGAAGCGCAAGGCCATCTCGGCCATGCTCATATCAGCGGGTAACAGGGGCTTGATAGCATCAGCTCGCTCCACCGCCGGGATCAAATTTTCTGGCACGAAGTAACTATTCCGCCAATCCCCTTCAGGCCAAGTCGAATCCTTGGCCAGGTTACCGGTCAGCGTGCCCTCGTCGAAGGGCACCCGGGCAATCACCGCCACATCCATATCACGGCAGGCAGGAAACAATTCATCTTCGGGGTTCTGGTCGAATATATTGTAGATCACCTGCACGGCGTCCACCAATCCACTGCGAACAGCCTTGACACCATTCCATGGTTCCCAACGGTTGATGCTGATGCCAACCGCCTGAATGAGCCCTTGCCCCCGCAATCCGTCCAGCTTCTTGGCCCAGCGATCGTCGGCCAGCCAGCCATCTTCCCAGGTATGGAACTGGATCAGGTCGAAGCTATCCAAGCCCGCATTTTCTAAACTCTTATGCACATACTCTTCAACATGGTCCGGCGGGAAACAATCGTCTGCACTGTATTCCCTCCTGCTGGGCCACATCATATTTTTAGGTGGCATCTTGGTAGCCGTGTACAGCTTCCTCTCAGGATTGGCCCGCACCAGTTGGCCCATTAAGCCTTCGCTGTGACCTTCACCATAACCCCAAGCCGTATCAAAGAAATTGCAGCCAAGATCCACCGCCCGCTGAAGAGACCTTAGCGATTCTCGGTCGTCTGAGCCTGACCATCCGCCCATGCCCCACATGCCGTAACCGATCTCGCTGACCTGCCAGCCTATCCGTCCAAAACGACGATAATTCAATGAAGTCCTCCTTGTTGGCAGCAAAGTTTCTGATTTAGATTATAAGGGAGGGTTAAACTTTCCCTTGATTGTGAGCTAAAGGTTCAAGGATATATTCAAGCCAGTTGCTTAACCTTACTCTTTAGTTGGTAATTATTGGCTTTATTTGCTCCTGGGGCAAGCTCCCCCTTTCCATAAGTGACGGTCACCTCAAGCGGGTTTCGCCCCGCCGGTGACCGTCACTAATTTTAACCCGCCCGGCCGACGAGGGTGATGCTCCCTTCATTTACGATCACGGATTGCAGCTGGACGCCGGTTGGTACTTGATTGATCGCCTGGTTAAGGGTGGCGTTCAAGGTCGCTTCCAACATCGAAAGGACCAATTCAGGAAGAGGCAAGGGTCCTAGGGAGGCCTCGATTAACTCGAACTGCAAATTTCCATCCGAGACCAGCGGCTGGAAGGTCACTTCCAAAGCAACTTCTAAAGGCTGTGTTAATTGTGCGTATAACACAACGTAACCACCAGTGAAGACCAGCAGCGGATCTTGAATCTGAACCTCTGAATTCGGATCTGTGAGCGTCCGCTGTAATTGCAAGATCTGATTTAGTTCATTTTGGTCCAGGGTGATCGTATAATTACCCGATTCATCAGGTTTGATACTGGCGACCTGCTCCCGAAGAGATTGGATCTCGGGGAAATCGGAAGCCTGGATCGTGGCTACGATATTGCCGCTATTAGTCGGCGCTTCGGCTACCGCTGTTTGGGCGATGTCACCCGCCTGGGCAACGGCCGCTTGAGCCGTCACGGCAGCATCTACCTGAGTCTCAATTTCAGCCAACCGCGTCCCAAAGCCACAGGCCAGGGTCGCGAACAGGAGCACCACCATCAACAAGAGTATATTTTTATAATTGATCGCCATAATAGCCACCTCTTAAGGTGTCACCTTCTCAGGACGTTAAGCTCTTTCGGCCGCAATATGCCTTTCGGCATTTGTGCGCGGAGTATAGCCATCTGCGGTTATGGAGGCTATCAAAAATAGTGATTTATGAGAAGAAGACCGGTTTCTCTAAGCCAGCTTGACCGCCGATCTGGCCTCTTGTAGCATACAGACAGGTGTGAATAAACATGAAACAAACCACATTCATCGCCCTGCTATTGACCTTCGTCATGGTGATCTTGGTCCTGGTGGCGGCTGTCGTCTTCCTGGTGCAGAGAAACAGGAACGCGGAAGGCGAGACCATGGTTCAGGGTGCAGAGGAAGCAACGATCGCCGCCCAATCGGAACAGCTAAGCACTGATCTAGCCGTGCGCCAGGCTGCCTTGGAATCGGCCGAGGCTACCCGGTCAGCTCTCGAATCCTTAGTCATCGGCGAGCAACAACAGATCCACGATCTGGAACAGGAACTAGAAAAGAATGAAGCAGCCCTCCAGCAGGCTGGTGAAGAGTTAGAAGAACTGAGCGTCCAACTTTTCATCTTCTCGCCCAAGGAGGGCGCTATCGTGCCTCCCCTGCAACCATTGGTTCTATTCATCGCCGCCCGCGCAGACGCCGGCGTTGAAAGCATCGCTATCTCCATCAACGACGAGAATTTGTTGCAATTCTCGGCCGATGGCCAGCCCACCTACACTGTCCGTACCGAATGGACGCCGCCCGATGAGGGCCAATATGCCATCAGCGCTGTGGCGCTTGATCGCCAAGGAAAGGCCAGCCCACTGGAATCGGTCACCATCCAATCCGCATTTTCCAGTCCCGACGCCCGGACCGCCGCTTTGATTCGCCTTACCGAAACTGACCTGCGATCATTGAGATTCCCAGGAGGTATCGATTCGTTCGTTGAGGTTGAAACGGCCGGGTCAACGACGAAACGGTTGCATGAACAACTGCCATCGCTTGCAGTGGACGAGCGGATGAGCCTCGATCCGTTGACATTGTTTACCCTGAATCAACAGCTGTCGTCTCCCGAGGACGGCCAACAGTCTGCTGACAATTTTCTCAACTACTATGATCCGAATAGCCAGGAGTTGATCCTCTATGATCCGGGCTCTGGACCCGAAGCTTTCGGCCGTTGGGTATATGTCCATGATTTTGCTCACCAGATGATGGCCGATGCTTACGGATTGGACACACTTGACTTCTCATCTTTAGACGGAGACACACAGGCAGCATTATCGGCCTTAGTTGAGGGTGATGCGACTTATTTACAATACCTCTACACCCAGGGTGAATACCTGTCAGAAGCGGACAGGGCAACGATAACCGACAGCTTGGATTCGGCCGCTGCAGACACTCTGGACGACCCAGGAGATGAGTTGAACTTTACTTATATTGATGGTTTCCAATTCATTCAAGCTCTCTATGAAGAGGGTGGCTTTTCGGCCGTGAACCAGGCTTGGGCCAATCTACCCCAATCCAGCGAGCAGATTCTGCACCCTGACCGTTTTTTGGCTGGAGATGCGCCGCTGGCGGTCACCTTACCATTGCTGACCTCCGAACTTACAGGCACCTGGCAACTCGTTGGCCAGGATGTGCTAGGTGAGCATTTACTTCGACGGCATCTATCGGCCGGCGGCCTTAGCGCACAACAAGTCGATCAGGCGGCAACCGGCTGGGGCGGCGGGCGTTACGCTCACTATCGATCAGCCGACCGCGAAAACATCCTGGTTATGCGTCTTGCCTGGGATACGCCGGCCGATGAGAGCGAATTTTCGGCCGCCTATGCCGGTTACCTGGGCCAGAGTTACGAAGGTGAAGGAACGGCATTACCCGGCGGCAGCAATTGCTGGCAAGGCGACGACGCCACTTGCCTTTACACCCAGGATGGGGAAACCCTCATCATTCGCGCCCCTGATCTTGGGACCGTAGCCGAAGTACTGGCCGCTCTTTAGAGATTAAGCGCCCGTTAGAAATTGGGCCGGATCAGGGAGCCGGCACAACTTCCTCCCGTTTCTGGCGTACTGTTTGTGGTCGCCGGCTGGCGAGAGAATGTTACCAGGCCGCGGCGCCATTAGCATTTCAAACAGACAAGGTAGAGGAGAGATGGAAGAAGAGCAAACGAAGAAGAATGTTCCCCTTTGGGCTTGGGCGTTGGGTTGCCTGGGCGTACTCGCATTTTGCGCTGTGGTGTTCGTTATTGGCAGTGCGATCAGCATTTTCGTGATTTCAGACAGAAGCAGCAACTCCCTATCGGATGCTCCGTCGATGGATGCTCCGGCGGTAGCTGTCGAGCCTAGTTTGATCCCTGGAGAAGATGATCCCGGCGCTTCCGGCTCCGATCGACCCTTACCGCCAACCAATACACCGGATACCGGCAGTGATGCGATTGACGGTGGGGTAGATGACGCCGGCCAAGAGCCAGTTGACGATCCCTTCGCCGCCGAACGGGCCGAAATCGAAGCCAACGTGGTCGAGATTCGCCAACTGCAACCAAGGGAAGATGTTACGCCCACCACCCTGACCATGCCCCAACTACGCCAACGCCTAGAAGAGGAATTCGCCGAGGATTATAGTCCCGAAGAGGCCCGCTTGGATGCCCTGACCCTGAGCGCTTTCGACTTCCTCTCGCCAGAATTCGATATTTACAACTTCACCCTCGATCTGTTCGCTGAGGAGATCGCCGGCTTCTACGACCCAGAGACGGATGAATTCGTCACTATCAGCGATGACCCGGAATTCGACACCCTGGAACAGTGGACCTATGCCCATGAATACGTCCACGCTCTGCAAGACCAATATTATGATTTGGAGATTTTGACCGACGATTCGTTAAAATCAGAAGCCGCTTTCGCCTTGCAAGCCCTGGCCGAGGGCGACGCTACCCTGGTGCAAACCCAATACTTAACAGGCGGTTACTTCGAACAGAAACAACTCTTAGAACTGCTGGGTGACAGTCTCACCCTGGACACGGCTGTGCTAGATAGCGCTCCGCCCATTCTTGCCCGCCAACTTGAATTTCCCTATATCAGTGGCTTGGCCTTCGTGGAAGCTTTATTCGCCCAAGGCGGCTACGAGGCCGTCGATCAGGCTTGGCAAAATCTCCCCCAATCCAGCGAGCACATCCTTCACCCCGATCGCTATCTGGCCGGTGACCAGCCTCAGCTTGTATCGCTAGAGCCCATGACCGACACTTTAGGCGATGGTTGGTCATTGGTCGACGAGGACAGCCTGGGAGAATTCTATCTCCGCCAACACTTGGCCCAACAATTGGACGAGGATGAGGTCGATCTGGCCGCTACCGGATGGGGCGGCGACCTGTACGCCGTTTATATGAACGAAAGCCAGGATTCTCTGGTGATGGTCCTCAGGCAAAGCTGGGATACCCCGGCCGACGCCCAGGAATTCGCCGATGCCTACACCGGCTACCCGGCCGGCTTATTCGGTACGAACGCGGCTGGCCAAGAAAATGGCGGATTATGCTGGCAGGGTCAGGATGTCATTTGCCTCTACTCTGCCGGCGATGAAACCCTAATCGTCCGCGCACCAGATACTGGCATTGCGGCAAATATCGCCGCCTTGCAAATCCCGTGAACGAATCCCGGGCTGTTTTTCTTTCATCACCAGAGGTTTGGCAGCGGGGCCACGGACCTAACCACCCCTTAAAACCGGAAAGATTGCAGCGGACTCACGAATTGCTGGCCGAATATGGCGCTTTCGAGGCACAGAGTGTCCAAGTGGTCGCTCCTCGCCTGGCCAGGCCTGGGGAATTACGCCTTTTCCACACGGCCGAATATGTGAGCCTTGTCAAAGCTCTAAGCGATGGCGACCTATCTCTTCCAGCCACTCGTTCGGGTTTTGGACCTGGTGACAACCCGATTTTCCCCGGCATGTATGAATCTGAGGGCCTCAAGGTGGGCAGCGCTCTCCAGGCGGCCGAATGGCTGTTAGACGATCGCTGTGATGTGGCCTTCAGTTACATCGGCGGCTTACACCACGGCGGACCGGATTTCGCTTCCGGTTTCTGCGTCTTCAACGACGCAGCCGTGGCCATTTGCTGGCTGCTGGAGCGTGGACAACGCGTAGCCTATGTGGATATCGACGTTCATCACGGAGACGGCGTCCAGGATGCCTTTTACGAAACTGACCGCGTGCTAACCATCTCCTTGCATCAAGATCCTCGGACGCTGTTTCCCGGCACCGGCTATGTCCACGAGACCGGCCGCGGCCGGGGCAAGGGTTATTCGGTCAATGTCCCCCTACCACCTTATACTGGCGACGAAGCCTATCTGTCAGCCTTCGATCAGATTGTTCCCCCCTTATTAGCCCGCTTCCAACCCGATATCGTCGTCACCCAGCTGGGTGTAGATACCCATGTAAACGATCCACTGGCTAACTTGGCCTTGACCACGGCTGGACACCTGGCCCTCTTCCAAGCTCTCGATAAGTTGGCTCCTCGCTGGCTGGCTCTAGGCGGCGGTGGGTACGACATCAACGTCGTGCCTCGCTCCTGGGCCCTGGCTTTCGCCGTCATGGCTGATCTCGAATTGCCGGCCGAGCTGCCATCCGATTACCGTACTCGCTATGGCGGCGAATGGCTTCGCGACC
>JAHEJP010000163.1 GCA_024638855.1 Chloroflexota bacterium
TCGCCGTTAATCATGTTTTCGATGATCGGGAAAGGCCGTTTATTGATCAAGGGATTACGGCTGAGGGCATCCTCATCGAAGATGATGTTTGGCTTGGATCTGGCGCGATCATCACCGACGGCGTACGTATTGGTCAAGGATCTGTCGTCGCTGCGGGGGCAGTCGTGAACAAGGACGTGGAACCGTACACAGTCGTTGGTGGCGTCCCAGCGCGGCTCATCCGGGAAATCGGAAAAGATATTCGCCAAGCTGAGGACAAACGCATTTTTATGGTCAAAGCTCAATGATGAACCTTAGCAATCACCCGAAACATCAATGCTGTTGGCGACAACCATACAGTAGGGTTCGTTCTGACAGTATATTCACAGAGAATTCATGCGAACCCGAATAGCAATTATCAATTTACCTTTTTCTCGATCATTCCTTTCTATTATATTGTTTGTATTGCTACTGGTCGTTCTTGGAATGGGCATTGAAGCGGCTGCTCAATCCAAAAATGAAATGTGGTCGGAGCCTCTAAACATATCCCGGTCCGGTGGTACGTCTGAACCAATTCGCATAGTCGATACCGCTGGTCAGACACATTTAATATGGCGGGATGTGACCGGTTCTTTCTACTATTCTTATGAGGAATCCGGTCAGTGGAGCTTGCCAATCGCCGTTGAGCTGCCTTTTGGGACTCGCTTCTATGAAGCAGAGATACGCGATAATCAAGCGACGCCCCTGTATAGCCCACAACTACGTACTGGCGGTACCGAAGATTTCATCCATGCCGTTTGGACCGATAATGAAGAGGCTCTTTATCATAGCTGGGTTAGGCCAGGTGGATTTTCCTCGTTTACGGATTGGAGTGTACGCCAACGTTTGGCGGAAGCTGCTCTGGCCATGGATTTGACCGTCGATAATGATGGCAAATTGCATTTAGTTTACATAAGACCGATAGACTCTGAATTATTCCCGGCCGGAGTCTATTATCGGTCGTCTCAGGATGGGGGACTGAGCTGGACTTCGCCTGTTATACTCTCTGAATCTGCTTACTTCCGGTCTCTTTCAGCCGAGGATGCTAATCTGGCTATTCTATCCCCTAAGCCAGACGAAGTTTTGGTTACCTGGGATCACTCGCCTTTAGAACACCTGTATTTTACGCGTTCCAACGATGGCGGTTTGAACTGGGATGAGGCTACAATCATCGATCGGAGGGAAGCGACCGATCGTTTTGATGCTTTGGGTCCTGAAGGTATCAGCATCGGTGCGTCAGCTGGCATGATTCACCTGATATGGCGAGCCGGACATGATAGTCAGGAATGTGGCGTCTATACTCAATTATCTGCAGACGGTGGTCTGAGCTGGTTGCCCAAGTACCAGATCTTAGATGGAATTCCAAATTGCGTTAATGATATCCTTTTGCTGAATGATCCTGATGACTCACTCTATCTACTGGCTGCGACCGAAGAAAGTGTTTATATGTCGGTTTGGGACGGGTTATCTTGGCGAACTCCACTTGAGCAGAGTCAGTTAACGACCCTCATCGATCCTGAAACGTTTCGTCCTGTAGCCTTAGGTTGTCTTCAGGCACATTTTTCTGGAAATGAAGATTCATTGGGTAGTTTGTCAGTCATCAGCTGCGACAAATCGGGGAAGGGAGATATCTGGCACAGGTCCCAAGATACTGCCTCCCTTTCTGAATCAATCGCTCCATCGCTGACATTGGTCTGGCAGCCAGCCGAAAATATTCTTGACGATCAGGACCTTACGTACCCGATTATTTTATCTGACAATGATGGACAGCTTCATGCGTTTTGGTCCGATTTTATGGCGGGTGATGACAATGCTGGCATCAGCTATAGCCGGTGGGATGGAAACAGCTGGGCCTTGCCCAGGATCATTTTGAGATCATCCGCGGATAGCGGCATAAGCCAATATTCGATCGTATATGATGGTGCGGACAAGATACTGGCTGCATGGAACGAGAGCGTACCAGGGTCAATCTCCTTCAGCCAGAGTCGTACATCAGGAGTTGGCTCGGCCGCTGAATGGTCAACACCGGTTCAGATCCCACTTAAATGGCCGGCTGCTTCATCACCGGCTTTGGTAAGTGATCGCAACGGAGTTATTTATCTGACCTATAGTATTCCCTTGAACGAGGATAGAGGCATCTATTTGACTACTTCCACAGATGGTGGGGAAAGTTGGAGCGAGGGTCAACGCGTTTTTGATGCTGTAGAAGCAGGATGGGCTATGGTAGATCAACCACAGATCGTCGTATCCCCAGATGGAGTAATTCACCTGAGTTGGAAGCGATTTTCATCGCCGCTGAATCCAATTTCAGAGTCTGTTCATTATGTTCGTTCTTCTGATGGTGGCGCTACCTGGTCTGAGCCGGTCACCTTGGTGAATAGTCCCACGGGATGGCAACAGATGAATTATGGCGGCGATCGCCTTTTACATTTTAGCTGGCTTGATGATGTTCAAGCCTTATGGCATAAAGTATCCAATGATAATGGCATATCCTGGGAACAATCTCAGCGTGTATCTGGTGTGAACGACGGTGTTGGTCCGGCCGCATTTACCATCGATGGCGCCGGCCGGCTGCATCTATTAAAAGCCGGCGCTGAGACTGGGGCGGAATCACAGAGCTCAGAAGGTGACAGAGGCTCACTGAAGCACTGGATTTGGATCGATAAGCGATGGTCGCCAGCCGAGCCATTAGCGTTGCAAAACTCCAACATCTTGGGACTGACGGCTGCCACGACGACAGGTGGCAAATTAGCTGTTCTTTATACTGTCCCAATTGTCGATCCGGAAACGGGTGTTGGTGAGAATTCGGCTTACTTTAGCAGTCGCGAATTAGAAATTCCAGTTGTCACGCCAACACCTTTACCAGTCTTGACCCCAACGGCGCTCCCCCTAGCCACCTCTACGCCAACTCCCACGCCATTACCTACCCCGACTATATCATTTCCTACGGATATCGATGACGGGGAAGGATTACCTCTCTCGCTCGATACCGGTAATCCACTGGCGGGCCCATTATTGGGGATCATACCTGCTGGATTGTTGGTCATAGTCGTATTCTTCATTGGCGTTCGTTTTCTACGTGGTGATAAACGTTAGTCGTGGGTTGTAGCTAGGCACACTATGCCTAAGTGGTTTCCATTTATCGATTTATCATTCGCGGCTCTAGCGACCGCTCTGTGGCTTATTTGGCCGCAACTAGGTTTTATACCATTAATTGTTGGGTTGGTGCCGTGGGGTTTGCGTTGGATCCGGATTGGCCGGCCTAGCATTGGGACGTCATTTGATATTCCGCTTGTTATTTTCCTCTTGACTGCGTTAGTCAGCGTTTGGGCTGCATACGATCGTGAGGCAGCCTGGTTGAAGTTCTGGCTTATTATTGGCGGAATTCTTATCTTTTTTGTGTATGCTAACTGGGTGGGGGTCGCCAAAAAAAATGATGCCTGGATTCAGGCCTGGACGCTGTCTTTGTTGGGTGTCGTCACTGCCCTGTATTTTATCGTGACCCACGATTGGGAAACCTACGCGGAAAAAATGGCCTTTGCTACGACCATCGGGCGGGCATTACAATCTCCTCTGCCGGCTATACCGGGCGAGCATCTTCATCCCAATGTTGCCGGGGGGATCCTGGCTATGTTGGCTCCCTTTGCTGGAGCTGTGGTCGTAATTTCTCAACAACGAAGGAATTCATGGTCCTTGATCATAGGGCTTGTTGCCCTTTTTGTGATATTTTTTGGATTGTTTTTGACTACTGCACGCAGCGCCTGGCTTGCTTTGGGCATTGCTTTTGCATTAATTGGCTGGCGTTTCCTGTCCCGAAAGTTAACCAAAAATAGACCTGAACAGCAGCGATATTGGTTATTTGTCGCGCCTTTGATCCTTTTGTTAACTATTATCTTGTTCATGCTCATCCACCCGCCGGCAAGAGAGGCAATCATCAGAATCCTCCCAGCTTCCGAATCTGGACTGATGCGAGCGGATCTTTATGCGAATTCATTAACTTTGGCGGCTGATTATCCTCTGACCGGAGCAGGCCTCGATGGATTCATGATGTTGTATTCAACCTATGTTTTAATGACCCACGTCGGCTTTATTACCCATAGCCACAACCTTTATCTAGACATTGTTATTGAACAGGGCATAGTTGCCTTGATGGCATTGGTCTGGATGTGGCTTTTGATGGGTGAAGCAGTTTGGAGAGCATTAGGTTCAACTTCGAAAAATGTCCAAAAAAGACGGATTTTGGCGTCAGAGAAACAGGCGAACAATAATCAACCCAATCATTATCGAAAGCATCGAAAGAGGACGTCGTCACGGAAAATCGTCTTAGGTTCTGCAGCCATGTCACTAATAGTACTCCTGGTGCATGGTCTCTTAGATGACGCTATCTACAATAGCAGGGCCGTCTTAATATTTTTTGTCCCGCTTGCGTTCGCGGTGCCAGTACTGAAGGCTAGCAATGTAAAAATCAGCCATTCTCAGTGGCGATTTGCAGGTGGTGCCTTCTTACTCGTTCTTTTGATTTCGATCATTTTTTGGCGTCCTCTAATTTCTAGAGTCCAATCAAATCTATCAGCAGTCCGCCAGAGTAAGGCTGAATTAAGCCAATATCACTGGCCGGATAACCCAATTCAGGATGCTGTCCGCCGTGAAGTTGATTTAGAATCAACTATTATGGGTTATGAGAAATCTGTGGAACTCGACCCACATAACACTAGTGCAAACCGTCGTCTTGGGCAGTTGTTCCTATCATTAGGCCGATATGAAGACGCACTCCGTTATCTACTATTGGCTTATCAGGGGGCGCCTTGGGATAATGCCACGCGCCAGTTGACGGGCGAGGCTTTGATCCTAAATGGGCGACTGGATGAGGGGGTAAAATTGTGGTCAACGGTCAACGTTGAACAGGGCCAGTTGAACCTTCGGCGTAATTGGTATCAGTATTTGGGTGATGAAGGCCGCGAAGATGTGATTCAACACGCAATTATATTAGTGCAAAACAAAATGGCTTTGGATGAGTGATCTCTATACCCGATTAGAACCGGCAATTTTACACATTTGGACAACCGATAGAGTCAGGTTGCTCAAATGGAACTGTAATAAGCGATCGATTATTTTGATTTGGATTCTGCTAGTATTACGGTTAGGTATAGAAGTGGTTTTACCTGACCTGGCAATAGCCCAGGGAAGCACATGGAACCAGCCGGTTCAACTTCATTCAACCGATAATGACGTCTACGATCCCATACTTCTTAGTGATGAATCGGGACGGCTTCATTTGTTTTGGAATGAGGTCATTGAAGAAGTGGGGGAATCGGCCGGGCAATCTCAGATCTATTATATGGTCAAGGATGAGGATACTTGGTCTGGACCGGTTGATGTGCTTTCACTACCCAAAGGTTTTACCAATGGTCTACGTGGCAGTGTTGACAAATATGGCCGTCCATTCTTGGTAGTCGGCGGTGTTAATTCGGCGTTACAGTATAGCCATGCCTTCCACCCTGATGCATTAACGGCCCTGGAGTGGCAGCCACTTAAAGGTTTGACCGACCTTCAGGTTGGCGGCGAAATCAGCATTGGCAATGCAATCCATGTCGTCTACGGTGACATAGAGGGTCAGATCAACTATCTAAGGTTAGAGGAAAACGGAAACGTGAAATCTTCTCAGGTTATAGCTTGGCTGCCAGGAAATCAACTACTTATACGGCCACCACGTATGATCCTGGCAGGGGATGGAACATTGCACGTCGTCTTGCCGGCAATTACTCCCCCTGACGGTGATCTTGGTTCCTATTATCTTCGTTCGGCCGATAGTGGAGAAAGCTGGACCGAGCTCACATCGATATCACATCCTGATCGCCTGGCCTTTTCCTTGGCCGAAGATTCGAGTGGTCATCTTCATGTTTTGTTTGCCGGCCGGGCAGGGGCAGGTGGTAGGTATCACATCGTGTCAGAAGATGGTGGTAAGAGTTGGTCCGACCCTAAACCCATTACATTGCCAGAAAAGGGCAGCGGCTTAAGCGGTGGTGATTACGCTTTGGATTCCGCCAACCACCTGCATGCGGTTTTCGGCCTGGCCAATGACGCGATTGTAGTCCACAGTGAGTTTAATGGAGCGAACTGGAGCGACTTTGAAGTAATAAGTCAAGGTGTAAGCGGTACCTTAGAAAAAATGGAAATAGAGATAACCCAAGGAAACCGGCTGCATGCTGTTTGGCAAAATGATCACAATAGCATTTGGTATGCTGAAGGAATTGCGGACGCACCTTCGGTTAAGCCCGAAGGAATCATCCCTGAACCCAGTTCGGAACGATTGCCGCAGGCTTCTCTCGTTGAAGCGACACCAGAACAAGTCGCAGCAGTTCCAACTGCCCCCTATTCCCTACCAGACAGCGTTCTTCAGGCGCAGCCGGACGAAGTTACTGGTGCGACTTCATTGTTAATCGCGACAACCGTTTCACTGCTTTTTATCGGCTTGGTAATTACCCTGCGATACCTTCTTAATAGGAGGTAACAGGATTCACGATGTCTTATTGGTCGGAATTGTTACAGCACCGAGAACTTCTTTGGTATTGGACACGGCGTGAAGTTAGCGTGCGTTATAAACAGTCTTTGCTAGGCGTGCTGTGGGCAGTGCTCCAACCCTTAGCCCTGACAATAACATTTACCGTCGTATTCTCCATGATTATCAATGTGCCGACTGGCGATATACCTTACCCGATTTTCACCTATACAGCTCTGGTGCCTTGGACTTTTTTCGCCAATTCGCTCGGTCAAGGGATTCCTAGCCTGGTCGGGCAAATGAATTTGATTACAAAAGCATCTTTTCCAAGGGAAATTTTGCCTTTTGGTACGATCGGAGCCACGTTTGTGGATTTTTGTTTTGCTTCGTTGATATTGGTCGGCCTCTTCATCGTTTATCGGATCCCAGTTTCTATCCAGATCCTCTGGCTGCCGCTTCTCGTAATCATCCAAATTGGACTATCAGCCGGAGTGATTCTTTTCGGATCTGCTCTGAATGTATTCTTTCGCGACATTCGGTTCATCATCCCCTTGCTAATCCAGATCTGGATGTATGCCACCCCAATTGTCTATCCGGCCGCACTTGTGCCTGATCGGCTTAAGCCACTCTATAATCTAAATCCTATGGTCGGCATCATTGAATCTTATCGCGCAATATTGTTAATGGGCTTGCCTCCGGTATGGTCAACTTTGAGCCTGGGAATTATCGTTTCCACGGTGCTGTTGGTTGTTGGCTACTTTTTTTTCAAGCGCGTCGAGCCGATGTTCGTCGACATTATCTGACGTATGACTTCTGTTGTAAGTCTTCAGGAAGTTTCAAAAGAATACCGCTTGGGCGTACTTGGCGCCGGCTCGCTAAGACGTGCGTTCGGCGAGGCTTTAAGCGGACTAAGTGTCTCTAGCAAGGATAATCGATTTTATGCCCTGCAGAATGTAACTTTCAGCCTTACAAAGGGAGAAACATTAGGCTTAATTGGTCCTAATGGCGCCGGAAAATCGACAACGCTGCGCATCGTCGCTGGAATTACCAAGCCAACGGCCGGCTATGTTCAAGTCGACGGCCGGCTAGCGTCACTGCTCGAGTTGGGGGCCGGTTTCCACCCCGAGCTGACGGGTCGTGAAAACATTTATCTCTATGGTTCGATTCTGGGCATTAAACGCAAGGAAATTCAGAGTTTATTCGATAGCATCGTCGATTTTTCTGAGTTGGAAAAGTTTTTGGACACCCCGCTCAAACGTTACTCATCAGGGATGTATGTCCGATTAGCCTTCGCTGTAGCTGCTCAGCTTGAACCCGACATTTTGTTGGTGGATGAAGTATTAGCTGTTGGCGATGCTGGTTTCAGGCAGAAATGCTTGGCCAGGATGGAACAATTGCGCCAGCAGGGGACTGCATTGATCTTTGTTTCCCATAACGCCCATATGGTTGCCTCTATTTGCCAGCGAGCAATTTTGCTCGTAGAGGGAAATATCCTCCTGGACGGATCCAGTGAGCAAACAATAAAAACATATGAACAATATCTACGAAAGAGAACTGTGGATATCGGTGGTCAGGAAAAAGCCTCTGGCGGACCCACTGGAAACCTGGTAGATATCATCGATGTAACTATAACCGGTGATGAAACCGGACAAGAAATCTCGCATTTTGATTATCATCAATCGGCATCGATAAACGTACGGTATCATGCATACGATCGACTGATCAAGCCAATACTACATGTCCGGCTTTGGCGTGATGATGGCACACCTTGTTTTACCGTGAGGTCGAACCAGGAGGGTGCTAGATTAGATAATTTAGTCTTCGAGGGTGAGGGCACTTTTGGCTTACGCTTAGCCCCTTTGCAACTTTATGGAGGCAAGTATCAAGCGGAAGTCATTATCGTCGATAGCACAAATGTTGAAAGCCTGGCGATGGCATACTCGCTTCATTTTACTGTTAATGGACCAGGCAATATGGCTACGGAGATTATGGGAATCTATGTGCCAACCAGCGAATGGGTCTTGGACCCTTAAAACGATGTAGCTTTTACCAAGATTTGCTGATCCAATACCTCTTATATTTACTACGAAATACTTGTCTACAGGAGTGTAATAGTTGAGTATTTCCGAACGAATTCAACATGATAGTTTTGGCCAGGCGCGTTTGCTGGTAGTTGGCCTGGATTCAGCCACGTTACAGGTTTGCGAACCGTTGTTAGAGATGGGTGAAATGCCAAACCTGGCTGGGCTAATTGTTCGAGGCGCAATGGGGGTCATCCGCTCAACTATCCCACCTTTATCGCCTGCCGCCTGGGTAACAGCAATGACCGGTTTGAATCCAGGGCAGCATGGCGTCTATGATTTTCGCCATCTCGACCTTGCTCAAATACACGGCCGCTCGGCGGAGCTCGTCTCTTCCAGCACCTATGCGGGTTCGACGATTTTTGACACCTTGAGCCAGCGGGGTTTCCGCGTTGGCGCCTTCAACATTCCTTTAACTTACCCTCCTTGGCCAGTCAATGGCTTGATGGTTTCTGGCCCGATAACGCCGGACCTGCGGCGGGCTTATACGTCGCCTCCAGACTTGGAGGAACGACTTGGGCCTATGAGCGGATATGTTAATCCCGAGCATCTCCACAGTTTCGACACTAGAGAATATTTTGAAGAGCTGGTTACTAACACTAAAGACCACTTTCGATACGGAACTCAACTTCTTCAAGAAGAAGGGCCATTTGATCTTTTTTGGTTTCACCTTCATTCACTGGACAGTATCCAACACAGGTACTGGCGTTATTCGTCCTTCAATCTAGAGCGAGATCAGCAAGAAGCCTCGTCACCTTACAGTGACGCCATCAAAAATTTCTATCGCCTGGCCGATGAAGGACTGGGAAAGCTTCTTGAGCTGGTCGGTCCAGAAAGCTATGTGCTCGCCTTATCGGATCATGGGGCAACCGGCCGTGGGAAATATGAGGTACATATCAACGCTTTGTTACAAAGCGGCAATTGGCAACATACCTATCGGGAATTTCCTGGCAAGAGGTTCGTTCGAGCTCTTCACCGGCGTTTTCTTGCAGGAAAAAGCGCAAAAAGGAGAGACTTTATACCCGATGATTTCTCAAAAACTGGTATAAATTGGTCTTTAACCAAGGCACATGGTTTTCACCTCGCCGATCCTATTGGTGGCATCGTTATTAATGCTGAAAATTCGCCTAGTAATGATGGCGACGGGGAAAGTATTTATTTTAATAACAGGCAAGACCTGCAGCAGTGGCTAATGTCCTTGCAGGATCCTCGCTCTGGGCAGCCCATCATTAATCATACCTGGAACCGGGAGGAGTTGTATACAGGGCCATATGCCAGTTCCGCTCCAGACATCCTATTTCAAGTAGCTGAACATTACCATATTGTCTCAGGATTGGTGGAACCTGCGATTCGTCCGACAATTTCTCCGGGTCCTGGTGATTGGAGTGGGGTTCACTCTTTGGATGGAATCGCAGTATTGGCTGGACCTGAGATCATACCGGGTTCAATCATTACGGGAGCAACATTAGTAGATGTGTTTCCGACATTGCTTTATTGCCTTAGCGAACCACTTCCAACGAATTTGGAGGGGCACCCCTGGTTGAACTTATTCCAAGAGACTTACCGAAAACGTTGCGACGTATTGTACTGCGAACCAAATATCAAGAGACCAGTGGATAAGCCAGAACTGGATCGAGATGAAGAATCAAGCATGTTGTCTCACCTTCGTTCAATGGGCTATATAGAATGAGTGTCCAATCCTCTCCTCTCATCAGCATTGTCATACCAGTCTTTAATCGAACAGTGTTACTTAGGAAGACACTTGATAGCGTTGTTGCCCAGACTTACGAGAACTGGGAGTTGATCATTGTCGACGATGGTTCGACTGAGGATGTGGAAAGCGCAATACTGCCCTATATGGATCACAATCTGAGATTGCTTCGTCAGGATAATCAAGGCAATGCTGCCGCCAGGAATAGTGGCTTGCGTCACGCCCATGGTCAATATCTGGTTTGTCTCGATTCTGATGATATCTGGCAGGAAAAGATGTTGGCCAGATGCCTTCTTTTTCTCGAGAGCAATGAACAAGTCGACGTCGTTTACACGCTTGTCCAGTTGATCGATCAGGATGGGAAGAAACTGCCTTTCCCTATCTGGCCTGAGACTCAGCGAGGGAATATCTTAGAACAACTAGTGTTAGGTCACCATATTATGCCTTCATCAGCTTTGTTTCGAAGACATTGCCCCATCAAGTGGGGAGGATTTAAGCCAGGAATGGATGATTGGGAGCTTTGGCTTCGTTGGTCGCTAAGCGGTTGTTTGTTCGACTGTATCGAAAAGCCACTTGTGCAGTATCGTCTACACGACGAAAATTTTGCTTTGCGGTACTGGGAACGTCGTTCAGTTCACTTTGCGATGCTGGATAGTGTTTATCAAAGGGAAGGATTGCCAGAAAAAATTTCCA
>JAHEJP010000529.1 GCA_024638855.1 Chloroflexota bacterium
ACATCCGGATTGAGGTCAAGTAAACCATTAAGCGCCAGATCGACCGATTCGATAACCGCCGCCTTTGCTTCAAAGTTACCATCTTCACCACGACTATCCGTTGGTTTAATATGAACGAAGAAGAAATCATAATCATCCCAATGATCCGCAACAACCTTAAATTCGTCACGGGGCGTGAAATCGGCTCCTGTCTTTAAGACATCCATTCCGACAAGACGGGAAACCCCTTTATACATTGGGTATACGGCAACGCACGCCGCCCTGAGCTTATAAACTTCGTCAAACTTAGGCAAAACCGGATCCTGACCAAATCCTCGTAGGGTGACCATGTTAGCCGGGTGATAATCGCGCAACACTTCGCTCGCCTTATCCAGCCAGGATTGGACAAGTTCTGCAGTATGAATGGCTTCTGGCTCGAGGGCCCGTACCGGCAGAGGAGCTTTGCCAACCGCTTGGGGATCTGTATCCGCTAGCATGCCGTTGAGTCCATCTCCACGCAAAACGAGCGTGAATCGATATTCTTTTACTTGCTTGACGAAAGCATCCACAGTAGGGATGATGATCTGATCGAGTTCCCTAACTAGAGGAGAAGCCTCTTCGCTACTAATACGTCCAGCCCTTCGATCGGAGATGAATCCAGAATCATCGATGGTGCAAAAATTACCTCTTGCGGCAACATCTTCCGGCTTTAAATCAAAGCCAATTCCTAAGGCGGACAATACGCCACGCCCAACAGGAGTTCCAAGCGGATCGTAACCAAATAAGGACAGGTGAGCGGGACCGCTTCCAGGAGTAATACCTGTCGAAATCGGATGGCTAAGGCCAAGAGTTCCTTCTGCGGCCAAACGGTCCATATTTGGCGTTTCAGCGAACTCCAATGTTGTTTCAACATATTCATTCATAGGCATGCCGCCCAATCCATCGAGCACGAGCAAAATAATCTTACCACCTTCATTTTTTGCCAGTTGTCGCATCAATCGAAAATCAGACATCTTAACTTTCCCCTTTAAACTGACATCAGCACATAAAGCCTATCTCAATATTCAGTTATCTAATCAAAAAGGCGGTGGTTTGAGCCAC
This sequence comes from Chloroflexota bacterium, assembly GCA_024638855.1. Classification (GTDB taxonomy): domain Bacteria; phylum Chloroflexota; class Anaerolineae; order Promineifilales; family Promineifilaceae; genus UBA11865. The sequence continues at coordinate 1,081 of JAHEJP010000529.1, forward strand.
CGCCTCAATTACTCCTCAGGTTGGATTCGAACCAACAACCCATCGGTTAACAGCCGATTGCTCTGCCGTTGAGCTACTGAGGATCATACTCGACCAAATTATAACAAAGCGGTAACTCGTGTCAATAAGCCCTTGACCTTATAAAGTCTTAAGTTACCATCCTTCCTAGGAGGTAAGAATGGAACCAGTAATCATTGTACATGGGGGTGCAGGGAGCTGGGATAGCCATGATGATAAGTTGGACCAGGCAGTAGCCGTTTGCCAGGACGCTGCACAAAGAGGATTAGTTTTTCTCAAAGCGGGTGGATCAGCCCTAGATGCTGTGGAAGCTGCGGTTCGCGTCCTGGAAGATTCACCTATCTTTGATGCCGGGCGTGGAAGCTACCTTAATAGCCGTGGCATGATTGAAATGGATGCACTCATTGTTGATGGTTCGTCGTTGGATTTTGGAGCAATAGCTGCCGTCCAGAGAATCAAAAACCCGATCAGTGCTGCAAGAATAATTATGACCAATAGCCGCCATAATTTTCTCGTTGGATCGGGTGCAGAAAGTTTTATCGAGATCAATGGCATTCCAAGGTGCGATGTTGACGATCTCGTAACTGAGGGTCAATTAAAAAAATATGAAGACTTAAGGAAACAAAACGCCAATCAAGCCCCAGAAAATCGATCAGTCATTAGCCCTATCGGTGACACAGTCGGAGCTGTCGCGTTGGACATTCTGGGCAACCTGGCAGCTGCAACCTCAACTGGCGGTACAAATTTCAAGGAGCCTGGACGGGTCGGGGATAGCCCATTGATTGGCTGCGGAGGATATGCCGATAACCGCATCGGAGCAGTCAGCGCAACAGGACAGGGAGAAGCGTTGATGAAAGTCGTGATAAGCAAAAGCGTTTGCGATTTTATGGTCCAGGGCTACTCGACTCAAGAGGCCTGTGACGCTGCTATCAATCTCTTGAACGAGCGAGTTGGTGGGCAAGGCGGACTTATCGCCATTGACCAGAATGGAGCAGTCGGATTCGCCTACAATACTATGGCAATGCCGTATTCGATTGTGTCCTCAGATGGCAATCAGGTAGCGGGTTCCTAAACCCATCCTGGCTAGGCGCAATGGACAACGCACATTTTGCTTCGAATGAGTTTTGATAGCGACAACAGCTAGCTTGTTCTTGAGTAAATATCGACAAAGCGAATCATTGTCTCTATGCCTTTATAGAGGTTCGGCAAATAAAATCGCTCATTTGGGGCGTGTATCCGATCATCTGGCAAACCAAATCCCATTAGTATTGTTTCCAAACCGAGAACATCCTTAAAGGAGCTTACGACAGGAATGGACCCCCCTTCCCTAACGAGTACTGGTTTGATGCCGAATACTTGCTCGTATGCTTTCAGGGCTGCCTGCATAGCAGGTATTTTGTAGTTGACAATGCTTGCAGAGCTTCCATGCCCGAATGTGCAATTAACTTTGACAGTCGCCGGGCTAATTTTTTCCAAATAATCCTTAAGTTGCTTGTAGACTGTATCGCACGCTTGATTCGGTACCAATCGCATCGAGATTTTGGCGTGGGCTGAGGATGGCAACACGGTCTTGGACCCATCACCTGTGTAGCCGCCATATATCCCGTTAACATCTAGCGTCGGCCGAGCTCCCATTCGTTCCGCTAAAGAATAATTGGTTTCTCCACCCAATGCCGGAACACCTGTCTCAAGTAGCAAGGTCTGCTCATCGACAGTCCATTCCGCCATTATCTTTTTTTCTTCCTCACTAAGAGGCTTAACCACATCATAAAATCCAGGGATCTGGATGAGACCATCTTCATTCTTCAGCTTAGATATGATATGACAAAGGACGTTGATAGGATT
>JAHEJP010000164.1 GCA_024638855.1 Chloroflexota bacterium
CGGTCAGTACGTCTACCAATTCGAGCAGGTCCCGTTGTTCTCTTTGAGTACCTACATTAACTCTGGCCTTGGCGAGTGGCTGTCGGAGTTTAAAATCAGCCGCACTACGAGCCGAACGGCCAAGACCAGCAACGTTGATAGCCAATCGCATCTTACCGAGAAGCGCATTGTCCAGAGCATCTGGATCTGCTTGCGGCCAATCTGTGTGGTGCACGCTTAAGGGCGCTTCGGCAAAGACATTTCTCACCAGGTTCTGGTAAATCACTTCGGAAGTAAATGGTACAAAGGGTGCCAAAAGTTTGATCATTTGGACCAACACGATATATAAGGTTGCATAAGCAGCAGCCTTATCATCGTCCGCTTCGCTTTTCCAGAAGCGACGGCGGGAGCGACGAACATACCAATTTGACAGATCATCGAGCAAGGCTTCCAGGGAGGCCGTGGCTCGTTCGGCTCGATAATCTTCAAGGTGTTCTGTTACCTCGAGTATGGTCTTGTCCAACCTGGTTAATATCCATTCGTCGAGCTGGGCATTGGACGAAACGGGTGAGACGATGTTCGACTTGGGCTTGTCAAGAGCCGGATTCAAATCATCTCCCGGCAACCAGTTATCTAGGTTGGCGTAAGTCACTAGGAATGAGTAGACATTCCAGATCGGTATCATGAATTGACGGCGTGTTTCATTGCCTGCATTAATGCCAAAGAGTAAATTTTGTTCGGGTTTATGGCTGGCGAAAAGCCAACGCATGGTGTCGGCACCAATAAGATCGGCCGCTTCGTTAAACTCGATGGCATTGCCCCATGACTTGTGCATTTCTCGCCCGTCTTCCGCAAGTAGTGAGGCATAACCGAAGAGGCTCATAAACGGTGGGCGGTTGGTCAAAACTGTACTTTGGGCGAGTAAGCTGTAGAACCAATTACGGAATTGGCCCGGAAAGCTTTCGCTAATCCAATCAGCAGGAAACCACTTTTCCCAGTACTCGGGATCATTTCTGTATCCCAGGGTACTGTAAGCGACGATTCCGGCATCCAGCCAGGGATTGCCAACATCGCTGATACGACTGGAGCGACCGCCACATTTTGGGCAAGCGATTTTTACAGCGTCAATATAGGGCCGGTGGGGTGCGTGTCCCTCAAATTCCTCCCACCCTTCGATTGCTCTCTCTTTTAACTCGTGTTCGTCGCCGACAACATGAAAATGGCTGCAACTTGAATCTTCACAAACCCAGATGGGTAGAGCCAAGCCATAATATCGTTTTTTGCTGATCATCCAGTCATGCATATTATGTAGCCAATCGATCTCGCGATCGTGCCCAAATCCAGGAACCCAGCGGATCTGGTCCACAACATCCATAATTTGATAGCGTAGGCTATTCACCTTTTCTTCTTCGCTTAATTCAGAACGAGGCTTATCATAAACGGGTCCGGTATTGATGAACCATTCGTCTACCAAGCGGTAAACTAATTCTTCGCCACAACGCCAACAATGGGGATAGCGGTGCGGGTATCGTTGCTTCCTATAATAGGCGCCATTACTTCGCAATCTGGCAAATATGTCCTCAGTTACATCATTAACATGTTGCCCTGTCAACCAGTCAAATCCCTGAACATAGATGCCATTTTCGTCTAGAGGAGCAATGACCGGCAAATCGTATTCCCGGCTTAACTCAAAGTCTTCTGCACCACATCCAGGAGCGATATGAACGATGCCAGTTCCTTCATCGGCGCCGACTTCTTTCCAGGTGATCACCCGGTGTCTGTAATCATGGGCGGCGAATTCAGTCTTTACTTCACTCAAATCATCGAATGGGCCATCATACTGCCAGCCGACCATTTCGGAGCCTTTTAGCTCTCCAATGACTTTATAGTCGCCAATTAATGAGTTTTCCACAGCTTCCTTGGCCAGGTAATAGATCCAGCCATCTTCCCTCTGTTGTACTTTTACATAGGTCAGATCTGGGCCAACCGCCGCGGCCACATTGCTAGTGAGTGTCCATGGGGTTGTCGTCCAAACGAGGAGCGCTTCCTTCGACTGATCTTGATTGTTTTCGTCTAGACCACTTCCAAACGATCCTTTGGAGACGACTGGAAATTTGAGAAAGACCGATTCATGGACGATTTCCAGGTAACCGTCTGTGACTATTTCGTGTTGGCTAATACCGGTGCCGCAGCGAGCGCACCAGGGCATTACATCGCGCCCCTTAAATATCCAGCCATTTTCGAAACATTTTTGAAGAAATCCCCAAATCTGATAATTATTTTCGTCGCTGAAGGTGAAGTAAGATCCACCAAGCTCAGGTAGACCCAGCCGGCCGACCAAAGATTCGACTGTACCACTAACCGGTCCCTTTGGTCCTTCAATAGTCACAACTTGCTGGGCATCTTCTTCTAGTAAATCACTCAGGTATCTCAGCTGTTCTGTATCGTTCCAATCCATCCAGTATCCGAGACGGATTGACTGCTCGGTTTGAACAGCAGAATAATTGAGCACGCGCATTTTGCAGCGCTTAACGAAGCGAGCCAGGCCATACTCTTCGATTTCACGTTTGCTATTGAAACCTAGCTCTCGCTCGACGTTAACTTCAACCCACAATCCTTGACAATCAAAACCATTTTGCCAACGTTGATTGAAACCTTGCATGGCCTTAAATCGTTGGTAGAGATCTTTGTAAGTCCTTCCCCAGGCATGGTGAACGCCCATTGGATTGTTGGCAGTTATCGGTCCATCGATAAAGCTCCAATGCTTGTCGCTTGTTGATCGCAGTTCGCGCAACTTTTCGAACGCCTGGTTATCTTGCCAAAAATCGAGAATTTCTCTCTCATGCGCAACAAAATCAACTTTAGTTGGTACGTCCTTAAACGTCATAATGATCTATCTCCAATCCGGCAAGTATCCTTTTTATTTAAGTGATTGGGAAGAGCAGCACTTTTCTCTTCTAGCAAGCCGAAGGACGGTAGTCTTTTTCAAATCAACAAATTCGGCCTGCCTGCCCTTGCCATAGAATGTCGTTTTCAATAGCGTATAGGTTGAGTTTCGATGGCTCGTCTACCGTCGGCGTACTGCAAAATAATGGGCCATCGATGTTCATCTAACCAGACGACGTGGGTCTGTTTATTGGTGATAATCAAACAGCGTTGCACGACTGTACTCCGATCGGCAACTGTGAGCCTTTCCTTTTCCTGCCATTCAATGGTGACATTTCTATCTACTAGTTTAAAATCCTGCTCTGGGTCAAGGGTAATGGTTGTGAGCGAACCTTCTCTAATATCCTGATTGCACAACATTGAGAAGCCGATCGTCGATGGAAACCAGAATCTAAAACCCGGTTCTACCCGTAACTCTTCATCATATCGGCGGCCGTTAAGTTGCCTGCTTAGGGTCACATACCCTTCCTGAATCTGAACGTCACCAACAATTTCTTTCATCTGTTCGAAGTGACGAAACTTAAGTCTATCTGGTCTACTACTTGGGCTAATAGCCAGATGATACAAAGTTGTTACCGTCTTCGAGGTTTCCCTTCGATCCAAATCAACGCGGATAAAACCATAACCCCCAACCACACTCGTTTGTCGCCAGGACTCGTATGCTCCGGTTGCTCGATCTTGCATTTCGCACCGAAATCTGCCGGAGGCTATTAGTTTCTCATAATCTTGTTCACGAATGATAAAACGCATAATTTTGTAATAATGAGGAAGATCGATCTTCAACCGTTTTGGTTAGTTCCGTTGGTTACCATTTGATTTGGGTTACCAACGCATCAGTCCCCTTCTGGGTAGTCAAGTTCTATGTATAGTCTCTTATTGATTTTGCCTTTACTTTTGTAGTCCACAACTTGAATATGACCAACTTCACGTGTGTTGGCGACATGGGTACCACCATCAGCTTGGAGATCCAAACCAACGATCTCGACGGTGCGTACTTCTTTAATACCTTTTGGAAGCAGATTGATCTTGGTTCGAATTAAGTCAGGGATCTGAAAGGCTTCTTCTCGAGGTAAGATCTTTTCTCTAACATCTCTTTCATTGATCACTTCTTTGTTAATAGCGAGATTAATCTCGGCCACTAATTCTTGCCGCATCGTCTCGAATTCAAAGTCCATTCTCCCCTTGAGCGGTTCCATGTTTCCGCCGGTGACTGAGGACTGGTAATCGCGCCAGATGACGCCGCACAGTATGTGAAGCGCCGTATGCGTCCGCATGAGCTGGTATCTCCGTTCCCAGTCCAGTTTACCTTCAATATTAGTTCCAGGGAGAGGCAATCCACCGTCAATAAAATGGGCCAGTTTTCCACCCACACGTTTAACCTTGGTTACTTTCCAGTTTTGTGTCCCATCAGACAGGTGGCCGCTATCAGCAGGCTGTCCGCCGCCTCCTGGGTAAAAGGCAGTTCTATCAAGAACGACAGCGCCATCCAGTTGCTCGACGATAGTCCCGAAAAAACTCTGTATGTAAGAATCCACCAAATAAAGCAGCTCTGTCATCTATTTACCCTCAGTTCTCTTCCTTTTTTGAACCAAGTTCTCTATCCAAGCTTTGTGAATAATCACCAAGAAAGTCTGTATAAAATCAACAACGCCTTCATCCTATATAGGGACGAAGGCGCTTAGATCTCCGTGGTACCACCCACTTTCCAAGCCCTCAATCGAAGATCGATGGCCAGGCACTTAGTCAATAACAACCATCTGCTGATGGCTATCATCGCACTCCCGATAACGTGGGATGAATACGACCAAGCCTACTCATACTTGCTCAACCCGTTTACTTGTTAAGTTGAGACGACAATATTTTCGATTGGCAGCTCAAGAGTGATTTTTGCCAGATTACCTGTGCCTGACTCGCACCAACTCAGGTTCGCTAAACAGATCTTCTCTGGTTACTCGTCTCCATCAAAGCCTTTAGAGTATTAATTGGCCGATTATGCCAAATCGACTGGATAATGTCAAAAGCTTGATAAGGATAATTTGATAGGATATTTATTCGGCGATGGACAAAATTTCACCGCAATTGCCGGCCAGGGCATCGAGGCACGGGCCAAAAACTGCCTTGAAACGGTGTTTTTTTGTGACTGGACCATCTAGACAAGCTGGATCCCTTGTGATAATCTACCAGCGACTTTTAAGCCAGTGATATTCTTGATTTTATACCAATGAAGGAAGCATAGCTGTCTGAGTAGAATATGGTTGAAAACGTAAAGAAGATTCTGTGTATCGAAGATGAACGAGAGATGATCGATTTATTCAAGATCGTCTTGGGAAGGCGTGGCTATCGTGTTAGTGGCGCACTGGGAGGGGAAGAAGGTCTTCAAAGGGCGGCCGAGGTGATCCCTGACCTTATTCTGTTGGATCTTATGATGCCAGAAGTGGATGGTTGGGAAGTTCTCCAGAGAATGAGGGCAAACAAAGATCTTCGTGATATACCGGTCATTATTGTAACTGCAAAATCCAATGAAATTGACAGAGCTATGGCCTTACACATAGCCCAGGTCAGTGATTTCATCAGCAAACCCTTTGGTCCCCAGGATTTGATCGCCAGCGTTGACAAGGTAATTGGCGGTGAGGCTGGATCCTCCTGATGGCAGGCTAGTTTCCTTCCTAGAGGCGCGAGTAAATGGGGCAGAACGACCAGGGGTTGCGAGCCGGAAAAACTCGTTATCGAGCGATACCCCGAGTATTGATATTTCTGCGAAATGGCCAGGATGTGTTATTGCTAAAAGGAGCGCCTTCGAAACGGATTTGGCCAAACCTATATAATGGCGTCGGTGGACATGTGGAGGTTGGAGAGGACATTTATACGGCTGCACGCCGAGAATTACGCGAAGAAACTGGTCTGGAACCCAACGCTCTTACATTAAAAGCGGTCGTAAACATCGATGCCGGAGATCCTGAATTAGGCATCTTAATGTTTGTTTTCACCGGCTGGTGTGCCCAACGCAAAACGGTTGATTCTGTCGAAGGCAAACTAAAATGGATCCCGTCAAATCGGCTTCCTCTAGCCGAATTAGTTGAGGATCTATCCTGGCTGTTGCCCCGGGTCTTGGACATGGACTCGTCTGAGCGGCCATTATATTTGCATTACAGTTATGATAGCTCGGACAATCTGATGATTCGATATGTTGATGGTATATGGACGAGGCAATCCGAGAAAGAGTCTACCGGAATCAACGAGAATCCATTGCCCGAATCCTAGTTTCGAATACAATACGGATAAGTGCCCAACGAAAGAGGAAATGGCTTGAGTCAATCAGTTCTAGTCGTCGACGATGAACCAACAGCTCGCAGCATGCTGCGTTTGATACTTGTTCGTGCCGGCTTCGAAGTAAAAGAAGCTATGAATGGTTACGAAGCCCTAAACGAGGTCGATCGGAGCAAGCCTGATTTAATGCTGCTTGATATCATGATGCCAGGCATGGATGGTTTTGAGGTTTGCGAAACGTTGCGAAACCGGGACGATATGGCTGATTTACCCATTATTATGTTAAGTGCGCGGGCAGATCCTGAAAGCGTCAACACGGGGTTACGCGTTGGAGCCACTAAATATTTGACCAAGCCAGTAACTCCAGATGAGTTGACTCGCCACGTTCGCGAGGTTCTCAGCATCGAGGGCGAAATCCCCTGATAAGTGCTATTGGAGAGTAGAATATATGCTTGTTAAGCGAATTTTACTGGTCGTTTTATCTTTGGCTATTGGTTACGGAGTCACCTATTTTATCGTAACGGTACTCCTAAATACGACAGTAGCTGAATTTTGGGTTGGACCGGAACTACCGGTAAATATTCCGTATTTTTTGTTAGTGGGTTTATTTATAGCCTTGGCTGTCAGCATTTGGCTTGACAAGTTCATGGGCACCAAGATATTACCAAAGTAGAAGGCCATGACCGCAAAAATTATTAATGGACAAGAAATAGCAGCAGAAATTCAGGCAGAGGTGCAAGAAGCAGTTGAAGCCATGCAGGCGAAGTATGGATACGTGCCCGGATTGGCGACAGTCTTGGTTGGCGAAGATCCAGCCTCATCTACATACGTGCGTATGAAGCAAAAAAGGTGCGCCGAAGTTGGCATTCGATCAATTGGTCATTCATTGCCTGCAGATATCACTCAGGGAGACCTGGAAAAAGTCGTCGCTGACTTGAATGCAGATCCTGAGGTGAACGGCATACTGGTTCAGTTGCCATTGCCAAGTCATTTGGATGAAGAAGCAGTATTAAATTCGATTGATCTGGGCAAAGACGTCGATGGGTTTCACCCGGTGAATATCGGCCGATTGGCCATGAAAGGGCGAGATCCACTTTTCATACCATGTACGCCTTATGGTGTTATGGTTTTACTGGAAAAGTCTGGGACGCAGATAAGTGGCGCAGAAGCAGTTGTACTCGGCCGGTCGAATATCGTCGGTTTACCAGTAGCAATGCTGCTACAGAAGGCCAACGCCACGGTGACGATCTGCCACAGCCGGACAAAAGATCTAGCGGCACATACCAGAAATGCCGATATCGTCGTGGCTGCAATTGGCAGGCGAGAGATGGTGACCGGTGATATGCTCAAACCTGGGTCGACGGTCATCGACGTGGGCATCAACCAAAAAGAAGATCCAACAAAGAAGCGTGGTTATCGCTTGGTCGGCGATGTTGATTTCGATTCGGCCAAAGAAGTAGCCGGGGCAATAACACCAGTGCCTCGTGGTGTAGGTCCGATGACGATCGCCATGTTGCTCAAGAACACGCTGCACGCAGCCGATTTGGCTTTGGCGAATAATTAAACAAGCAATACCCTGTCGGCAAGTAAAAGTAAAGTCGAATAGGCGCTACTATCTATTCTCAGTGGATGATGGTAGCGTCTTTTTCATTCCAGGTCGCCCAGATTATCTAAATCCTCAGGTGTGTTCACGTTTTTAAACGATCGGCCGAAAGGATCGAATTTCTGGATTTCTGGCTTGTCGATAAAGCGAACCCTAATATTTGGGTAAAAAGAAATCAGTTTTAGGGAATTTGCTTGGAGCTTTTCCTCGATTGGCAACAAACAAGACTTGCTGTAGACGGCGTGCAATGGTTCTGGGAAACGATCCCAACGCGGCACAATTGCATCGGCTGTATCTCGCAACGAGACCAGGTATTCGAGTAAGGAACGGTTGAGCCAAGGCATATCACAGGCTACAACCAATATGTGAGCCTGTGGTGCGTGGTGAAGGGCTGCATGAAGACCTCCGAGAGGACCCAAATCTGGGTAGAGATCTGGAAATAGGGGTAGGCCAAGGTAAGCGTAATTCTGAGGGCTACTTGAAATGATAATCTCTTGAGTGCCAATGCCCTGCACGCGATCCAACACATGCTCGATCATTGGCTTACCTAAAATGGGAACAAATGACTTGTCAGTTCCCATGCGGCTACTTTTGCCACCGGCCATGATAACTGTCGTTATTCCAATAACTCTTTCCATCTTACTGATATAGGCATTGCTGTGAATCAGTCCAGAGTCGACAAAAAACTTTACATAAAGCGATAAAATACCTGGTTGCTTAAAAACCATCCACGTTCTGTTAACAACAATCGCTGTCGGTTTATCCGCAGCAATTCCCAATTAATTAACTGTTCGATTATGCCTGGATAGGCGTCCTGTGGGCTGACTCCAAATTTATCCTCAAAGGAGTTGATATCTAGACCTTCCTGCAACAGTCGGAGTTCGGTGATCATCGTGTCCGACATGGCCTCCCTTTTACTCAATTTTTGCACGTCGATTGTCGCCGGAGTGAATGGATATTCTTGACGGGTTAACTTTTCCCCCAATCGCCGGATATAGACTCTAGGTTGTTTCACAGTCGAGTAACGAAATCCTGCCGCGTGACCGTGGGCGCCTGCACCGAAACCCAGATATTCATGATTGCGCCAATAGCTCAGATTGTGCTCGCATTGTTTTCCCGGCCGAGCCCAATTGGATATTTCATAGTGTTCGTAGCCCATTTCTGCTAACAGTTCGCAAGCATAAAGAAATTGTTCGGCTGCAAGATCAGGATCTGGACTTTGAATGGTTCCAGCATTTAGCCACCGTTGCATTGGCGTACCGGGCTCAATCGTCAGGCAATATAAGCTCAGATGGTCGGGATCTAATTCTAGAATATCTTGTAAACTCGTTCGCCAGTTAGCGAGCTTCTGCCCCGGAAGGCCAAAAATCAGATCGAGATTGATATTTTCAAAACCTACCTCTCGGCTTGATTCGGCAGCTTTCATAGCCGCATCAAAGTCGTGTTCTCGTCCCAATAATTGAAGCTCGGTTGATAGTGAACTTTGCACGCCAATACTTAAGCGATTAACACCCAGATCTCGGATCTTCTGAAGATAGATTTTATCTACTGACTCCGGATTGATCTCCATTGAAATTTCGTTATCGTTCGAGAGGTTAAAAACTTCTCGAACAGCTTTGAGAAGTTCTCTGATTCCCTCGGCCGGTATCAACGATGGCGTCCCACCTCCCAGAAAGACAGTGTGAGCAAATAAATTGCGCTCTGTGCTTAGATAACGAATTTCCTGGCTCAAGGCGTTGGTATAAGCATCCCTTAAATCGCTAACGGATGTATACGTATTGAAGTCGCAATATGAGCAGCGTTGACGACAGAAGGGAATATGGAGATAGAGGCTGAGGCTAGAAGAGTGATTGGCCATGGGATCAATCTAAAAGCGTTTGCCGGATTGGCGCGAAGGAGTACCGGTGAATCGGGCAGGGGCCAACTTTTCCGACTTCAGCTTGATGACCAGGCGTACAATATCCTTTGTGACTAGAAAAGTTGTAATCGGGATAGATAGCATTCATTTCAACCATGTGCCTATCACGGGTCACTTTGGCCAGGATGGAAGCAGCCGCAATGGAGAGGCTTAAACTATCACCGCGAATAATGGATTTTTGGTGAATAGATAACTTCCTAAGTCGCATGCGACCATCGATTAGCAGAAACTCAGGAATTGGATTCAACATATTTACGGCCGTCGTCATGGCCATAGCATTGGCAGGTATTATACCAAGCTCGTCAATCTGTGGTGCAGAAATGGCCGCTACACTTGTAGCGATGGCTGTTGATAGGATGATCTTGAATAATTCTTCTCGCTGTTTAGGAGATACCTGTTTAGAGTCGTTAACAGCGTCGAGTAATTCAAGTTTACCGGGCTGATTCAGGGGTAAGATGACTGCTGCGGCCACAACAGGTCCGGCAATGGCTCCCCGGCCGGCTTCGTCGATCCCGGCAATCAAAAAAGTCCCAAATTCTTCCCGTATAGACAGCTCAAACTCGATGGTCGGCATATTATTTGAACCAAGATTAAATGCAATTGTATAATTTTATCTGGTATGAAATGAGAATTCGTAAGCGCAATTGCTAAGAAGTAAACTGCCGCTGAGGCGATCATTCCCGAAGAATCTATGGCGGTTTGCTTAGGTATCGAGACTCGGCACGCTGGAAGGTTGGGGATCGTATCGACCCCGATAGCCGTTTAGGCGGATTCGGATCACCTCTCGCACCATCTCGATTGCGTCGCGGACTGGATTGATACGGCTATTCGCCCGGTAATACCAGTTAATTGGCACCTCAACAATCTTATATCCCCGTTGTTGGGCAATAAAAAGGAGTTCCACATCAAAAGCCCAGCCGTCGATACTTTGACTATTTAATATATCTAATGCCGCCTGACGCCGGAAGCACTTGAAGCCACACTGAGTGTCCTGAAAGCCAGGAACCGCAAGAATTTTTACAATGAGATTAAAAATTCGGCCCATTAGGTGACGGTAGCCTGGCTCATTGTATCGGACCGCACCGGCTACTTCACGGCTGGCGATGGCAACATCATATGGGCCAATTATTGGTGGTAAAAACTTGTTCACTTCATCAATAGGCATAGATAGGTCGGCATCGGCCATAAATAAGAACTCGCCGTTCGCAGTTAACATGCCGGTGCGCACGGCCGCTCCCTTTCCTTGCCTTGATTCAT
>JAHEJP010000530.1 GCA_024638855.1 Chloroflexota bacterium
AACATTGGATGGGGGAACTCGCGTAAGATGCGCTCGGCCGAACTACCCAGATCCAAATGCCGGAGGGAGCGAAAGCTGAAGCCGCCCATCAAGAGTAGGTTGCAATCATATGTTTCCGCAGTTTCCAGCACCATTTCGGCTATGGGCCCCTTTCTTAAAACGAAGTTCACATCAACTAGTCCATGCGCTGCAAGGTATCTCTTGGCACGCTGCATAGCAGCCGCGGAAGTATAAGGGGTTTCTACTGTCACGACAGTTAATGATTTTTGCCACCGTGCCGTTAAATAGGTGGCTATGAATAGGGCTTCATTCGCTTTGGGGCTGCCATCATAAGCCAGAATAGCCCGGCTGAAATCGGATTGAGAACCATCCGGCGTTACATGGATTGGACGCGGGCATTTCTGGACAAGTAGTTTTAGCTCAGGGCTGATTGTCGCTAGCGGTTGGCTGTCTGGTGTGCGGTTTCCACGTACTATCACTAAATCGACCCAGGCTGCCCGTTTGTTGATGACCTGAACCGGGTTATCGCCTACCTCAACTGCAAATTCCCACGCCATCCCAGCTTTTTCGATCTCCCTACTGAATCTTTCCTGAATCTGGTGAATGTAATCACTGTCTAATGCTGTTTCATCAGAAACGACATGCAGGCCGAGGAAATGGTCCTCGTCAAAATTAAATTTGAGGTAGTTTTCAAACGTTTGCCAGTTTTCCTCGCTACCGTCCAAGGCTACCAAGATATATTTGAATAAGTGATGGTAACGCCCGCGGGCCAGCTGCTGCTGTCGCCACAAGCCAGGTTCTGGTTCGCTGGCTTGTTTGGGGCCGATCAATTGTCTAAATCGCCTAAATAGGCCGCGTGGCTCTTTCGAGGAGATAACCAGATCGGAAACGCCGGTTTCCAAATCGACATGCCAACCCAGTTCCTGCTCCAATTCGTCCCGGCGTTCAGAAAGAAGCAAGTAAATATCCGCTTCTGTTCTTTCAGGAAAGTGGTGCAGGATGCCTAGTTCACGGATGATATAGATGATCGGTAAGTAGATTTGATCGTACCAATCAACCACAGCTTGGTCCCAACTGCCTGACCTGCCTGGCAAATCATTATCCCTTGCGGTGGCATCATATCCGGCCTCTATTTGGTCTAATAGGGTCTGGTATTGGCCGCAAAAGGTCATCATCAGATCAGCGCCAGGGCGCAATTCGTCCAGGTTGGTCTGTTCCAGAAAATCGACGTAGTGTGCTTTGCAAATGATTTCATTGGGATCATCATCACTCGAAAAGGGCACCCTTGTCTTGATTTCAATCACATGAGCAGTGATGGTCTTGCTATCTAAACGGCGGGCAATTGATACGCGATGGTTGCCATCCTGTACGAAATAGGCATCCCCAAGCTGATAAACATCAATAGGTGGGATCCCAACCATATCATCCATGGCCGCTCTCAAGCCTGCCCATCGTTCCTGATCAGCATCGTGTTTAGGCAGAAAACTGTGGGTGAAATCCTTGTAGCGGGCGACGCTGCCAACAATCTTATTCAGTGGAATCTCCTGCGTCCCATGCTCAATCGTTTCACCTGTGGGATGGAGTTGTCCCTCGATCTCTTTGAAGGGAAGCAATCTTGTGCCTTCTCTGCGAAAGCGTGCCAGAAGTTGCTGCATCACGGCTTGCTGCCTGGCGCGTTGAAAATCACGGAGTGCTAATTGATAGTTAATCTCGGATTGTTGGGTCATAGGAGCAGACTTTATTAGTACTGTACCTTCAAAAGAACGACAATTGATGGCTCTGTGGAAGATATTTGTGCCATTTGAACTCTATCGCTCTTGCATCATACAATAAAGGCAATGATATGAAAAACTCGTTCAAATGACCACTTTGCTCGATGTTTAGTGAATGATATCGCAGAAGCGATGGGGGTTGACCGCTCACGTGTATAAGGTCAATTCTTTTTGTAAAAATTATGTGAGCTCCAAGTTTGCGTTTGACCCTCCCAGCATAGCATAAGGAAAAGCTATAATTCAACAATGAAAGCGTTTGCTGGTTGGTCATGAGCGAAATACCTGAGATGCTAGTGCGTGCAGTAACTCATGAGCGAATAGTGATTCCAGACTTTAATTTCTAGAATGAGTATTCGGACTCTTAGCACAGGAGAAAGCTTCAGTCCGTCCCTTGGTTCGTTAACCACAGACAGTTTCACTGGCTGGTCGAGAAGTTCCTCCAACGAATCACGGGCAGCAATGATTTCGCCGCTGCTATCTAAGTTAGCGACCGGCTGTCGGACAGTAGCAACCACTTCCAGCAGGTCGCTCTGGCGGATCTCATAATTGACTAACTCCGCCTGACGAAACGAATCGCGTAGTGAATTTTCAATTCTATCTCTTGCACTCGTGCCGCCAGCACCGCTGTGAGTAGCCCCCATCCCCGGTGCTCGGGCACCATCGCGCCTCCCCACAGGTCTGCGAACTGGCCGTTGGGATGGAAGTAAATTCAGCTTGCCTTTTCCGAATACAGTTGTCAATTGTTGGCCGGTTCTGGAGTCGGTTCTTCGATTGGCTCCTCAGTCGGCGTTGGCCTTTCAGGGGGCTCTTCAGTAGGTTCCCCGGTTGGGGTCGGTTCTTCGGTGAGTTCCGCCGTTGGGGTCGGCTCTTCGGTTGGTGGTGGTGTTTCGATGGCAGGTTCCTCAGTCAGCGCTACAGTCGGCGCCGCCGTGTGGGTAGCCGTCGCTTCTGGGCTGGGAGTTATCGGGGCGGTTTCAGTGACACCAAGCGTCGGTGTAGGCGTTTCGGTTGATGAAGCGCGATCGCTGCCGTCAGAGGAGGTCAGCTTGCCGCGCAGGATGGATGCCTGCAGTAGCACCGATTCGGGCACGGCCGCGTCGATAGCTCGCTGCAATTCCTCCACATCTGTCTCACTATACCCACCCGTGTAGTCGACGATCTTATAGCTCA
>JAHEJP010000531.1 GCA_024638855.1 Chloroflexota bacterium
CTTGGCTAATAGCGATTCTATAAGCTGCTATCGGGTATAAGGCCGTCAAAACGACTGCAAAATCAATCATCTTGGATATCGGAGAAAGGCTCGTCTTTTCCGGCGCAGACTTGGCTTTCTCATTATATGATTCAACGACATATATGATTTGGTGTAATACGTGCACTGAAGCCCAGAAGAAGAAAATGGTTAGCAGCAAGGTCAGATTCGTCAAGGCCAGCGTTATCACCAAAAGAGGAATGATTATTGACGAACGAACGAAGCCACCATATTTCGCTCGAAACCCTTTATCCAAGGCTGTACGAGTAAAAGTGGCGTACATATGAGGTCCCCCAATCACGACGGCAATCATTAGATTAACAGCTTGCCGCCCCGCATCAGCCTCTACATGAAGCACATCGCGCAGGAATAGCCACGCAAGGTACGGCACAGTCACTAAAACAACACTGAGGCTGATAAACACCAGATCCCATTGTCGGCTGTTTATCCATTTGTCCTCGCTCATTGATTCGAACGGCGAGTTATAAGCTACAGCTGAAACGCCCATTGAGCCCTCCTAGGTCTATCTTATATATCTGTGCAAGGAACTATAAGTAACCATTATTATTGTACCAATCATATGTATTTTGAACAGCACGAGTGAAAGGGGTTTGTGGTAATAAAAATTCCTTAGTTGCCTTCCGGCCATCGGCAAAAATCATGGATCCGGACAAAATCACTTGATTCGAATCTATTGGCACTCGCGTGCCCAGCAACAGGCGGGCACCAGACACGGCTGAAGCAATCAGCGGTAAAGACCAACGAGGTAAACGTAATCTCGGCCGCGGCCGGCCCACCAGATCACAAATGATATTGAAAGATTCTCTATAGCTCAAATTTTCATTTGCCAATACATAGCGCTCACTGATTCGACCGCGTTCGGCGGCCGCTATATGGCCGGCAACAACATCTTCTACGGCGATGTAATTGACGCCACCTGGAGGATAAAAACGGGCCAGTCCTCGTGAAGCCTCAATGATAATTGAGCCCGAAATCAGATTGATATCTCGCGCACCCAAAACGATTGATGGATTTACTATGACTGCATTTAGACCGTCTAGAACTGCTTTCTGCACCTCAATTTCGGCTAAATGTTTGCTGTGACCATAGGGCATCCGTTTTGGTTCGATGTTAAAGACGCTTTCTTCATTCAATAAATGGCCATCTTCAGGGATACCCAAAGCAGCTACTGAACTGGTGAATACAAACCGCTTCACCCCAGCGATCTTAGCGGCGTCTATCACGTTTTTTGTACCTTGAACATTAATTTCATACAAACGCTCTGTGCCACTCCGCCAATAATCCGATACCGCAGCAACGTGAAATACCCAATCACAGCCGGCTATCATATCGGCTAGTAGTTCTGGCGGATCCAAGATATCGGCGACGGCAGTCTCGTATTCTAATCCATCCAACGCAGCCCGAGACGAGTTTTCCCGAAGTAAGACTCGGGAAGACAATCCATGATTGGACAGGCCCTCGACCAAGTTTGCTCCAATAAATCCGGTGCCCCCAGTAACAAATGCTAGCATATTAATCCCTTCAACACATTCGATTTTTATGTTTCACAGGTAATATCGCTTACATTTTAATAATTGTCGCTTCACCCTGCCCGACGCCTACACATAATGTCGCCAGACCGTAAATCATTCGCCGGCCCTCACTTTTTCGACGTTGCATTTCGTGAATCAAAGTTGTCAAGATCCGGGCGCCAGAACATCCTAGTGGATGACCAAGGGCAATTGCCCCGCCATTGACATTGACGATCTGTTGATTCAATCTTAGCTCATGAATGACAGCCAGTGATTGAACCGCGAAGGCTTCATTTAATTCGATGAGATCAATTTCATTCAATGACACACCTGCGCGTTTCAGTGCTTTTCTTGTCGCGGGTACCGGGCCTAAACCCATCGTTCGGGGATCAACGCCAGCAGCAGCCGATGAAATCCAAGTGGCAAGTGGGTTTAGCCCCAATTCTGCCGCCTTCGCAGTAGACATCAAGACCAGAGCAGCAGCGCCATCGTTCAGGCCACTCGCGTTACCGGCCGTTACCGTGCCTTCTCGGCGAAAGGCAGGCTTTAACTTTGACAATAATTCGATGCTGGTTGCCAATTCATAACCATTATCTCCCTTTTTTATCCTTGGATGCTCATCAGTGTCCATGACCACTGGATCCGCTTTTCTTTGAGGAATCGATACGGGCATCACTTCATCGTTAAAACGCCCTTCATTGATAGCCGCACAAGCCTTGCGTTGGCTCTCCAAAGCAAACCTATCCTGTGCTTCCCGGGTGATTTGGCCGCCCTCAATATTGTCGGCGCAACTCATGGCATAAATGTTTTCGGCCGTTTCACCCATTGCTTCGAGAGGAAATAGAGCCTCCATTTTTGGATTGGGGAATCGCCAACCCAGCGTTGTATCATAACCGGTAATATTGCCCGGTGGACCCCAAGCCCTAGGATTCTTGGGAAAGGAATAAGGCGCTCTGGACATGCTTTCAACCCCGCCGGCGACATAAATATCTCCCTCGCCAACTCTGATGGCTCTAGCCGCCTGGTTAATCGCATTGAGTCCGCTGGCACACAATCGATTGAAGGTTACTGCTGGGATATGATAAGGGAAGCCGGCTAGTAATGTTGCCATTCGGGCTATATTTCGATTGTCTTCGCCTGCTTGATTAGCACAGCCCAAATAAACTTCTTCAACCATTTCAGGGCCGATGCCCGCTCGATTAACTGCCTCTCTAATCACCAGGGCTGCCAGATCGTCCGGGCGTACGGACGATAATCTTCCGCCATGTCTACCAATTGGTGTCCTAACTGCACTAACAACAACGACTTCGTTCATTCGGTTTTCTCCATACATCCGATAAGTTCCAGACAGCCAGTACACTATTTGCCTG
>JAHEJP010000532.1 GCA_024638855.1 Chloroflexota bacterium
TGATCTTTGCTCGAATAATATTTTCTTATGTCAACTTCGGGCCTTATGAACTTCGAGAGCTGGTTTTTCGTGTGACGGAGCCAATCCTTGCTCCGGTCCGGAGAATTATGCCAGCATCGGCTGGTATGGATTTCAGCCCAATGATCGTTCTGCTCGCCGCCTGGTTTTTACGCTCCTTGTTGTTTCGATTAATCATCTGAGAAACCTACTTATCTGAGAGGTTCTTGGATGTTTGCCGCTGCCAGGGGCATTTACCGAGACTATCCAGGAACTTTTTGAACGCTCATAGGGGCGACGTTTATCAATCGCCTGGGTGGGGCGCTTCTCTTCCCTTTTTTTGCTCTGTTTGTCACCGATCGTTTCGGCTTACGGATCATCTCGGCCGACGCTGGATGATTGTTTTTGGCCTGGTCGTCAGCGCCTTATCGAGTTTGATGATGGGGACTGTGACCGAATTACCAGACGGATAGCAAGACGACCGGCGATGCTGATGATGGCCATTGGCACTGCTCTTTATGCAGTTGGATTTACACTATTCGGCCTGGTCACCACTCATTCTGGCAATCGTCATTATTAGGGTCGGAAATATAATCGTTTCACCCGTCTCCCAAGCATTGGTGGCCCAGTTCGCTCCCGAGGTTATGAGAGGACGTTATATGGCCGTTTTCGGTTTTAAATGGACAATACCCTTTGCCTTTGGTCCATTGCTTGCCGGCTTGATTATCGACAATTACAACCCGGATCTCGTTTGATACCTGTCAGGTGTCATTGGCCTACTCGCAGTGGGAGGCTATCTTGTGAATTACTCGAAACGTGAAAGCCTTGGCAAGCGTGCTTCAGGTTCGCCGGTAGAGAGACCAAAGGACCAGAATGAACGTGCTAAGTAGGCAGGCTGTAGCCAGCAACGATATCGAGCTCTGTCCGAATATTGCCGATGACGGCGTAGCGTTAATCTGTGATAAGCTAACTGCCGTTGGCCCGACGGGCGAAAAGATACAATCCGATGGGTCTGAATTCGGAATGTTTGAGGGATAACTGCAAACATCCAGCAGAATCCCCTGGTCGGTACCCAACAAGGTGTCAAAGTCCAGATCGCAATAGGCTACCGTATCGGCCTTGCCTGGATGGAAGGGATCCGAATCTTCCACCATAGAGGCAGTGCATTCGGTTGCACCGACGATTTGTTGTCTACCCATACACCTATCGGCACGGCTATCGGCTGTACATTGATACAATTCTGAGTGCTGGTGATGTGCAGGATCAAATTGAATTGTCTCACAGAATGAATAATCGGCTCGCCCGTTGCCATTGGTGTCGAACAATAAGCAGGCATCGCCACTATTGTTACCAGTCCAGCCGGCCTGATCCCAATGGAAAGAGACGGAAACATCCAAGGGGGGCTCTACCTCATGGTCGAGGCAAAACCGGTTCAAGTCTTTTTGTCCTGGTTCGTCGTCGGCACCCTGGCGGTCATCATAACAAGTACCTTGTGCTGTGACCACCGCAACAGTTAGAAAAATGAAGATAAAAAGAAGCACGATAGAATAAATAATTGGCAACCATCGTTTACCCGATGATTTAAACATTGGAAAGACCCCCTTAAGCTTACGGTCTTTTTGGCCGCATGCTTACTAATACAAGCGCTACCCTGCTGCCGGCCAATGCATTCGATGTCCCAGCCCTGTTACGTTGTTAAGGTACGGCTACTGATTTCAGTAGCAAAATACATTAATTAAATATAAGAACTTTGGAGCCGCCAAACATATTATTAAGTATTAGATATATTAGCCCTAAACTAAATAATAAGAATTTTCGTCCCTTTCACAAGATGACTTCAGTCCTATTCGATTAATTGGCTGAATTGGTGGTTGTGGATGATATCGGTGCGTCTATTGTTCGCTGAGTATTTAGACTGTTATTATTAAGTTGGTCGGGAAAAAGAGTGATTCAGAGTAAGCTGAAGTTTTGGACTTTCAAGGTACGGCGATAATTCGGCTTACATTATTATGGATGGGCAGGTGTGAGGTGCGAACATGATTTTTGAGGGTAGCCAGAACGAAGATCAATTGAGTCTTTTCGAAGAACGTATTGCCCGAGGAGAGAAAATTGGGCCTGGTGACTGGATGCCTGATGAGTATCACCGGCAACTTATACGAATGATCTCTCAGCATGCCCATAGCGAAATCATGGGTATGTTGCCAGAAGGAGCGTGGATTACCCGTGCTCCAAATCTTCGGAGAAAGATGGTCTTAATGGCTAAGGTTCAGGATGAAGGAGGCCACGGTTAATATCTCCATCATGCGGCCGAAACCTTGGGAGCTACCAGGGAAGAAATGATCGAACCTCTATTGGCTGGCCGGGCGAAATACGCTAGCGTATTCAATTATCCAGCATTGAACCGGGCTTCCATTGGCGTCATTGGTTGGCTGGTAGATGGTGCAGCGATTAAGAATCAAACGATGTTGGCTCGTTCCTCATATGGACCCTATGTACGGGCTATGGTAAGGATATCGGCCGAAGAAGGCTTTCATATGAAGCAGGGTAAAGAAATGGTCATCCGCTACTCAAAAGGGACACCAAGGCAAAAAACCATGGTGCAAGATGCCATCAATCGATGGTGGTGGCCAACGTTGATGATATTTGGATTGCCAGACGACGTGTCGACTAATAGCAGTGTGTTGATGCGTTAGGCCGTCAAAACGAGAAGCAATGACGAGTTGAGACAAGTGTTTGTGAACGAACTGGTGCCTGAGATGCATGCTTTGGGGTTGAGTCTTCCCGATCCTGATTTGCATTTTGACCAAGCGAGTGGTAACTGGATTTTTGACGAAATCGATTGGGATGAATTTTGGCAGGTAGTGAAGGGTGATGGTCCTTGCAATGCCGGGCGTTTGGGAGCGCGGCCTAAAGCACTGAGAAGGGGAATGGGTTCGTGAG
>JAHEJP010000165.1 GCA_024638855.1 Chloroflexota bacterium
TTCTGGTTGGAGCACGGTTTACATCCGTTGGGACATGAACCGTATAAGCAAACGACAGATATTTCTCGCCACCTCTGGTAAGAATATCTAACATTGAGGCTGATGTGCACAGAAAAGGGGAAAAAGTGGGCGCGACAAGACTTGAACTTGTGGCCTCACGGATGTGTATCCGGCGAACTGGAATCACGGCCGTGATGTCATTCTACTCGTGGTCGAATCCTTTAACAATTAGTGGTTATGTTAAAAACCGTGAGGCCTGATTTGCAACGTTGTTGTAAATGAGCCTATTGATGCTAATATTATCTAAGCTTGAGGATTCCTACAAAGAAAGTATCCAGAATTTCAGATACTCCCTATTTAAGGACGGTATTAAAATAACCTATGGAACTGAGATCGGAGATTAAAGACTTACTCACTCTCCAATCTCTAGCCACTAATCTTCTGTAAGTGATTTAGTCCTTGTTTCTTGTCTTATGGCATCTCTTGAGTAAACAAATCTGGAGATGCATTCATGATAGGAAGCACAACCGATGCTACATTGCATGATCCCGAATTTGTCAAGAAAATGACCCGGGATTCTTGCTCTGGGTAGACGCCCCACATAGTCTGGAAACCTGGGGTCTGCCCCCCATGCCCCCATACTTCCGGGTCTTCATACCAACGCCCAATCCCGAGACCATATCCTCCGAACGATCCAACAAACCCATCACCAAAGTCTAGCAGTTGTTCTAAGGAAGCTGGGTCTTGAAACAGCGCACCACTGGCAATTCCAGCGGCATATTTCGCCATATCTTCGGCCGTGCTGACATTGCCACCGCCAGCCCAACCCTGGCTGCCATTCCACGTTGTCACATTGATTACTTCACCATCGTCTAGCGTGTAATAACCATCGACGATTTGTCCTTCTTCAGGCACGCCTTCCAGGAGGAAGGAGTTGGTCATCTCTAACGGGTCAAAAATGCGCACTTGATACAGGTCTGCCAACGACTGGCCGGTGACTGCTTCAATCGCCATGCCCAACAGGATAAAATTGGTCGTACTGTATTGCCAATCTTGGCCGGGTTCAAAACTTGTCTCTAGATTTTCTACGGCATAATCGACTAGCTCTTCTGGGGTGTAGCCATGTTCGAAATCATTATTTAGGATTGAATTACCAATAATGGGATCGGCGTAATCGGGAATACCAGAGTGGTTCTGGGCCAATTGGCGTAAGGTGACTTCGTCGCCGTAAGTAAGTTTTGCTGCCTGTTCTGGCAAATAGGTTTGCAAAAGATCATCCAACGACCAGACGCCTTCTTCTTGCAACAGGAGAGCCAACACGGTTGTGAAAGATTTGGTATTGCTACCGATTTCAAAGGTATCGGCTACAGTGAGGGGTGTGCCATCTTCAGTCGAGGCAACACCTTCTGCTTTTAGGAAGCGACCTTGGGGCGTGTCTACTAAGAGTACGCCACCAGGAGCTGGGCACGCCGGCGCAGCTAGGACGTTTGTCAATACTTCGTCCCAACTTTCTACCCGTAGTGCTTCCTGGGCGGCGGCGATCGGATCGTAGGGTATGAAGACCATCGTTCCCGCATCTGCCATTAAGTCAATGAATAATCGGCCGTTTTTTAGATAATAGTTTCCGGTGCCCTGCATCAGTTCAAAAAACCGCGTTTCGTTAGGAGGATCCTCACAGGCCTCATCTAGCTTGTCCGGTAGGTCATAAGTCAACGTGAGGGTGCTTTCGGTAACCTCTTGTTCTGACGCCACGGCCACGCGGCAGGCGCCACTTAACACACTGATTTCATCGGTTACAGTGAGCGTGTACGGGGCGGGATCGTCGATGGCGGTTTCCCCATTGACGGGATCGATAAAGGCGCTCCATTGCCAGTAAATGCCTTCGCCAAATACGGGTTGTTCAGACTGCTCCGCAGGCAGCTCAAATTCCAGTGGTTCCATTTCAGCAATACAATTGCTGTCTGGTTCGGTTGTGGGGTCAGCGATAAAGTCCATCACAATGCTGGCGGCACAGGCATTATCCGTGATGAACTGTACGTGTCCGCGGTATGGAAACTCAAAAGCATAGCTGTTGGGCAGTGTATCCAGTATCGTCTCGGCTGTGAAGGCAGGCGTGATGGGATCAAAGGCTCCACTCAAGACCAAAACGGGTAGCTCGCTGCTGATGGGGGTATCTGTGTCATCGGGCAAGACAGGTAAGCCCAAAAATTCACACATCTCGGTGTATTCATAAGTATCGGCGCGTAGAAATTCGCTGATGAAACTGTAAGAGAGATCATCCAGGGATAAGGCGTCATCGAGAGAAGTGATCGGATCTTCGGAACAGATGATGGCATAGTGCGTCGGAAAGCTAAAGCCGGGTGAAAAGGAAGCAACATCATTGAGGACGATATTGACGCGTTCATCTACTGTATCATTGAGCATGCTTTGTATGGTTAAGGGAAGATAGCTGACCGCTAACGGAGTATAGAAACTGTCATAAATAGCTGAAGCAGCCAAATTTTCATCGATCTGAACAGGCACGCCAGCATATTCAAAGCTGTAGGGCTCCGTTTGCAATTTCTGATATAGGGCCTCGACATCTTCAGCTAGCGAAGGATAGGCGGCATTGCATGCTTCATCGACAGCACATAGGCCAACAACGACGTCTAATGAGTGTTGGTATTTGGCGTCTAACTGCGTCACCCAACTGGGGGGACTAATCGGCGCGGTACCATCGAGAATAACGGCCGTTAACGTCTCCGGGAAATCGCGCATCACATGCTGACCCAGCAGCGTGCCGTAAGATTCTCCATAAAAGAGGAGTTGATCATACCCCAACGCCTGACGAATAGCGTTGACATCGGCCGCGCTTTGCACGCTGTTATAGGCAGTGAAATCCACGCCGTCGTCAGCAAAATCGGTCATACAACCCTGAATTGCTTGCACCTCTTCTTGCTCCCGTTCTGCCGCAGTTGAACCGTCAAGAAGGAGGTCAATGGATTTATCAAACGTCTCAAAATCGCACACCAATTCCGGATCGGCATAGGCGGTGCCGCGCTGCGTGAAGAAAACCAAATCGCGGTCGGCGAGGAGTTGGGCGTAAGGGGCTGTCTCATCTTCAAGAGCCGCAGCGGCGACTAAGGGCACGCTGTCTATCAGCGAACTGCCAGGGCCACCTGAAGCAAAGAACATCGGCTCGGCAGGCGAATCGGCGTTTGTCAGCAAACGAATGACGCCTATTGTGATGGTACGGCCGTTATCCTCACCATAAAATTCCGGCACGGTCACCGTACCACATTCAAATTCAACATCTTCTGGCATTTCGACGAAACAGGTTTCTAATGGTTCGAAAGTAGCCATGGCGTCTGTCATTTCTGCTTCTGTTTCAGGTGTTGCTTCGGTTGGTTCTTCTGTGGGAGGAACGGCCGTTGCCGCTTCCGAGTCTTCTGTTGACTCATCAGCTGTAGGATCTGGCGGTGCCACCGATGGTGTTGGCGTTTCGTCTCCACCACAAGCAGTCAGAAAAATAAGTGTCAAAAGGATAAAAACGAAAAACTTCAATATATTCGTCATATGGATTTTGCTCCAAAAAAAGGGCTGCTATCTTTGCTGCGCTTGAATCCAGGCCTCAGCCTTTTCAAGCGCCAGGTCAGTGACGGCATACACATAAGAAGATCGGAAACAAGCTATTTCGGCGCTTTTCGTTCTCTTACCGCGAAAACGGCCGTCATGCTTGAACAATTTCTCAATGCATCTATGCAGGTGCAGCCTGAGCTGTCGAAGGCGGAACCGAGCTTCGACAAGCTCAGACCTCGTCTGGACTATATAGTTACTACTCGATAACCCTAGTGCATAAATCAGGCTGAGACCTTGAGTGATGCATCTACAAGATTTGTACGAAAATGAGAGCACAAACGCTCTTTGAGCACCTTGACAGATAAATCACCATCGGGTTCCATCACTTTCCGTTTGGCATGCAGCCAGATTGGTTCCATCGGGTTCAACCAGGGACTCTTGGTTGGTAACAAACAGGTTAGCAAGCGGACACCCTGGCCCTCCTGCTTAGCTTGGCGATTGTGTTGCCGCACCCACCTGATTAGTTTCTTGGACAGATGCCAGGTGGCCCGGTCCCAAATGACAACCAAGACCCGCTGGCAACGCGCTTTAGCCACAGCTAACAAGGTGGACAAGAAAGCGATGCTTTTCTCACTATTAGGCTGACCATCAGCAAAGCAGAAAAAGTGCTCTTTGGTTTGGTCACAGACAGCGCCATAGCAAGCAATCGCTTTGTCAGATTCCCCTTTTTCCGGTTCTCGTTGTACCAACCGTAAATTGCCTTCAGCAGTGGCGAAGGCGTGCATCTGGGGTTGAGCAAAGCGACTAAACCAACATTCGTCCTGGTCGACTAACATCCAATCATCTCGTTTTCTGGTCGCTGCCTTCAGGTCGTCTCGTCTTTTTTTCGGTGTTCATAGTGTGGGTCAGGACTATGTATCCATTTCTTGGCCCGACGCCAGGAGATGCCCACCCGAGCCAGCGCATTGCTAATGGAGGTCACCCCTACTTCGCTGGTGGTATACCCTTCTTGATGAAGCTGTTGCGCCAACAACGGTCGCGTCCAGACACTCATCTCATGACCGAAGGTACGGGGCGACAAACGCACCAGTTCCTGCAAGCGCTCACAGCCACTCTCATCAATCATAGGTGCCTGGTCATGGCGGGCATGCGATTTTTCCGCCAAACTGCCCAGACCCTCTTGGTTGAATGCATGAATCGCCACACGCACTGTTTGATCACTACAATGCAAGGATTGAGCAATCGCCTGCGGCTTTTGCCTTTCATGGCTTTTGAGAAGAATTTGACTGCGACGTACCGTAAAGGCCGATGGAGATCGTAGTCCCTGAGTCAAGGTCTCTATTTCTTCTGTTGTTAATTGTCGTACATAGAGTGGTCTCATACAGTTATGAAACCACATTTAACATTGTTATTCAAATGTTCAGATTGTTATCTGCACCTAGGCAGCAACCCCATCAGATTCTGCCGCTGTATCAGCACCGTCTTCTGCTGCATCAGCTAACGCCTTTTCCACTTCATTGATTAAATCAGCGCTTATCGGATGGCTGATGTGTTGGCCGCCAGATTCCGACAAAATGCGTTCAGCCTGTGCCGCCGAAGCCGAATCGGTGAGCAGGACAATCATAGAATGATCTGGCTCCAGAGATTCAGCCATTCTTTTTAGCTCAGCTGTGGGGAAGTTTGGGTGTTTCTTCTTGCCGATGATACCACCGACGACACCACCAACGACGGCTGCGCCTAACACAGCGGCTCCGCCCAATATAGCCATGAGAATAACACCGATAGCAGCACCGCCAAAGGAGCCAGCAAAGACGCCCCAATTGAAAGTATCTTTCACTTTTACTTTGCCTTCGGCTGATTTCGTTAGGATAGCCGCGTGTCCACGTTCCACATAGGACTTCTTAATCGCCTCCAATGCGAGCTTGGCGCCATCTATTGTTTCAAAGTTGGCCGCGATGATTTGCATTTCTTTTTCTTTTGACATGTTAAATCTCCTTATATGTGATTAATAGAACTTGATTCATTATTCTTCAGGGGTAAATACCATCGTGCCACCATCGGCCATCAGATCAATATACAAATTACCATCCTCAAAGAAGGCGATAGCCGCATTTCCCAGCAAGTTCACAAACTGGTCGCTGCGCGATCCCTCTTCGCAAGAAGCCATCGTCATGGGGCCAAGTTCGATGGTCATACTGCTGCCATCGAATGTATAGTTGCCACTGGCATTATTGCAGTCAGCGCCGATATTGACTGTGCCGGCTTCATTGAAGAGAAGTATGTAGTTCTCTGGCATTTCGACGTCGAATGATTCTGCTGGGTTGGTGAACGAAGTCCAGAGCCAGAACTCAGAGGTCAAAGCGCTCTGATCAGTCGCTTCGGTCTCTGCCGGTAGGGCGAATTCCAATGGCAGCGTCTCGGTGATACAACTGCTATCCGGTTCTGTCGTCGGGTCGGCGATGAACGACATGACTATGCTTTCCGCGCATGTATTCCCGGTCAGGAACTGCACGTGCCCGCCATAAGGAAACTCGAAGGCGAAGCTATTCGGTAGCGTAACTAATGTCTCTTCTGCAGTGAACGCCGGGGTGATCGGATCGAAGGCGCCGCTGAGAAGTAGTACGGGTAGATCGCTGTTGATGGGGGCATCAGTCTCATCAGGTAGAACCGGCAAGTCCATGAGCTTACACATCTCTGCATATACAAAGGTATCGGAGCGAATGAACTCGCTGATTACACTATAGGAAGGATCGTCCAACGATGTGGCGTCATCGACGGAAGTGATAGGGTCTTCAGAACAGATCACCGCATAGTGTGTTAGCCAACTCAAACTGGAAAGCGATGGAAAGAACCTGGCGAGGAGACTGTTGATCCGTTCATCTTCGCGGTCATTCAGCACGCTATCCACCGCCAGCGGAAGATTGGCCGCCAGGGCCGACGAATAGAAACTATCGTATATGGAGATAGAGGCCAGATTCTCGTCTAGGGGTATGGAAACCCCGATGGGGGGAGTGAAGGAGTACGGTTCACTTTGCAGATCCTGATAGACGCGCTCCATGTCATCCGCCAGATTGGGATAGGCCTCGCTACAGGCTTCGTCTACCGCGCACAGCCCTATCACGTAGTCCAATGAGGCCTGATACTTGGCATCCAATTGGGTCACCCAGCTAGGCGCACTGATCGGCACGGCGCCATCCAGGATGACGGCCGTAAGCGTCTCTGGGAAGTCGCGCATGACGTGTTGCCCCAGGAGCGTGCCGTACGATTCACCGTAGTAAATGAGCTGATCGTAGCCGAGCGCTTGGCGAATGCTGTTCACATCGGCCGCGCTTTCAACGCTATTGTAGGCCGTAAAGTCAACGCCTGCGTCCACGTAACTGTCATAGCAGGCTTTAAATGAGTCAACTTCCGCTTGCTCCCGTTCTTCTACTGGCAAGCCGGCGCCCACTGCGTTCAGGTAAGGGTCAAACTGGTCAAGATCGCACATCAATGCCGGGTCGGCATATAACGTGCCGCGTTGGGTAAAGTAGACCAAATCTCGGTTGGAGAGGAGTTGGGCAAAGGCGGATGTGTCGTCATTGACAATCGCGTCCGTTGTTAAGGGAACGCTGTCCATAAGCGAGCCGCCGGGACCACCGGAAGCGATGAACAACGGTTCGGCCGGCGATTCGGCCGACGACAACAGGCGAATGACCCCCAGCGTCATGCTGCGTCCATCATCCTGACCATGGAACTCAGGCACGGTGACAGTGCCACATTCGTAATCAATACCTGCCGGCATTTCGACGAAGCATTCGTCCAACAGTTCGAAGGCGGGCGATACGCCCTGCTCACTCGAGTCTGTTTCTGAAACCATTTCAGTTGGTTCAGCGGTAGGTTCTTGTGATTCCTCTGTGGCTGGAACGGCCTGTTCCGTCGGTGCAGCCGGTTCTGGGGTGGCCGTTGCATCGGGCTCCTGTGACTGGCAGGCTGCCAGTAATAAAATAATCAATATGAACAACATAATGGTAAAGGGTTTGCTTCTCATTTCTGTTTCTCCAAGCGGATGTCCGATCTAACTATCATTCTTAACATTTGCGGTTCTGTTTCTTCTCCCCTGCGATATCGTAGGGAACAGCGAAGTTAGTGTTGTTAAAAATTGTATTCACCAAGCCAATATGGTCCTTTCCATCTCAGCAAGTGACGTATCTTGCATAAGAATCTGATCTGCACCAGATGTTCGAATCGATTCATGATTGCGGGTTGTCATTGTTAAAACGATGCATTGGATAGATGGAAAACAACTCTTGATGCGCCTCACAAGTGCTAATCTTTCGGACAAAAGCAAATTTGTATTCACTATGATGGCATCTACGTGATTACTCTCGATAAATTCAAAAGCAGATAGTGCCCCATAAGCCTCATAAACCGAGGTCTGCGGCAATGTACGCAGCAAATTAAGTAAGACGTTGTGTGCGATACCCGGTAGGGAGACAAGGACAACCGTTCTGTTTTTTGGGGTAGTGTGCAATTCGTTCAGGGGAGCGGATCCAGCGAATATTTATTCTTCGATAAATTGATATGACACACTATAGAATAATTATTGAAAAGAACATCAGGCATGGGGATGATCTTACCTAGTCTGATCGGACTAGTTCACACAGTTGAGCCTTACTTTGCGCAATTGAAGTTTTGACGCCCGATAGTTACGGTCTCTTTGACCTAAAAATAGATTTTCTGATTAAGAATGCATTGGACAATGGTTGGCGATAAAATGACCAGCATGACGCATCCGGTCAATATCGCCTTTGGCGGCTATGCCATTATTGGTTTAACCCTGCTTATCCTGGCGGCGAGCATCGCTTTTTACCTCTGGCGCCTCGAGGCAAAAACGCGGGCGACATGGTCTTTGATCGCATTTTTCAGCCTGGTTGCTCTTTCCGGTGCAGCCACCATCTTGACCAATGCCTTTTTGTTTTGGGACAGTTTGTTCAATCCCTGGCAAGATTTCTTTATTATTGCCGGCAGTATTGCAATGGCGGATTTTGCCTACAGTATTGGAGATGATGAGCGTTCCTTGGAAGCCAGGATTGTTCTGGTGGCCATGAGTAGCCTGACCCTATTGGCCCTGGCCTACTCCATTTTCTTTGATTATCTTTTTCTTTTTCGCTGGGTGCCGGATTTGAATGTCAATGATCTCTATCTTTTACTGCTGCCGCTGGCCACCCTACTCATCATCATCATTTTCTTGCGCCGATCGGTGCAATTATCCACACGAACCAACCTGGATTCACTTCATCAAAACGCGGGCAATATTTGGCACTTATTGGTTCACCCACGGGGAGAGAAGGCTAAGACTTTGCGCAATCTGGCTTTAGCCTTGTCTTTGGCTTTTCTGCCAGGTTTACAAACCCTATTCAGTTTTCCAAATCCATTCGGGTTTATCCTTTCCAATATTGGGTCACTCTTGGCTGTGATCACGATCTCCTTGGTTTATTTGAACTATGCGCCAGAAGTTGACAGCTTCATGGCCAAATTGGTTGGCATCACTTTAGCAACCGTGCTGCTCATTTTCGCCATATTTGGCGCGGTCGATGTTTATCTGGCGGATAAGGATTATTATGTCGATCGGTGGCAGATCACAGCGGGCATTGAAGAAGCCTTGATCCAAACTGAGGATCTGATCACCACCCCGCGCCAGGTTGCTTATGTCGTTTCCTGGGATTCTGCCAATCCTAAAGATGCCACTGCTCACCGGCAGCTTTACCTCGCGGATGAAGAGCGTGATTTCGATCTGGCTCTGCTTCTTGAGAATAATGGAGATGAAAATATCTCTGGCTGGGGCCGGCAAGAGGAAGGCATGCTCCCTGAACTTTCCAATAATTCATGGTGGTATATGCCGCGTTATCAGCTTAATCCCCTGGCCAATTCTCAGGAAGAATATCACGGTTATATCTTTATCGATGACGAGTTGGCATATGAAATCGGATTTTCCGAAACGGACATAAAAACCTACTTGAGCCCTATTGTGATCGAGTGGCTGCTGATTATCTTCATATCCAGTGCCCTGGTTCTTCTAGTATTCCCCCAATTCTTCCGGCGCATATTGGTAAAACCTCTGGATAATTTGCTGCAGGGGGTAAGGCAGGTGAACCTAGGTGAATTAAATAAGCCCGTTCCGGTAACCTTTCATGACGAGATTGGCTATCTAACGGGATCTTTCAATGATTTGACCCAATCGCTAAAACAATCTCAGGCAGGGCAAACCGAGCTTTTTGAAGAACTAAAAACTTCATATGGCGAATTGGAAGAACGGGTCAGTGAACGCACGCAAGAGTTAGCCGCATTTACCGATTTGACGATGTTAACGGGTGACCAACCGAATGTACTTGAAATTCTGCAGCCGGCTTTAAACCGTATCATGCAGCTTAATTTATGTGAGGCGTTGGCTGTCCATCTGTTATCTGATGATCAGACCACTCTGGATTTGGTAGGTCATCGCTTGCTGGCTGATAAAAACGCCGAGGACATGCGCCATATTCGTTTATCTCCTGATTTTTCTGCAATTATTAATAGGGTTGATGATCCGCTATTGATTACGCCGCAGCGACATACGCATTCCTTACCGGTTGGCTTGCAATTGCCTCGCTACCCTATTTACTTGGGCTGTTCCTTATTGGCCGGTGGACAATCACATGGCTGGCTGAGCTGTTATCGGGCTACCGACAATGCATTCACAATGGGTGAGATAACTTTGCTGGTCGCTTTAGCCCGCCAAATCGGCGTCATCATTCAGAACCACCAACTTCGCCAAGAGCTAAAGAAAACGGTCGCTTCTGTAGAACGCCAGCGGCTGGGCCGGGATTTGCACGATTCGGTAACCCAACTCCTTTACAGCATGACCCTCTTCACCCGATCCGCCAAAGAGGCTGTGGAAGACGATGATCAGCAGCGGCTTGAACGCTCTCTTGAACGGTTAAGGGAAACGTCAGAACAGGCACTACGTGAAATGCGCTTTATGCTGTTTGAACTACAGCCGCCTATTCTCGCGGAGTCAGGGTTGAGCCAGGCTCTGCAAACGCGCCTGGACATGGTTGAACGCAGGATTGGC
This sequence comes from Chloroflexota bacterium, assembly GCA_024638855.1. Classification (GTDB taxonomy): domain Bacteria; phylum Chloroflexota; class Anaerolineae; order Promineifilales; family Promineifilaceae; genus UBA11865. The sequence continues at coordinate 10,649 of JAHEJP010000165.1, forward strand.
GTCAATGTTCACTGCGTTATTGATGATCTTCCACCTCTAGAAGATCATATGGAAACGGAGTTATATTATGTGGCTACCGAGGCTTTGAATAACGCCTTGAACCATGGCCATGGTGACCGTGTTGATCTCTCTGTTTACCAAGAGGAAGATTATGCGTATTTGATTGTGGCTGATAATGGGTGTGGTTTTGATATTGGCCAGGTCTCACATGGGATTGGGTTAGACAGCATGCAGCAGCGCGTGGAAGGTCT
>JAHEJP010000166.1 GCA_024638855.1 Chloroflexota bacterium
CGAAATCTGAACTGCGAGCTAATGGCCAGGCGATCCTGGGGTGGTTGGATAGCTTATTTGCCAGCGCTCCCAATGATCTGCAGGCAAAGCGTAAACATGCTATTGGACAGGCGTATCTGGCTTTGGCAATGCTAGCAGACCAAATAGATGACTGGTCGCAAGCTCGAGTCTATCTTCGGCGGGCAATGACCGCCGATCCGCTTTTAGTCAGTGATGGTAGCGTACTTCGCCGGATGCTGAAGCTACACGCCGGCTGGCGTATTGTGTCGAGAATTCGAGATATTCAGTTGAAATCCCGATAGCATATAGAAATTAGATTCCACAAGTGCCGGCCGCAATCGGCAATGTCTGCCAGTTCTGATTGATGATCTTGGCCAGCCCACCAGGACTAGCCTCTTAAACGCCATGCGCACCTGCATCCAGGCGCAGATCAGCGCTTACCTGGTTCTACACGACGTGAGGGTTATTCCCTGACTTGGTCACCTGCTAGGCTTTCAAAATTGGAGTGACTATTTCATGATCGGTGCGGCCGAGCCTGGTTGGGTAGCGACCCTTAAGGCCAGGGTACGCCCATATCGTGCTGTCTTGATCATAGATACACAACCGGAAGATATTGTCGCGGCCGCGGAAACCGTGAACACCAGCTACGTACACTTGAGGCATCCTGTCGAGAATCGGTCGACGCGCAACTGGATCCGATCAGTTCACAAAAATAAAATCGGAATCATATTGGGGTCCTTTGATGAGGGCGATGATATTCATCAAATACTGCAACTAGATATTGAGGCTTTTGTGGCTCGCCGTGTAGATAACTTCCAGATGGATGTTCTTCAAAAAGTAGAGCGCTATTCGTCTTTTGGGGCTCGATCAGGTTTCCAAGTAGAAGGTCATGCGCTGTAGTTGGATGACGGGATCGCTATAGCGGACTTGAATCTCTGGCGGGGCAGTTAGATTGATTGGGGCATAGCTGAGAATCGATTGGATACCCGCATCTACCAGAATATCGGCGATCTTTTGGGCGGCCGATACTGGCACGGCCAGGATCGCTATTTTGACTTCCTCTTCACGAACCAAATCGCCCAACTGGCTGATGTCGCGTACCAGCAGCTCGTTCATTTCCCGGCCAACGATATCTGGATCGTTATCAAATACCCAATTGATTTGAAAACCCCTATGTTTGAATCCTACGTAGTGGGCCAGTGCATGGCCCAGAAAACCAGCGCCAATCAGCACCACCGGCCATTCATTCTCTAAATGTAAGATGCCTCGTAACTGTTTGATGAGATAATTGATGTGATAGCCGGTGCCTTGTTTGCCGAACTCACCAAAGTGAGATAAATCTTTGCGGATTTGAGCCGAGCTTATCCCCAATCTTTGACCCATTTCTTGAGAAGAGGTCGTCACCTTACCCGTTTCTTCAGCCATATAGGTTAAAGCACGCAAATAGATGGGTAAACGCCCAATTACGATATCAGGAATGTCGTCAGCCACGTTTCTTTTTCCTCCGACTCCGATGGTGCTGATATTCAGGGCAACAAATGACTAGAAGCCTGTTCGTGCGAGTTTTCACATTTTAGCACAAGGATATGTGTGTAACAAACGAATGTGCCAAACTTCACAACAAGGCTTCGGTTCCTACCAAGGACAGGCAAAATAGCCTGCAAAGCAGCCCAAGAAAGCCTATAATTGAACCCGGTTTTGAATCATAAGCTAGCGAACTATGGTGATCAGGAAAATACAAATGTGCAGGATAATCATCGGTCCTTTCATCGACGACATAGGCGCCTGGGAAGGAAGTTAGCGGCCGGTGCAAAAGCACGCCTGGCGCAGGTTTTATCAAAGGGCTTTAGTGGCCGCCTTTATCGCCTTCGCGGTGGCGGTAACCCCACTGCCGATGTGGACACCAGAGTGGTTTTTACATTGGCAAGTGCCGGTCGTGATCTTTCTTTTAATATGCTACATTGGCAAGCTGTTGATCGAAACGATCCTGTATCCGCCAAAGAAGTAAGCTATCAATCGTATTTGATTTGCCAGCCTCGATCATCGGCCATCAACTTACAAGATCTTTCGGCGACGGCCGAAATCGTCAATAGTGGATTGGCGCCTAAGGATCGTGGGATGATCGCCCCATCGTTAACATACAGACCTTCATAGACATCGGAACCGGATGAACTGGAAAAGACTTGCCCCTTATGGTTGACGACCCCAGCCTCTGAATCTTCAGCCATGATGCAGCCGCCCAAGGGGTGTGCAGTGACCATGTTGTTGGAAGGCAACATTCGCCAGGCCGGGTTTTCGACAAATGTGCCGCCTAGTGCCCGGGTTGCTTTCTCTAGGTTGAGGTTGACTCGATTGACAAACTCTTGCTGGCCGACATCAGGCCAGAGGATGCGAATCCTATCATCCTTCAATATTAACCGGCCACCGCTATCGTCGTGGGACATGACTAAATAAAGTTGGCTGTGAAGAACAGCGCCATGGTAAGCGCCGCGAATCAAGCTGATCCAACGCCGAGCCAATTCGGTTAATTTATCCCAGAGGCCGCGATCTGTATCTTCGCCCACCAATCTGGCGGCTTTTGATAGACCAACAGGCAAACCCCTTGCCAGCGAACCGGGTACAGCGCCTTCTTCGATGACGATGCCTTGATCCACTTCAGCTTCGTTTCTTAAGTCAATGATTCCTGTGATGGTCGGGCCGACAGGTTTCGACTTTTTTGGATTCCGGGGGCCGAAACCGACGCTGCCGACAGGTCGGTCAGTGTTGTAAGCAATGCCGCCTACATCGCCATTTCCCGAAAATTTATGGCCTAGCTTATTCGAAAGTGAGAGGCCTGCAGCTTTTGAGCGTAACAAGATCTCTGTCGATCCCAAAGTTCCAGCAGCCAATATGACGATACCCGCGCCCACCGAAAGTTCAGGTCCGCCGAACGCTTCCTGATCACCTTTTAGAAGCTGATAGTGAAGCAACCAGCCGTCATCTTGACGCTCGATCCGACGAACCGTTACCCCGGTGAATATCTCGGCGCCATGATTCTTGGCGTCGGGCAAATAGTTCATCAATGTTGTGTTTTTAGCCCAGTGGTTGCATCCAGATATGCAGTCACCGCACAGGATGCAAGCCTTTTGTTCAACACCCGCTTGATTTAAACCGTCTTCAAAAGTGACGTTAATTGGTAGCCGGTAACAATTCGCTCCCATATCTGCGGCCGATTGTTCTAGCGCCTCCAGCTTGTCCAGCCGGGGGAAGTGTTGTGGGTAAGGCTTTGGATTGAGCATCTTTTCGGCCCTTCTAAAGCCCTCTTCCAGCCTCGAGTTGACATCCTCCCGTAGCTCCTGCGGCCAGCCCGGATCGTCGAAGAGACGAGAATCCGGCCTCAAGGCGACATTGGCATTGATGAGCGAAGTGCCGCCTAGGCCACAACCAACCAGGATCGTCATCGTATCGTTGATGTGGAAATCATAGAGGGCCGTACGTTTTCCGGTATATCTATGTGGTAGGTTGGTTTGGATTTCGTGCAGGGTTTCTTCTTCATCGTTGGGGAATTGACCCGGATGCCTTTCGATCCCACGTTCAAACAGGCAGACCTGTTGGCCGGCCCGGGACAGGCGTGAGGCGGCGATGGCACCGCCATAACCGGAACCGACGATCACGATAGGGTAATGCTTTTTGATATCGTTGGTGGGAGACGAAAGACGATCCATGAAAAAAACCTCCTCAATATGTCAGGCCGGTCTGAAGCGACCAAAATTGAATTATCAGCGCAAAGGTATTCTTAAATTGTTGTGGAGAATCGACAATTCAAGTGCCTGCCATGGTAATGAGGCGACTGGCTCATGTCAAGTTTTTGCACCTTCTCTTTTGATTCTTCCCTACCTTGAATTACACTTCAGCCATGCGTCTGGCCATTAACGCTTACTTCTGGAACCGGCCTAACACAGGTAGCGGTCAATATACACGCCAGCTTGTATACCACCTGGATCGTTTAGTTCAAGATCTCGAGATCACACTGGTCATACCCCAAGTGGCCGGAGAGTCGCTTCCGGCTGATTTACCTCCCCAAATGAGGGTTCGACCTGTCCCCATATCGGCCGGTCATGTGGGCAAGGTGCGATTCGAACAGGTATCGTTTCCTCGCGCCTGTCAAGCCATTGGCGCCGATATCGCCCATGTTCCCTATTGGGGATCTCCTTTGCAATCGGCAGTACCATTAGTCGTCACGGTTCATGATATAACGACGCTTCTCGTCCGCGAGTATCGCAGAGGGCTTAAGGCCAGGCTCTATAATGCCTTGGTCAGTGCCAGCGCCAAGGTCGCGGATCACATCATCACCGATTCCGAGGCTAGCAAACAAGATATCACCGGCCGTTTGGCCATCCTAGAGCAGAAAATAACAACCGTTTACCTGGCGGCCGGTCCCGAATACAAACCGAAATCTGACTTATTGTTAGATATGGCCAGTCTTCGGAAATATGATTTGCCTGATTTTTACGTACTCTATTTGGGCGGCTTTGAAATTCATAAAAACGTGGTCACTTTGCTCATGGCTTACACCTATGTCGTCCAGGCGCTTGGTGAGGATTATCCATTGGTTCTAGCGGGAAGACGCCCTGATCAGGTAAACGATCGTTTTCCTGATTTCGCCAAACTCATCAGCCAACTAGGTCTGGAAGAGCAAGTTCATTGGGCGGGGTATATAGATGAAGAGGACAAACCGGCTGTATACCGTGGGGCCAGCAGTTTCGTTTTCCTCAGCCGCCACGAAGGTTTTGGCTTGCCCCCCTTGGAAGCGATGGCTTGCGGTGTGCCGGTGGTAGTTAGCAATTGCAGCTCACTGCCAGAGGTGGTTGGCGAAGCTGGATTCGTCCTAGATCCCGATGACGAGCGCAAAATCGGGGGGTCGATTATTGCTTCTATCATTCAGGATGAGTTAGCAGCAGAGTTGAAGGAAAAGGGATTGAAACAAGCGGCAAATTTCTCTTGGGAACGGACCGCAACAGAAACCTTATTGGTCTATGACCGCTTGCTCAGCTAATCATCTGCCTTTCGGTTGCATTTGTTCACTTTTTTAATATGGCGGGCAAGTACAATTCCCCTTCTCTACCGCTGGCGACAGTAGTTACGACCGGCAGACCCCAGACGATAACACCATCAGTAGTACGGGCGTTGTATTTGTCGTTGACTATCTTTCTACCACCATCCACAAGGACTTTGAAAGTGAAAGTCTTGCTTTCGTTCTGATCGAGGATGGGCCATTGCCACTGCACCTGGTTGTCAGATAAGAATCCACCCACGTTGGCGCTGCCTTGTACGAAAGATGTGTTGTTAGGAATTTCGTCGACTACGAATAAACCTATGGCTTTTTGGCCTTGATTCTGCAGAAGGATCTGGTATTGAATCTCATCACCGATTTCGACTGGTCCAGGTGTGGCCTGCTTAGTGATCTGTAAGATAGGTTTATCAGTGACATTCGCTTGAACAGAAATCCAGATCTCTTCTGCCAGCGAAGTATGGCTGATAACGGCCGTATTGGTTATCGTCCCTTCAAAGCCATCGTCAACAAGGATTGTGAAGGTGACAAGTTCTGACGAGAAAGCGCCAACATCGCCGATCCACTTGATACTAACAATGTCGCTGATTATCTGGCCCGAGGTGGCTATAGCGTCTCGCTGATAGGTGCTGTCTTGCCAGGGCAGATAGTCATAGACGCTGACATCATAAAGCGGATTGGGACTGGAGTTAACGATATTTAGGGTATAGGTGAGAATGTTGTCCGGCCCTGGTTTGATCAAAGTGGGAGTTACTTCTTTGAAAGAGTCGATCAGACCTACTTCACTGACCGTGGTCGTCACCGGCTGGCCTGTATTGGTGAAGAATTCTTTGTCTTCGATCTCATACCAACTGGTTCTGTAGTTATCATTGACTATCAGGGTCCCACTGACTAAGTCATCGTCGATGCGTACCACGTAAGAACGGTCGACAACGTCCCCAGGGCTCATGGCTGGCAAAGTCCAGGACACAATTGTTGTATCGCTGACGGTCTGCCATGCACCACCGTCGTTGACGCGTTCAAGAGTTACACTTGCTGGCACTGTATCCATCAGAGTGGGCAATGGGGGTTCGTCGGTGCTCAGACCGCTGTTCCAGACCGAGATCGTATAGGTCATAAGCATGCCGTTACCGATGACGGGTGGGGCTGACTTTTCAGGAATAAGGTTTGCCAGGTGAGTCACGTGACCGACTGCGGTTGCCGTAACGGGTTCAGTCGCCATATTGGCCAAAGTGTCGCTCACGACAACCGTCGCTGTATAGGCCGTTCCTTCTTCCCCGCCAATCGTGCTCATCGGCGTCAGGGTCGTGAAAGTTATCGTCTCTCCGTAACCGATATCGCCCTGCCAGGTGAAGAATTCGCACTTGCTGCCGCATTTGTCAGGGTCGGAGAGAGTGCCCACATCCGGTATGACGACAAGCTCAGATCCCTGGGCGCTGATCCGATCAAATTGGAGCAGAACATGGGCATCGAACGCATTGCCCGGTCCCAGATTATGGACAACTAGCGTTGGCGTCAGCGGGACCTTGCTGCTGCCGCCAGGTTTTTTGGCAATTGGATCAACCTCTGCCCAGGCCTCAAAAGTAGGCCCTTGAACAATATTCGAGACCGGCGATCCCTGCTGACAGACGCCTTCCTCACTGCAAACGCCATAACTATCGTTAACGATGGTGATATCCATCACATCACTGATGTAGACGCTGAAGCTTACCTCGGCTGTTTCGTTACTTCCCAGGTAAGGCAAAGTCCATGAAACGACGCCATCAGAGAAATTGCCGCCGGATTCATAAGTGACGTTGGCCGGCACCCGATCGGTGATTACTAGATTCGTGGCCATCGAACCGATGTTTAGAAGCGTTAAAGTATAGGTCATGTGGCGGTTCGACCCGGGTGGATCTGGCCACGCTTCTTTTACTAACCAAAATTCAGGTTCGACTACTGTTGTCGTCAATATTTTGCCGGCCGTCACATCACCCAATTGGCTCTCGACCTGGTATTCTTCGTTGGCGATGATCGTACCGCTGGGAACAGCACCTACGTTGACACTAAAGACGAATGCGGTTTTTTCGCCTGTCTCGAGATTAACTGTCCGGTTCCAGGTAATGAAAGACTCATCCGGGCTAATTGTGCCATCGTCTCCAACGCTTCTAGGGATGGTATTTGTTGGCACCTGGTCGGTAACGGTGATGGGGAGATTTATGGCCGGCTGTCCCTCATTGGCGACGATAATTGTATAACTTATCGGTTTGTTTGCCCCAGGCAGGTCGGGATAAGAAGTCTTGTCAATGGTAAATATGGGATCGTCCGTGACCATGCTCGTAGCTACTACCGAGACTGATTCATCCACCATCGGGTTGCTGATCACTGCTGTATTAACTATCTCGCCGGAAAACGATGCCGAGATGGTCACGTTAAAGCTGATCACCACGGTCTGATCGAAACCGATCTCACCATCCCAACTCAAGGTCGTGCCGTCAAAGTTAGGCGCAGGTGGTACATTGGATTCTGCTTCGTTTAAATTCACTTCTTCCGGCAGTACATCAGTCAAAGTCGTTTCACTGGCCGTATAGGCGCCTGTATTTCGAATTTCAACTATATAGGTTAATTCCTCCCCGCCGGTCTTTACAAGCGAAGGTGAGACGGTCTTAATCGAGGCTGAGAGCTTCGGGTACCCCTCAGGAGGCATGATGGGATCGGCATGAGCCAGATCATGGTCAATCTGGATTACTAGCAGGAACAATAGTAGTAATAGAAACCCGCCTCCAATTGAGAGAGTAATAGGCAACCAGCTAGAGATCGATTTAAATATCGATCGAATACGCACAGATGATATCATCTGCCACCTCCTGACTGAATAACTTTCTGATCCTGCAAACAGCTCCTCAAGAAAAACAAACATTGAGACCCTAACATTTATCTTACTGGCCAATATTGGTTTGAAAATGGGAGAGAAGGGCTATCAAATAATGCACTACTTCAAATATCTTGTAGCCCTCTCCTAAGCATGCTACAATGCCCGCCGATTGGAGGAATTTTGCTTTGGCCGAAATTACAGGCTAAGAGGCCAGAGGAGAGGTAGCAAGTAGTTAGCCGGTAATAACCCATGAGAGTAAGACAACAGTTAGCCGTACGCATCACAGCGGCAATCCAGGCAGCGCAAGCTGCCGGTGATCTGCCAGAATTTAAGATCCCGCCGGTGATCATTGAAAAACCTCGCGACACGGTCTTTGGCGATTACGCCTGCCCAACGGCCATGCAGTTAGCTCGCTTGGCCGGCATGGCTCCCATCAAAATCGCCGAAGCCATTGCCGCTCATTTTACACCCGTCGAATACGTGAGCGAGGTTAGCGTCGCACCGCCTGGTTTCATAAATATCCGCCTGGCGACACCATTCGTGCAAAGCCAGGTCGAAGAGATATTGGCTGAAGGCTTTGAATTTGGTGCCTTCGATCTTGGTGACGGGCGACGGGCGCAAGTTGAATTCGTCAGCGCGAACCCCACAGGTCCCTTAGGCGTTCATCGTGGTCGCGGGGGCGTGATGGGCGATACGCTAGCCCGGGCCATGGAAGCGGCCGGTTTTGATGTCACCCGAGAGTATTATTTCAACAATGCCGGCCGGCAAATGGAGAAATTGGGCGAGTCACTCAAGGTTCGCTACCGTCAAGCTCTGGGCCAGGATGCCGAACTGGGCGAGGATCACTACCAGGGTGACTACCTCTACTGGATCGCACTTGTCATGGTTGGCCAGCAGGGAGATGCCTTGCTAAACGAACCAGCGGCATTCTTCACCAAGGTGGCCGAAGCGACCATCTTCGCCAGTATTCGGGCCACCTTACGCCGGCTCAATATCATCCACGACGTCTATTACAACGAATATGATCTTTATACCAGCGGCCGGGTGAAAGAAGCGCTCGATGCCTTGATCGACAAAGGCTACGCCTACGAAGAAGCGGACGCTTATTGGTTTAAATCATCGGCCTTGGGCGACGAAAAGGATAGAGTTCTGATCAAATCCGGCGGCGATCCGACTTACCGGATGACCGACATCGCCTATCACTGGCATAAAGCCGAACGGGGTTTCGACCTGGTCGTAGATATCTTTGGGGCAGACCACCATGCTACTGCGCCCACAGTGCTAATGGGCGTGAAGGCATTGGGTAAAGATCCCGATTTCGTCCACGTCTTGATTCACCAATTCGTCACTCTCATTCGCGAGGGCGAGCAGGTACGAATGAGCACCCGTCGCGCTCATTTCGTGACCTTGGACGAGTTGTTAGATGAAGTGGGAGCCGATGCCATTCGATATTTCATGCTCTCCCGGTCGGGCAATAGCACGATTGATTTTGACCTGGACCTGGCGGTGGAACAATCGGATAAAAACCCCGTTTACTACATACAGAATGCCCACGTGCGCTGTGCCGGCATCTTCCGTAAATGGCAGGAAGTGGGTTTGCCGGCCGACGCTGACGAAGAAGCAGACCTGAGTTTGCTGAACCATGATAATGAACTGGCCTTTTTACGAAAAGCTATTGAGCTGACCGAAGTCTTGGAACTCATGGTCAATGAATATGAGCCCCACCATATCGCATTTTATGCATATGAATTGGCGGCGTTGTTCCATCCCGCCTATGAGACTTGCCGGGTGTTGCATAGCGAGGTGCCCGAGCCAGTAAGGTTAGCCCGGCTACGGTTTTATCGATCGGCCAAGCAACTCTTTGCCCGAGTTCTGGATTTAATGGGCATGAGCGCACCCGAAGTTATGTAAAGTATTTAGATCGGAATTTATTCACTTAACGGGTGAAAAGGATCGCCCACAAGCGGCCGTTTACCAGACGATAGATGATGAGGAGAATGGAGGTTAATATATGGGTTTGAAGAATGATGCCTGGATACGCAAAATGGCTAATGAACAGAATATGATCGAGCCTTTTGTGGACGATCAGGTGCGTCAAGGAGTCATTTCCTTTGGTCTTTCATCCTATGGTTATGATATTCGGGTGACGGATGAATTTAAGATTTTTACCAATGTCCACTCGGCCGTAGTCGACCCAAAGGGTTTTAATCCTAACTCCTTCGTTGACTTCAAAGGGGATGTCTGTGTTATCCCGCCCAATTCTTTCGTCTTAGCCCGAACTATCGAATACTTTCGAATACCTCGTCGCGTGCTGACGATGTGTATCGGTAAAAGCACTTACGCCCGCTGCGGCCTCATCGTCAACGTGACCCCCTTCGAGCCTGAATGGGAGGGTTATGTGACCCTGGAGATATCCAATACGACGCCACTACCGGCCCGAATTTACGCCAACGAGGGGATCGCCCAGGTGATTTTCTTGGAGGCGGATGACGTATGCGAAATCTCTTACGCTGATCGCAAGGGTAAATACCAGGCTCAGAAGGATATCGTCCTACCCAGGATCTGATCATAAAATCGGGTAAATGGAAAACAGTTATACCATCCCAACCTTAGAACCCGATCCCGTCGAACAAGTGGCCAACACGCTCCAGGGGGAGCTACAAGGACTGTTTCAGGTATTGAATGTAAGTTCGCGGTCGAGCGGGCAAGTGATCACCTTTACAGGCCGTTTGCTGGTTAGCGCCGACAACAGCTATGGCGAAATCAAACGCCGCTTCCGGAGCCATGGCTATACACCAGCCTTTCGTCGGGAGAAGGGCCAAGACTTGATTCTGGCGATGGAAGGCGTGGCCGATCGACCCAAAACCGGTAATCCCCTGATCAATATCGCCTTATTCACCGCAACAGTTGTCACCACTTTATCGTTCGGCGCTAGATTGGAGATAGGCAGGTCGCTATTTGAGGCTGTCTTAACCGGATC
>JAHEJP010000167.1:0-2866 GCA_024638855.1 Chloroflexota bacterium
TCAATACCGGCCTGCGGATGGTCTACCCATTCTTACCGGCCTTCGCCCGCGGATTGGGCGTGCCATTGGCAACTCTTGCCGGCCTAGTTGCCCTGCGCAGCTACGCCAGCATCCTGAGCCCCCTTTTTGGACCTTTGTCGGAGCGATACGGTCGTCGAGCCATGCTGGTCATATCAATGGTCTTGTTCAGCCTGGGCTGCCTGGTCATCGTGATCTGGCCAGAGTTGTGGGCTTTTGGCCTGACTCTCATCGTTATAGCCATCGCCAAGGTAATTTACGATCCGGCCATGCAAGCCTATATCGGCGATACCGTAGCCTATGAAAAACGGGGGCGGTCGATAGCGATCAGCGAATTGTCATGGGCAGGGGCGTTTTTCTTGGGCATGCCTCTGGTTGGCCTGGCGATCACGGAATGGGGATGGCAAGCGCCGTTCTTTTGGCTGGCTGCCTTGGGAATTGGCGGCGCCTTGGCGCTAAGGGGACTATTGCCATCTGGAGGTGGTCAGGACGGATCGGCGACGAATTTAGTCGAGACGTGGCGGGTCATCCGGCGCCATCGCGTCATTTGGGCAGCGGCCGTTTATATCACGTTGATGATGGCGGCTAACGAAATCATTTTGATCGTCTTCGGCGATTGGATGGAGACGAGTTTTGCCTTGACCCTGACGGCCTTGGGATTGGTCTCGGCCGTGATCGGTGGCGCAGAGCTGACCGGTGAACTAACGACCGCGGCGGTTGTTGACCGGATTGGGAAACGGCGATTCGTTATTTTTACGGGCTCGATGACGGCCTTCATGTACCTGGTATTGCCTGCCATCGGTCTTACGCTGGTCATCGCCATGGTGAGCCTGTTCATCCTCTTTTTGTTTTTCGAAATGAGCGTGGTTGGCGGCATTCCACTGATGACGGAACTAGTGCCCCAGGCCCGGGGAATCGTCCTCTCGGTGGTGCTGGCTGCCGCCGGGCTGGGCAGGGGGCTAGGCGCGAGCATCGGCCCGCTGCTTTGGTCTCGAGGCGATTTGCGTTTAAACGGGCTCGTTGCGGCTATCATGATGGTAGCTGCTGTTCTTATATTGGCGCTTTGGGTTCGAGAAGCCCCCGACGAACGCGAAATAGAATTTGAGAACAAGCCCTTAAGTGAAGCCGGCGAATGATCCTTGAGCCGAAACGCTTAATTGGATTCTTGGTAGCTGCGCTGATCGGTGCGACGGCCGCACTGCCCCTGTTACGAGGCATGCCGGTGGGTGTGGATAGTCTTTTCCATCTTTACCGCCTGGTTCAAGTGGATGAACTCATACAGAACAGCGTCTTTTTCTCTCGCTGGGCGCCTGATTTGGTTCATGGCTTCGGTTATCCTCTGTTTAACTATTATTCTCCGGCCGCTTATTACCTGGCCGAAATATTGAATTTAGTCGGATTGGAAATCTTGCCGGCTTTCCTGGCGACCTTTGTCCTGGCGATCGTGGCCGCTTCGGTTTTTTGTTACCTATGGGTCCGAGACATTTTGGACGAAGCGGGTGCTTTGGTTGCAGCCGCCCTGTACGTATTCACGCCCTACATGATGGATGTGGCCCTGCGCCGGGGAGCCCTGGCAGAGCAGGTCGCGTTGGCCTTGTTCCCCCTGATCCTGTGGGCTTTCCGCCGTTTTTTACTCAGCCAGCATTTCTCCTATGCCTTGATAGGAACGCTGGTTTATGGGCTACTCATTCTCACTCACAATATCAGCGCCTTGTTATTTACGGCCGTGTTGATCAGCTATCTGTTGCTGGTGGCCTATACGGACCAGGATAACCGATCGAAAGGCTGGACTAATTGGCTTGGCCAAGCCCTGAGGGCCGCCCTGAGGGCCGCCCTCAGGGCTGGATGGCTGATCCTTCTGGCATTGGGGCTGACGGCTTTTTTCTGGCTTCCAGCCCTGGTCGAACGGAACCTGGTGCAGATTGCCCGCGCCTCAGCCCCGCTCATTTTCGATTTTAGTAAAAATTTCCTAAGCCTTTCTGAATTGTTCGCCCCGCCATTCGTTTACGATCCCAACCTGGCGACCCGAGATAGTCGGATCAGCATGGGCTTGATGGGTTTTTTCGCTATCTTAGGCGGTCTCCTGAGTATCTGGCGTTTCCGGAATCAAAAAGTGTTGGTCAGCCAGATCGCCTACGCCTTGATCGTGTTCTTAGGTTCACTGTTGTTAACACTGCCCCTGGCCCGATTGGCCTGGGAAAAGCTTCCATTATTGCCGCTCATCCAATTTCCCTGGCGCTTTCTGGCCATCAGTATTTTATTTACCGCTTTTTTAGGCGGCAGTGGGGTCACGGCTATTATGGACCTGATTGGCGGCTGGGTATCATATAAATCCCCTTTCCTGGCTGCGATTCCGGTTGTGGTTATTTTCCTGGCGGCCGTCTTTATCATCCCTTGGCGCTACGCCGATTATTTTGATCCGCTGCCTGAGGCCAGCATTGCCGGCAGTTTAGAATATGAACGAGAGTCCGGTCTGGTCGGGACGACATCGACGGGCGAATACTTGCCGGTTGCTGTCCGGCAATTGCCGCTTGCAAAAGAGATGCCGGGCACTTACGAGCGCCTGGAAGATGGATCGCTGCCCGAAGGAGCTCGTTTAATCGCCGCCGAGTATGGGCCTCTCCGTTATGATGTTTTGGTGGACTCGCCTATCCCGTTCACGGCCGACTTCAACACTTTCTTTTTCGAAGGATGGCAGGCGACCGTCGATGGACAAAAAGTGCTCTTAAGAGCTACCGATCCGGCAGGGCTGATCAGTCTCAGCGTGCCGGCAGGGGAACATCATATTCAAATTCGTTTCCGATCGACGCTGGTTCGCCAGATTGGGGGCTTAATTTCTCTGGTTAGC
>JAHEJP010000167.1:2966-10821 GCA_024638855.1 Chloroflexota bacterium
AATTTACTCGACCAAGGCGGCGCACCGGTGGGCAGGAACCTTGCGGTTTCAGAAATCACAGTCGATCGCCCGGCAAGCGTTTACAAAGCAGCCGAACTAGCGATCGAGGAACGGGTTGAGGCTCAATTAACGGAGGCGATCAGCTTGATTGGTTATTCTCTTCCGGACCATAGGCTTCGGCCGGGTGAAGCTGTCGATCTTGACCTATATTGGTTAGCAACTCAAGACCCAGTCCAGGATGTCGATATTCAACTAGTTTTGCGAGATAGTTCCGGAGCCCGGGTACAGAACCTTGCGGTGCCACTAGTTCAGGGTTTTCCTTCATCCGAATGGCAGAAAGATGATATTTGGCGGGCGAACCAGAAGCTGCTTCTAAGGCCGGAACTGGTCAGCGGAGTCTATGCTATGAGTGTGCAGTTTGGAGAAAAGCTGCCGATCGAATTGGGGAGTATCGAGGTAAGGGCGCCCGAACACATTAGCGAACGACCGCCAATTGGCGCCTTCCAACAAGCGACATTTGATGGGCTGGGGAGCCTGGAAGGCTACGAAGCGCCGGCCGAAATCAGAGCTGGAGAATCTCTACCCGTTACCTTAGTCTGGCGAGCGACCGGTAGGGCCAAGACTAGCTACAGAGTTTTCGTCCAGTTGATAGATGATGAGGGCAAATTGGTGACCGGCAGCGATCAGATCCCTGATGCATGGCAACGTCCAACTTCTGGTTGGATAATGGGTGAGTACATTATCGATACTCACGCGCTGAACTTGCCGCCAGATCTAAAACCCGGCGTTTATTCGCTGATCGTAGGGCTTTATGATCCTGACACTATGCAGCGTTTACGTTTGAATAGCGGTGCTGATGCTGTAACGTTAAACCAGCCACTAGAACTTCTCCCGTGACGAACCGTTTATAGAGATCTAGAGGACGGTATGCGCGTTAATTGTCACCCTGCCGTACTCAGGTACTCTGTTGCGTTGACCTATTGCGGGTGTATAATCGAGCAAACTTTATGTCGCATTGATTCGGGTCGTTCAGTCTTCGACCCTGTTCCAGAATGGGAATGGTGTATGGTTCGACGGAGCATTATCCTTGGATTCATCTTGGTGGTGATACTTCTGGCAGCTTGCCGGGATGAGGAGCCACTAACTCCCCTACCCTCGGCCGACGCTACATTGATGCCAGACGGCGGCCAACCTGGAACTGATCCTGGCAGCGCTGCTGCACCCACGGTAGCGCCACCGACGGTGATTCCGGCAACGCCAACGCCTACTGAGCCGATGGCAGCAATAGTGAACGGCCGGCCGATATTTCTGGCAGAATACGAAAAGGAGTTATCGCGTTACGAACAAGCCCAAGCGCAGCTTGGCGTAACCGGCGATGCCCTACCTCCTGATTATCGTGGCCAGGTATTAGAGGCATTGGTTGAGACAGAGTTAATAGCTCAAGCGGCTGAAGGATTTGGCATTGTCTTAGCCCCAGAAATCGTAGATGCTCGCCTGGCTGAGTTGCAGGAGTTATCGGGAGGCACCGAGCAATTTGAGATATGGTTGCAAACCAACCAGATGACGATAGAGGAATTTCGTGAAGCACTGACGGCAGAGTTGATCACCGAACAGACGGTACAGATCGTGACAGCCGATGTGCCGACCGCCGTAGAACAAGTGCATGCCAGTTATCTCCAGGTTGATGATCCAACAGTGGCCCAATCATTATTAGACCAGGTTCGCAGCGGAGCTGATTTTGGATTCCTTGCACAACAAAACTCACTGGACAGGATTACTGGAGAGAACGGTGGCGATCTAGGATATTTCGCCCGGGGATCGCTGCTCGTATCTGAAGTTGAGGATGCAGCCTTTTCTTTGCAGCCGGGCCAAATAAGTGAAGTCATTAGTGGCGCCCGCGCTGATGGAACAGGTACCACTTATTATCTGGTGATGGTCATAGAACGTGATCCGCAACGGGAGCTAACGGCGGACATGCTTCATGCTGGTTTGCAAGAAAGGTTCGAGTCCTGGTTGGTTGAACAAGAATCCCAATCACAAATCATCCGCTTTGTGGAAACCGGAGCATGACGTCTAAGCCACAATACGACCAATCGGTAGCCCAAGGTGGCGGAGGAAAATTGTAAATGGAAGAAGACAATTTCAACGATGAATTTCAAGATGAGGCGGACTTTCAGGCAGAACTAGAAGCTGAGGATTTTGAGACTGAATCCAGTCCAAAAGCGAAACGAAGCTTCAATTTAATTGGTTTCCTGACTATCCTTTTGTTGGTCGGGGCAGCAGCGATCGCCTGCTTAGTGGTTGTGATCCTGATCACACCGGATAATTCCATAACCAGTCTACTGGGAATAGAGCCAGAGTCCACGCCGACATTGTTGGCTGCTGCGGTTCCGCCGCCATCCTTAACGGCGACGCCATTGCCAACTGATACACCGGATTTTGAATTGCCTCCGACGCATACGCCGATTCCTGAGCAGAATACGGCAACACCGGTCCCAATTAACACGCTGCGACCGACGTTGACACCTTCCATTACGCCCACTTTCCCGCCGCCGACACCGACTAAGACGCCGACGCCTACGCCAACCGATACGCCGACACCCGGCCCTACGCCAACGGCAACCAGCACCCGATCGCCGTTCCCATTTACCAAGGATGAGGTTAGCCCCCAATATTTGCAGAACTATGCCAATGCTGCGGGTTGTAACTGGATGGGTATTGCCGGGGAGGTATTTGATTTACAAGGTAATCCGGTACAGCCAGGCCAATATCGCGTGCATGTTTGGGAGAGTGGCATTGACAATCGGGCGAATGTTGGCGATGCGCCGGCTTATGGTCCTAGCGGTTATGAGCAGTTCTTGTTCGATGCGCCTAGAGTACAAGATCAAAACATCCAGTTGGAGACCGCCAGCGGGACGGCCGTTTCCCAGGTTTATCGGGTACAAACTCGAGCAAGCTGCAATCAAAACTTACTCTATTTCATTTTTGTTCAGAATCACTAAGTATAGTAACTAACGGGAGTGGCGGCCGGTCAAATCTGGCTCAGCGCTGCCTCTCCCCCCTCAAATTTATGCCCTGCCTATTTCTGGTCGGCACACCTATCGGTAATTTAGAAGATATCAGCCTAAGAGCGCTACGAATCTTGGGTGAAGTAAATCTGATCGCGGCCGAGGATACTCGTACAACTGGTCGTCTTCTAAAACATTTCCAAATTGATACACGGCTTACCAGCTACCATGATTATAGTGATCGAGGTCGCCTGTCGGAACTTTTGGGGGTTCTAGAAGCCGGCGATGTCGCTCTAGTTTCAGAAGCTGGTCTGCCGGGATTGTCTGATCCTGGCTATCGTCTGGTTAAAGCAGCTATCGAGGCAGGTATCGACATCGTTCCCATCCCGGGGCCAACGGCCGTCACCACAGCCCTGGTAATCAGTGGTTTGCCAAGTGATAAATTCCTATTCCTCGGTTTTCTTCCTCGCCAGCAAATGGCTCGCCAATCGGCGTTAACCGAAGTCATGAATTTGCCATACACGCTCGTTCTTTACGAAGCGCCCCACCGGCTTCTGGCGCTGTTGGCCGATGTTATGATGGCTTTAGGCGACCGGACCGTTAGCATAAGTCGTGAATTGACCAAGCTACATGAAGAGATTTGGCGAGGTCAGGTATCCGAGGCGATGGATTATTTTGGTCAAGGTGTTATCAAGGGCGAGTTAACGATCGTTCTTTCTGGCGCAAGCGCCGGCGCCAAGCGATGGGACAAGACAGCGGTCAAGCAGGCAATGGCGGCCGAATTGGCAGGCGGTGTGAAACGGGGCGATGCAGCGGCTAGCATCGCCCAAATGTCAGGTTGGCGCAAGCGTGATATTTACGAACTGTCATTGTCTGAGGATAGCGAGTAGGTTTTTACGAGTCTTGATTGATCAGAGTTAACTTGTAATCGCTGCCCTCATTAAAGAACTCCTTAACAATGATTAGCCACTCCCCACTGGCTCTTAAACTGTAATCCGTCAGTTGCTCCGAAAGACCGGATAAAGCCGAATCCACAGTAACGGCCGTTTTGCCTTCAGGATCGATCAGAACGATTACAAAATCATGCTCAGAGTTGGCGGGTGTTAGCGAAAGGTTGATGACATCCCCCGTCTGACCGGTAAAGGACCAACCAGCCTGTTTGCCGGCAGGAAGCGTTCCTTGGACTGTCTGACTATAAGTTAGCGTACCGGCAATTTCTAGCTCTTCAACGCCGCTAGCGTTGAGGACAACCTCATAAGGGCCCGCTTCACCGAAGAATTCGCGAACTAACACTAGGTATTGGCCGGCGTTTGGCAAGATTTGTTCGATTCTTTCTGATTCGCCAGATAAAAACTCATCCTTTATGGTGACTTCATTGAGTTCCGGATCAAGGAGCCAGATATCCAGATCCAAATTCGATTCCAGCGGCGACACCTCGATCGAGACTTGATCGCCCGTCTGGCCATTAAAGAACCAGGCATGAGCTTCATCGTTACGCAGGTATTCGCGTTGGCGATCGCCATAAGAAAGATCGCCAGCATCATAGAAATTGATCGTGCTTTCTCCCCCTTCGTCTAGGTAGAGAGAGTATGACCCGCCCCGTCCTGCAAAACCACGCACGACAATGACATAGTCACCGGTCACTGAAATGGGTAAACCGGTAAGTACCTCGGAATCGCCGGCAAACCCTTCGTCAAGGACCATTATCTGGCGGCCGTCTGGTCCCCGTACCTCCAGTATGACATCTAATTGATCGTCAAGCGAGGTCAGAATGATAGAGATGTCCTGGCCAGCCGTGCCGAAGAAGACCCAAATGTGATCGCTGTTCTCGCTCAGCTCGGTGGTAATTTCTTGGTCGAACTCAATTCGACCACCGCCGCCAAATTGTATTTCGTCGGCCAACTGCAGGGTTAGCTGATAGGGCCCGGACTCCTTAAAAAATTCGCCCGCTTCGATAATGTACGTGCCGTTTTCCGGGAGCAGGATGTCTGTCAACACCTCTAGATCACCATCATAACCATTATCAATGCTGGCGATCACGTTTCCTTCTGGATCGAGTAGTTTGAGGGTCAGATCAATACCTTCCTGCTCGGGCGACAAGGATATGGTTACGTAGCGGCCGCTTTCTCCATTGAAGGTCCAAATATCAGCTGTATCCCGCCTTATCAAACCCTTTACGATATCGCCGCTGGCGAGATGGCCGCGTTTGTTGTTGGGTAAAGGCATGCTGATTGTTTCTGCCATCTCGTCGAATATCTTTTGGTTAGAATCCCATTGATCCGCTGGGGAGCCCATCAAAAAGATTGCCGGCCGATCCGAATCTTTCCCAATGAACGACAACAAGCGAAATACAGACGGAGGCTCAGAAGCGGAGAAGAGGGCTAAAGGTTCTTCAGGTAATTCGATGGTGGCGATTTCGGAAGACATTTGCACGATATTTTCCGGGATGACGGCAGCGAAATCACCACTGTTTTCCGCCAGTAATTCGGTTAGGATTTCCTCGGGCTTGTCTTCGGCCCCGACCTGTTCGCCGACAAATCCAAAGACAAAAGCTCCCCCAGGTGGATTACCCGCAAGCAGGCTATTAGCGGTTTCCTGAGACTCCGTCAGAAAAAGGATGTATTGGCCAAAACGGCCAATCCCTTCGCTTCCGCGTAATAAAAAAGTGGCATCGTGCCAATCTTCTGGCGCTGCCACCCGGGGGCCTAGTAGTTGGTTGCCAAGAAGCTGCCATCCATTCGGCAGTACCTCGGAGGGTTCTAGTGTTGGTGTCGCCGATGGCCTCGGTGTCGGCGTGGCTGTCGGCGTGTCTACGGACGTCGGCGTGGTCGCCGGTGTTGACAATTCGGTAGGCTCCATTGTCGCAGTCCGAGAAGGTGGACGGGTGGGCCTGGTCGTGGCTTCGGGCTTGGATGGTTGGCAGGCTACAAATGATACCAGTACGATACCCAAGCCTAAGGCCAACAATCCCAGCGCGCGCATACCAAGTAGGAACTTCAAGAGATCATCAAAAAGGCGTTTTTTTATTCTCAATCATTGGTAATAACCCAGCGGTGGATCATTCTGGGCCGGGCAATTCCCAATCATTGCCGACAATGACGAGCACATCAAATTCGCCATCTGGTTGGCTACCGCTGCTGATATTGAGGGGCGGAATCTCCATTAAGCGCGTGATGTACATAGCCGTATTGGGGTTGGTACCGTAGTCAATCACTTGCGTGCTCTGATAATCGCCATCATCGGCGTTACCAACTTCGACCACGTTGATATCAAAGCCAAGGAGATAATCTTGTGTTGCGGCCGCCAAACCAAATTCCTGGGTGCCATTATAAACCGCGACGCGAGCATTTTCCTCAACAATCATCTGTGGCAGATTTGCAATTACCGGTGTCGGAATTGCCGGTGGGGCGAATAACTGGTCGCGCAATACCCGTATCTTATCTCGAACTGGGATCAGAACGGCCTGACCGTTAGGCGCGACTTCGTTATAGACATAATCATAGTCCAGGACATGATTCTTGATGTTTTCGTTGGGGATATCCTGAGCCAATAATCCTAGTTGAATGGCCTCATTCAATGAAAGATTGGTTTCTACATTTTGCTGAAAAATCCGCCATAGTTCAGGCGCCTTTGTTAAAAGTTGGGCAACCATGTTAAGTCGCAGAACTTTGTCGCGCACAGCTAAAATAACCTGCTGCTGGCGGCCGGCGCGATCGACGTCACCGCCAAATGTGGCCCTGGTGCGAGCATATTTAAGCGCCTCCTGGCCATCCATGTGATGGTTGCCGGCTCTAATGAAGAAGGGATCATAACCATAACAGCTATCTGGGTAGGTGGTGTCATCTATGGTCTCCGGCACTTCGACCTCAATGCCTCCAATTTCGTCCACGAAATCAACAAAGGCATCGAAGTTCACTGTGGCAAAATAATCAATCTTTATGCCTAAAGCCGACTCCACGGTTTCGACCGCCAGGGCAGGACCCCCGCCAGGATAGTCGTAAGCTTGGCCCAGGAAATGAGCTTGATTAATTTTATCGACTTGAAAACCAGGAATTTCGACCCAAAGATCTCGGGGTAGGGAAAGGATGGCTGCGTTAAGTCCGACCGGATCCATAGTCAAGACCATCATAGTATCGGTCCGAGTTGGCCCATCTTCTTCACATCGTTGATCGATGCCCAACATTAATAGGGTTACTCGATCATGGCCCGACCATTTTTGGGGCAATGGGTTGGATATGAGCGGTTGTTCGCCACCCGTCGAGCCGGCCGAGACCTCTTCGCTTCCAGGTTCAGTCTGGTCGTCCGGTTGGGCTACCTCGCCAAATACTGGAATCGGAGCGTCACCGCCGGACGCTAGGTCGATGACAGTTCTGAAAAGCCAGATGGAGCTAATGACCAAAAAGATGATGATAATTATGGCGAGTAGCCCCAGGCTCCAGAGTGGCAGACGATTGCCTGAATTCGAACGATCGTGTGGAGATTTAGATGTCATGGCACTTCGATATGAACCTCAAATCGGACAGCATTATAACATGGGCTCAGCTAGGTGCAATTTGAAGCAACCGCGGTTTATCATAAAAATAAACGCTCTTCAAAAGCCATAACATCTGCTGTTGAAGAAGTTCTAGATGAACGGCCGAAAGTTTGCTTTAGGTGACCGGCACTCGTTATTTAGATTTGAATCTTAGGCCCAGGACAATACTTCCCGGAGTTGACAATGCAACCACCTAGCCTATAATGGTATGAATAGATATTAAAAAGCGTCGATCGGGACGAGTAGTCGCCGGGCTGTCAAAGAGAGTGAGTGACCAAAGGCTGGAAGTCCTCATGGCAAAGGCGGTGATGAA
>JAHEJP010000533.1 GCA_024638855.1 Chloroflexota bacterium
CGCTCTCTTTCTAGATCGGTAGCGGCCGAAATATAAAGAAGAATCTGGTCAGCCATCTCTGATTCCTGTTGACTCCCATAAATAGGGATGGCCAGGTTCTTCAACCTGGCCATATTCAAATTCCTATTTATTAATATGTACTAGTCGGGCAATTTGACGGGAATGTCAGCCTTCCTAGCTACCCTCCAATTGAAGGAGATACTCCAATAAGACTAAAAAGCGCTCACACCAATTACCTGGTTCAGAACAAGTCGTTAAGCTTCGTCAGAAGCTCGACGTACGTTCTGGGCAGCTGGCCCTTTACGACCTTCACCGACATCAAATGTGACGCGTTCACCTTCTTCCAATACTCGATAACCAGCGCCTACGATGGCCGAGTAATGGACGAAGATATCGCCACCAGCATCTCGTGCGATAAAGCCGAAGCCCTTTTCAGGGTTGAACCACTTGACGGTTCCCGTCTCTTGATCACTCATTTGAAAAACCTTCCTATGCTACCAAACATCTCACTGTTTGGATTCTAAATTGCCGCACTGACACAAAAAATTACCATCCAGGGTCTATATCTGGGCAGTCCTTTTCAGCAGTCCGGAAAACACTTACGACCACCAAAATGTACACCATTTTACTTATACGGTCAATTCCCTGGTCAGACTGAAATTTTGGCATCTTATTTCGACGGATAAGGGGATAGGATCTTGCCTTTTTCTTGGTGGTATCTCATAAATTCTACTCGCTAGCCGGTAAAAAATATTCAATCCCTCTCAGCTACCGTCCTGATCGTTTTTAAGTTAAGGTCCGCTTGAATATTCTGCCTAGTATCCGCTTCGGCCCTCTTACAGATGGCTCCAACTTACGGTTCAGGTGGCGCTGATAAAAAGATCCAATAATGCCCGTACTTGCTATCACTCACAAAAGCATAGCCAATGCCGAAGTTAGTTTGTTCCGCCCAGAAATCATTCTCCGCCAATACATGCCGGCGATGTCCAGATGAATTCAACCAGGCATTCCATGCTGATTCGGCCGT
This sequence comes from Chloroflexota bacterium, assembly GCA_024638855.1. GTDB lineage: Bacteria > Chloroflexota > Anaerolineae > Promineifilales > Promineifilaceae > UBA11865. The sequence goes on from JAHEJP010000533.1 coordinate 1,028, forward strand.
TGTATAACCGCCGGCGATTGATTCTATGTAATTGAGCGACGGATCAGTCGACCACCAGGAAGGCAATTGATAGCCTGCCTGGCGGACCAGGAAATTCGGCCCATGTCCATCAGGATTGACGTGGCTGAAATAGTTGCGACTGCCCAAGTCTAGGGCGCGTTCACGGGCCACCTGGGCTAGGATTGGGTGGCAAGTCATCGTTTGCCGTCCCTGGTTTGGATGATTGATTGCATAATTGGCAATCTGTAGTTCTTGACTATTTTGTTGGCAGGCTGGTGGTTTGAGGATAAGCGGCAGATAGGTAAAAGGATCGGCTGTTACCAGGTAGGCCTCTTCTACCACAGCTGTAAACCCATCCTCGTTTGGAGACGCAAAACTTGGCGCATTTTTAGGCCTGGTAGGCCCTACACCCAACTCGCCAATCACCGGCCCCTCATCCTGAGCCAATAGAATGGATTCAGGGGAATCGCTCTGCAATGCCAGGAATATGAGCAACCCGGCAATAAAGAGAGGTAGGAAGGATCTATTGTTACGCAAGATACCTTTTGGTTGTATTGAGTAACATCACGCTGGGAACTATATTACCTCTCGTTCGAAGGCCGGCAACCGCCGATACTCCAACAGGATTACACAGAAAGCCAGAAACAGGGCTAAAGGAAATACCAATAATGAAATTTGAAAAGTAGTCGCGCTGGCCAATAATGACATGAACAAAGGAATCAAGATCCCTCCAACCGGTATGGCAACTTTGATGGAACCGATCACGGTCCCAGCCATTTGTGGATAAGCTATACCTGCGAGCGCAATCATCAGCGGTAACAACGCCGAAAGACCAAGGCCGGCCAGGAAAGTCCCCAGATAGATCCATTGGCCTAAGTCGATAAACAACAAGAAGGTAAATGTTATCGTTGCAAAACCAAAGAGACTCAGTAGATAGTGAAATATCTGCCCCTTCTGGCTAATTAGACCGATCAGCACCCTGCCTGCGGCAATGCCGGCTAAAAAGGTCACTAAGCCAACCTTGGAAGTAATCTGTGTGAAGTCGCGATTATCCATCAGAAAAGTGGTTAATATACCAGCCATTCCAATCTCCACCCCCACGACGAGCACTGTAGCGACGAACAAGGCTACCACTAATCTCTCCCTGGTGAGGATTTTCACACGTTGCATATAATCTTCTTCTTGTCTCTGCTTGACCGGCAAGCCAAAAATACCGTATACAAGAGCTAGGATCAGTACAATCACAGCCGATTGGATAAGGGAATTGCGCCAATCCATTTGCAGGTAGATCAAGTAAAGGGTGATCAAGATCGAACCAAATGTCACGAAAAAATGGTTGATATTGATGTGCAGACTTTGGCGCTCGCTATGCATATCCAATAACATCGCATCGGTCACACCCTCATAGGTCCCGATCCCCAGGCCAATAATCATCATGATGATCAAGTTTAGCCAGAAAATCCCGGTCAGGTAGAATGTGAATAACGAAAAAGCCAGGATTAAGCTTCCAAACAATAGTAACTTTGGCTTCTCATGGTTGTCGGCCATTGCTCCGGAGATCCATACGGCGATCATGAAGCCGATATTTTGGACCACCAGGAACAAACCTATTTGAAAAGGGCTGAGGTTTATATTCCGTGCTGCTGCGCCAATCATGGTACTGGCCAGGCCCAGAAACAGCATGGATAAGTAGGAAGCTAATGTTAGGACTTTGACGTTACTTCTCATTGTTTTCCCGTAAGCGAAGACCCATACTCGCTATTTCATCCATCCCAAGCAGTCAGCCGAGGAATCCAGCGGGGAACGTTTTTTTGATATCGTTGATAAGGATCGCCGAAACGCTCTCGCAATCCCTTCTCCTCAGATATCGGTATATAGA
>JAHEJP010000534.1 GCA_024638855.1 Chloroflexota bacterium
TATCACGGTTACGCCGGTGCGGGCGATTCGGGGTTGATCATAGATTAGCGTCTTGTGGCCGACCTGGACGCCGGACACATCGGTGATGGCGTTGTGCTCGCCGGTTGGAAAAGAACCAATGGTGATCCCGAGCTCTCGAAGTCGCGTCCGATTCATTTTTGCCTCCAATGCTTAGCCATCGTCATCGATGGAACATCGTTCTAGGCCTGTTGCCCTATTTTGTAAGCTAACATTGTACGCGGCCCGAGGCGTCGCCGTCCAATCGTCGTTTCACCTCGGCCGTCACCAGGTTAGCATCCCCGGAGATAGAGAGTATTAGGTAAGAAGCGGCCGTGGCGAACTTTAAAGCTTCATCCAGGGCTAAGCTTACGTTCCAGGTTCACAAAGCGGTTCAACACCGTAGAATTCGCGCTGTTCACAGGTCAATTCAGGTATGTAACGATTGGCTTGCGTCCATTCAAGCAGCTCATCCAGCGTGGTATCCATGCGCCATAATTCCACCGCACCGTCGCGATAGCCGACCACCGCCTGACGGCCATCCGGGCTGAAATTTGGGCTAAAGACAAAGCCATCCCCGTAGCGCCGGATGACTTCACCCGTTTCTATTCGCCAAAGAGTACTGTTACCGTCCTCGCCGCCACCAAGTAAGAGGGTTTCATCAGGAGAGAACCGTGCATTCGCAACGCCTCCGGCGTGGTCTTTGAAGCGACGCAGGATAGACCCTGTTGGCACGTCCCAAAGAATGACCTGTGAATCCAGGCTCGCTGAAACGAGCCGCTGACCATCCTCACTGAACACAATCTTCCCCCCTTGAATATGCCCATCCAGCTGTTGGATTTGTTGGCCGCTTTCCACATCCCAGCCGATGATGGTCCCGCTTGAATGAAAAGCGAATAGCTGCTGACCATCAGGTCTGAATTCGACACCCCAATAGGAGTTATCAGGGTAGATGTAGTCTTCCCAATAATCCTCAAAGCGCCGGATTTCCTGTCCGGTTTCCACATCCCAGAGGATCGCCATGGCCCCATTGCCAGCGGATGCCGCTAACCGTCCGTCTGGACTGAAATCAACGTCAAAAATCGCATAAGGATGCCCCTCAAAGCGCCGGATCTCCTGCGCCGTCTCCACATCCCAGAGGATGATATGTCCTGATTCAACCTTCTGGGCCAGCCGGTAACCCGCTCCAGTCAGCGCCTGCCGCCCGTCAGGCGAGAAAGCCACCGCCAAAATGGGTTGATCATCCTCAACGCGCCAGATCTCTTCCCCCGATTCTACATCCCAAAGGGTGGCAGAACCATCAGTTGAGCCGACCAGCACGGTTCGGCCATCCGGGCTGAGGGCGACTTCAAATAAAAGAGCATCGGGTGCAGGATATCGTCGAACGACTTGCCCGCCCTGCAAGTCCCACAAGCGGACGGTCCCATCGAGCGCTGTCGTGACGGCATGTCTGCCATCGGGTGTAATCGCCATATGAAAAATAGCTGAACTCTGTGAGGTATTGGCTCGCAATACCTGACCTGTTTGGGGATCAATGGTTTGGATGCCCTGACCGCTGATGAGAACGGTCCCATCTTGTGGGTGAAATGCTGCCACCAAGATACCACCTTCGTAGCGAAAATCATGTAACAGTTCGCCGGTCGCCAGGTCCCAGATCAGCACTCCGGCATTGGAAAAATTGGCAATCATACGGCTGCCATCAGGACTGAGGTCAACGAAAAAAAGTGGGCCGGCACTGCTTCCCAAATCTTCCTGAACCTCATAAATGACGTCTCCTGTCTGGACATCTAACAAGGTCAACTCGCCAGCCTGGCTGGCTAGCAGAATGGCTGAACCATCGGTCGTATAGGTGAGATCTTCAATGTTAGACCCACGATCGAATTCGCGAATAGCTTCTCCAGAAGCGAAGTCCCAAAAAACAAGACGGCCTTCCTCTTCTTTTCCGATGGTCACAAATTGATCGCCACTGGGGCTAAAGGCGATTTTTTGATCCAGGGCGGTCGAATCAATTTGACGAATAAGCTGGCCGTTAGCCGTCTCCCAGAACATGATACGGTCGTCGAATGTAGCGACAACAACCTGCCCATCGGGACTAAACGCGCCACCGTTACCTTCCACCTTAATTTCTTCTTCCGCTCCTTGCAGTTCTTTTGATGTAAATACCTGTTCCTGCCACCGTATCTGGCCTGTCTCCATATCCCAGAGAATGACGGCTCCGTCAGTTCCAACTCCAAACACGGTTTTGCCGTCGGGACTCACGTAAACTCTGTTGACGATGGCCTCGTTGCCCGACAATATGCGCACGGTACCCGGGGCGTAGGCGACCTCACTCAATTGCGCCTGGGCAATCGCTGAGTCCGGATTGAGCGCAACGGCTTGTCCTGCAAGCGCGAGCGCTGTGTCCGTATCATGAATGGCAAGAGCGGCTTGCGATCCGGCAACCAGGGCCACATTTTGGGCTTTGGCCTCGTTGGCCCGAGCTTCGGCTTCGGCCGTGGCCCGGGCCAAGGCTTCTGTTTCGGCTTCGTCCTGGCGCATCGCGGCGAGCTGAGCGTTGGCCTGCGCTTCCACTTCACGGGTGGCAGCCAGGTCTGCATTTTGCTGGGCTAAGGCTTCCTGCGTTGCGGCCGCATCAGCATTGGCGACTGCTTCCGCTTCTCGACTGACGGCCAGGGCCAGGTTATCTTGCGCATCCTCTGCATTTTGTGTTGCTCGGTTTCCGTTGACCACGGCTACCACCGCCAGAATGGCGGCTATAACCAATGCACCCACTAAAAAGTAGGCGCGGCGGCGCAAACTCTGGTTTGCCTCGCTTTGCTCTTCAGCCCGTTTTCTTTCCGTTTCGGCCAGCTGTTGGGCGGTTTCCAATTCACGTTGCTGCCGGGCTTTTTCTTTTGCCTGCTGCA
>JAHEJP010000535.1 GCA_024638855.1 Chloroflexota bacterium
TTTATACGGAAGCCCATAGGCTGTGGGAAGCCGGTCAATGGCAAGCGGTGGTCAACGTTTTCGGCCAGATTTACGGCCTGGAGCCGGGCTATCCAGATCCGGAAGGACTACTGGCGACGGCCGAACAAGAATTGGTAGAAGTGAAACGCCAGGACGAGTTGAACAAGCTATACGGCCGCGCCGTACGCGAGCTTGATGCCGGGAATTGGGACGAGGCGCGTCTGCTGCTGGCCAATATCACCGAAATGGAGCCTGATTACAGGGATACCGAACGACTGCTGGCCCGTGCCGATGAGGCGGCAGCCCGAGCGGAAGCGGAGCGCCAGCGACAGGCCCAGGTCGCCACCTGGTACGAACAAGCGCTGGGGCTGGCGCAGGCCGCTCAATGGCCCCAGGTTCTAGCCAAAATGCAGGAGATCTGGACTCTCGATCCGGACTTCGCCGATCCTGAAGGGCTAAACGGCCAGGCCCAGGCCGAGATCGAACGGGCGGAAACGGAGGCAGCCCACCAAACTGAATTAGCCGCGCTCTACGCCGAAGCCGTAAATTTGCTCAAGGCGCAAGAATACCAGGCGGCCCTGGATAAGTGGCGAGAGGTGCAAATCCTGGATCCCCGCTATCGCGACCGGCAGAAGGTCCAGCGCACGGCCAAAAAGAAATTAAGGCAACTCAACCAAACGGAAAAACCAAGCCGCCGTCTCGATAAACGCCTGCTCTGGCTGGCCCCGCTGGCAGCCATCATTCTCATCGCTGTAGCACTGGTGCTGCTCAATACCTTCAACGGCGATGCAGGTCAAGAATTAACGCCCAGCAGCATGGCGGTCGTTGCTTCAGGGTCATGCCCGGAGATCTCCGGCTGGCAGGCAGAATATTGGGACAATCGAGTTCTTATGGGCAATCCAGACTTGTGCCAGGATGTAGGAGCGGTATCCTTTTCCTGGGGAGAGGGCTCGCCTGGGCCGGGCATACCAGCCGACAATTTCTCGGCCCGCTACACCCGGACCGTTTACTTCCCCGAAGGCCTCACACGTTTTACCCTGGGCAGCGACGACGGCAGCCGTTTTTGGGTCGATGACGTTCTGGTGATCGATCAATGGATTGAGAGCGACTATGTTGAAGCCTTCACTCAATTGCCGATGAGTGAAGGTGATCATGACTTGCGCGTGGAGTCTTTTGAAGGGGGTGGTCGGGCCAGCATCCGGCTACGATGGGTCGCTGTGGAGGATTGCGCTCCGGGCGTGATCTACTGTGAAGATTTTGAGAACGGTGACGCCCCAGGCTGGTCGCTGCAGGAGGGTTGGCGTGTCGGGCTCGAGAACGGCGACCACGTACTACAGGGAGAGAATCATCACTTCGCCATCCTAAATCACCAGGGTTGGGAAGATTACCGCCTGCGCTTCTGCCTGAAGCTCCAGCAGGGAGGTATCCATCTGAATTTCCGCTATAGCGAGGACAATACCAGGTACTTCGTCAGTTTCAATGAATCCTGGCTACAACTTGATCGACAAAGAGGCCCCAATCCCACCAATATTGTTACACTCGCGCGTGCCATACCTACTTTTTCGTTGGACCGTTGGTACGATGTGGAGATTGTTGGTGATGGCGGTCACATCCAAGTTTTTGTGGACGGCAATCTGGAGTTGGAGTTCAGGGATAATGATCCGGTGCTTCGGGGAAGCATTTCATTCGAAACGTTAGACGATTCCTCCGCGCAGATAGATGACGTGGAAGTTTTGCCTATTCAGAGCCAGGATTGACGGTAGCCGGGCGGACCGAGGCCAACCTGGAACTGGCTACGATAAACTGGCCACGGCAAACCAGCCGCCACGACCTAATGCCGACGACAAGACCTCGCCAAAGTTATGATCTGGCTGGCAGAACTAACGGAAGCGCTGCAGACGGCGAAAGGCCAAGATATTCCTCAGCTATTGTCTAGACTGAGTAAGGCCACAAAAGCAGCCGGGGTTAGGATGTTAATTCCTTGGTAATTTCCAATGCTTAGTAGATGCCCATCAGCTGTGACGACATAGGTAGCACCACCGGCTATGGCGCACTCTAGATAACGATTGTCAGATTCATCTGCAGTAACAACCGTTAACATTTCTGCTGGTTCAGCCCAAATCCCCTGTTCAGTTATCAACTCTAAAAATTCAAGCCGGTTTTCGCCTATCTTTTTGTACTTTTTTTGCAACCGCTTGTAACTGGTTACCTTTAATATCTCATCAACATTTGGCCGTGAAATGAGCACATCAAATTCGCCAGATAACCACTTACTGATAATTGTTGCCGGGTTGCCTTTGCCGGATATCAATGAGCTAATATAGATATTAGCATCGAGGACAATACGCATCGTTTAGGTTATTCAGTTTGACTAATTTGAGATCGCACAGCTTGTTGGGCTTCAAGAACATCTCGCATGACTTCATCAGGTTGGGCGTCAGGATTAGCTGCTTGTACTTCTTGAATTAATTCTAGCAGCCGCATTCGTTCCTTTTTCCAGTTCTCATAGATTTCAACGGGCACAACCGCTACAGCTGGTTTACCATGACGATTTATGATGTATTTATCGCCTCGATATTGAACTTCATCGACAATTGACTTAAATTGGTCACGCGCTTTAGTTACCCCAATTGACTTTTCCATTTCTAATATCCCTGATAAAAATTGTACATTTTGTATATTCTATACATAACGTACAATATACAAGAGTTGATTGGTTAAGTCAACTCGTGCCCTAATCTTCAAGTAATCGGTGCGCGCAAATTTTTTGGATTCGGGAGTCCAGACTGGTCCAATCTCGATCGTAGGTCTACTTCACCTAGCCTCTGTCACAAAGATTGGACCAATCTTAAGAGAAGAAATGCTGACTTGTGTCGCGCACTTCCAATATATAGAACAC
>JAHEJP010000536.1 GCA_024638855.1 Chloroflexota bacterium
GACGAGGGAGCTTGGCCGGTCTCTTATCTTACGGCGACGCTAACGCCATTGTGGTTGAGATGGCCGGGGAGGTATTGCCGGTTGTCCAAGATACCATGGTGCTGGCTGGGGTAAATGGCACTGACCCGTTTCGTCTGATGCCTGTATTCCTTAAGAAGCTCAAAAATATGGGTTTCGATGGCGTGCAGAATTTTCCAACGGTCGGATTGTTTGACGGCATAATGAGAACTAATCTCGAGGAAACCGGGATGAGTTATGACCTCGAAGTCGAGATGATTCGTGAAGCCAACAAACTGGATATGCTGACCTGCCCTTATGTATTCACACCGGAAGAAGCGAGAAAGATGGCCAATGCCGGCGCTGATGTTCTGGTGCCGCACATGGGTTTGACGACCAAAGGCGCTATTGGGGCTGAGACGGCTGTGACTCTCGAAGATTCGGCCGAGCGCGTCCAAGCCATGCGCGACGCGGCCGTCGAGGTCAACCCAGAAATCATCGTCCTGTGCCATGGCGGTCCTATCGCCGAGCCAGAAGACGCACAATTTATCTTCGATCATACAGAAGGTATTGGGGGTTTCTTTGGCGCTTCCAGTATAGAACGATTGGCCACAGAACCGGCCATCGAGAACCAGGCCAGGGCATTTAAAGTTTTGTCCCTATGAAATCATTTTCGGGCTTTCGAGTTGAGCGTAGTGGCATAATGCCTGGGATATCTAAAGAGTGATTATCAATAATTGAACCGTAATAAATCGTACAGACGTGACGTAAGATTTCGTTGCCGATGAAATTCGCGACTGCGCGTTACGCACTTCATCGAAGTAATTAAGGAGAACAAAATGTCAAGACCAGTTACATTATTTACCGGTCAGTGGGCTGATCTCACCTTTGACACTATCTGCGAGAAAGCCAAATCCTTTGGCTACGACGGTGTTGAAATAGCGTGTTGGGGCGACCATTTTGAGGTTGATAAAGCCCTGAGTGACGATGCATATGTTCGCTCGCGCCACGACATCCTTGAGAAACACGGCTTGAAGGTTTTCGCCATAAGTAACCATCTGGTAGGCCAGGCGGTCGCCGATCGTATTGACGAACGGCACAAAGCCATTCTCCCACCGCGCCTGTGGGGCGACGGCAAGGAAGACGGTGTACGCGCCCGGGCCGCCGAAGAGATGAAGAATACGGCCCGCGCCGCTGCATTGTTGGGTGTCGATGTGGTTCCCGGCTTCACGGGCTCTCCTATTTGGCATATGGTTTACTCCTTCCCTCCAAACCCACCTGACTTTCTGGAGAAGGGTCTGGCGCTCCTTTCCGAATTGTGGACGCCCATCCTTGATGTGTTTCAGGAAGTTGGGGTACGGTTTGCCCTTGAAGTGCACCCGACGGAAATCGCCTTTGACGTCGCCAGCGCGGAAAATGCGCTGAATGCGCTTAACGGCCATCCGGCCTTCGGTTTCAACTACGATCCCAGCCACTTTGGCTACCAGAACGTGGACTATGTGGCGTTTATCCGCAAGTTTGCCTCACGCATCTTCCATGTTCACATGAAAGATGTCACTTGGTCGTCACAGGCGAAGGAAGCCGGCGTATTTGGCGGGCACCTCAACTTTGGAGATGCGCGGCGCTTCTGGGACTTCCGCTCGGTCGGTCGTGGAGACATTGACTTCGAGGCCATCCTCCGGGCGCTGAACGAAATTGGCTACAATGGCCCGCTGTCAGTCGAGTGGGAGGATCCGGGGATGGATCGTGAGCATGGTGCCAGGGAATCCTGTGCCTACGTCCGCCGGGTCGACTTCGCCCCCTCAGAGTTAGCCTTTGACGCTGCTTTTGCCAGCGACGACGATCTGATAAGCCCACAAGAATATGTTGAAAGACGATAACCAGGAGAAATGGATGGGCGAGAAAACCAGATTCACAACCATAGCCAAGGCCATCGCCGAGGGTGGAGCGCCCGAAGTCGGTCCGCATGGAGCTACATTCCCGGATGGATATAAGGCAGCCATGATCTGTGATGCTATCATGGAATCGGCAGTGAGCATGAGGCAGGCGGATATCTCATACTAACGGATTAGCTGATGGCCGGCCGTCTCCATGACGACCGGCCATTATTGCCGGCTACTATACTCAATTGACGAGCTCTTGAAAGGAAGAATCGTATGGCAGAACCAGAAAAGAAATCAGATGGTGGCGTCCCGAGAGGTTTGCCTATTGCGGCAGTGATCCTGCTGGTACTGGGATTAATCGCCCGGCAAGTTATCCCCAACATAGTGAGTGAAGAACAGATGGCGCGAAACGTCCTTCTGGCGGCTATGCCCTTCATTCTTGTATTTGCCGCGATCATCATCGGATACATGATTCTTATCTGGTATACCGGCAGTAAGTTGAATGGCAAAATACTTGAGAAAACCTACCGGCCGATAGAGTACATCCTCATTGGTGGGATCGTGCTGGGCATATTTTTGATGTTCCAACCCTGGATCTTTGAATTGTTCCGGGTTGGTTTCATTATGCTCCTGGTCTCAACACTCGGCTATATTCTGTGGAGTCATGTGCAGCCGAAAGAAGAAGAGTTCACTGGCGAAGCTGCCATTGTTCCGATAAATGAATTAAAGAGCGGTTCGAATAGTTAGCATTCCAACCTTAACTATGGATAGTACAAAGTTTTTAAGAGAGGCGTTGGAGGGAAGCGGGAGGTAATAGAGACAGAGTTGGCGTCCGGTAGCGTTCCAGCGATTTACCTGGCGATGACTCTGTCTCCAACCCCGCTTGAAATAACGATGTTGTTACTGGGAATCGATATCTCAACCACCGGTGCCAAAGCTCTTCTGATTGACGAAGCAGGTAAAGTTGTCAGCAGCGCTACCACGCCGCTGACCTTGTCAACACCAC
>JAHEJP010000537.1 GCA_024638855.1 Chloroflexota bacterium
TCTGGCAACTATCCGGCGGCCAATTGCAACGTATCGTGCTGGCCCGTGCCCTAATCAACCGGCCGGCGGTACTGCTGCTGGATGAGCCGCTGGCTGCACTCGACCGCAAGTTGAGACGAGAAATGCAGATGGAGCTCCAATCTTTGCAGCGCGAAGTTGGTATCACCTTTGTTTTGGTAACCCACGATCAGGAGGAAGCGCTGTCGATGAGCGACACCATTAGCATCATGCGTGACGGTGGCATCGTTCAGACGGGAACACCGGCCGAGCTTTATGATACACCTGTCGATCGTTACGTAGCAGATTTCGTTGGGGAGTCGAATTTTTTTTCCGGGGATGTCAGTGCTGCGGACGTAACTCAAGCGACAATTCAGACAAAGACCGAGATACAGCTAACGGCTCCGTATCCTGAGGGAGGCAAACGCCTCACGATAGGACAGCGTGGAGCCATTGCGGTTCGACCGGAGATGGTTCTAATATGGTCCCCAACCCGTGCCAAACCAAAAAATATTGACTTCAGCGTTAAGGGACGTATTACGAACCGGATCTATCTGGGCCACCAGGCCGAATTTCGGGTGGTAACCGATTCTCTTGGCGAGATACTCGCGCGCATCCCGAAAACCGCCGAGGCGGTGTCCCGGGGTCTCTCACCCGGAGACGCAGTTTTGTTGGGCTGGCAGTGGGACTTCGGGCTTGCCATGCCGGACGTTTGAATGAGGATGTTGAGGAGGTTTTTCGAGTAATTGGGATTACATCCTTTTGAGAGGGAAAGGGGAGGTGATAAAGGTCACAGGCATTCACCTGATCAGTCGAGAAGCATAGTAACTTTAAAACGGACAAAGGAGGAAAATTATGGATCCGAGAAAGAATTTTATGGAAATTTTTAATCGTTACAAGAAGGGCTCCATATCCCGCCGGGAATTTTTGGGTACGACCGGTCTGGGTTTGGCGACTGCGGTAATGGCGATGAATATGCCGGGTCTGATGGGGTTGAAGCAGGCCGAGGCGGCATCGGAATTGGGTAACCGGGTTTCGCTGGCAACCTGGCCGAACTATCACGATCCTGAAAATTTCAAGAAATTCACTGAGAAGACCGGGGTACACATCCAGCATAATGTATTTGGATCAAACGAAGAAATGCTGGCGAAAGTTCAGGCGGGCGGTAGCCCGTTTGACGTTATGGTGATTACTAATTATACGATCTCAACCTATGTCAGCCTTGGACTGATTGAGCCACTGGATCTATCAAAGATACCGAATTTCATCGAAGCCAACCATGATCAGGTTTTTATCGGAGAGGCTAAAATTGGTGGAACCATTTACGCAGTGCCAAAGAACTGGGGCACCACCGGTTACATCGTCAACACCAAGAAGATCAAAGAGAAGATGACAACCTGGAAACAGTTCTGGGATTTGACAATGACGACATATTCAGGCCGGACTATCGTCCATGACTACCAGTTGACCACAATCGGAAATGCCCTCAAGTATTTCGGCTATTCGTTCAATTCGGTAGATCCGAAGGAACTGGCCGAGGCAGAGAAGCTTTTGATCAAATCCAAGCCCCATCTCTTTGCGATCAGCAGTGATTACCAACCGGCGATGCGAAACGGGGATGCATGGATGTCGGTATGCTGGACAGGCGACGCCTCTCAACTCCACCGTGACATGCCGGAGATGCAATATGTGTTGGGCCGAGAGGGTGGCGAAATCTGGACGGACTTTTACGCCATTCCCAAAAGTGCGGAACACCGCGAGGCGGCTTACGCACTCACCAACTTCCTGTTGGATCCGGCGGTCAATGCAGCCGAAGTGAAGGCGCATGGTTATCCTGCCACTGACAAACTGACGAATGAACTCCTTCCAAAAGAAATGTTAGAGGACCCGATCATGTATCCTGCAAAAGAGTTTCTTGATCCGCTGGAGTTCGGTGCAGCAGCTACGCTGACAAGCCCCTTGCGGGCAGAGGTCATGGCGCGTTTCAAGGCGGCCTAAGAAGTGGCCGGTTGACCCGTTGAGCCGGTTGGCCGGTTTGGCCGGTTAATGAAGAACATCAAAGGTTAATTGGCCTAAATTAGGCTTAAAAATTACATTAAGCATAGTTTGCCTCTTGTTTGGATACGACAGTTTTGTGCACAAGCGTGGCGGTGGAGACATTCGAACGGGCAAAACCGGACAACTGGCAAAACAGGCTCAACTTGTCACGGTTAATCTCTTTTGGCATAGTCAATTATCTATAAACTGGATCCGAGAACCAGGTTTTCAATATTGGAATATAGATGGCCAGAAAATCCAGCTCTCATATAACAACTTTATTGTTAGCGCCAATGGCGATTTGGATGGTGGTACTTCTCATCTTGCCCATTATTGTTGTTCTCGTTTATAGTTTCGGTGAACTCGCTGAGATGGGAGGCTATAAGCCGGCCTTTACATTTGCACAATATGCCAACCTGCCGGCACGCTTGACTGCTTTTAAAAATACCTTGGTGCTGGCTCCGGTCGGGACCTTAGCCGCTTTCCTCATCGCCTACCCGCTTGCATATTATTTGGCGAGGAAGGTGAGCGCTCGCAAAAGGTTGATATTGCTGACCCTTGTCATCGTCCCGTTTTGGACAAGCTTTCTGATTCGCACCTACGCCTGGATGTTTATACTCGGCGGGCGAGGGATTCCGGCGTTACTTGAGTACTTCGGTATTGAAGGCGTCCGTCTCCTGAACACACCAACTGCGGTATTGATCGGCATCGTTTATGGATATTTGCCGCTAATGGTATTTCCGATATTTGTCAGTCTTGAAAAATTGGACGAAAGTCTGCTTGAAGCGTCAGACGATCTGGGCGCGTCGCCGGTACGGACCTTCCTGCAGGTGACCCTGCCCTTATCACTT
>JAHEJP010000538.1 GCA_024638855.1 Chloroflexota bacterium
CCACCGGTAATCATCTACCGGCCGATGCCCAAGCGAGTTTTTCCTTGCACTATCTGCCCAATCACCTGATGAATCCCTTGTTCAGTGCTCTGGCCGAAGCGGTCGAGGAGGCCATCCTCAACGCCCTGACTGCGGCCGATACCATGACCGGCCATAAAGGACGGACGGTATATGGATTACCCCTGGAGGGACTCAAGACGCTGATCGACGCCTATCGCTCTGGGTAAACGGGCATGGATTAAGCATCAGCGGACGGGAGCCCGGCGACCAGCGTCTCTAAATCGCCAGTCTGACCTGTTTGCAAGGCCGCTTCGATTACTTCTGGCGCTAAGTAGAGGGATTTCGTATCATCCTGACCCTGGTTCCAATCACCCTAGCGATTCTGATTTTCGCCCACAGACGGGATGAGCCGATAGCCCTTTGGTCTCTTTCTTCCTGGCTTCGTACAGTACCAGCGGCGGCGCGCACAGTGTGCTGGCAGTGGAATATCCCATTTTCACTTTCCTTACTCAGATCATCGAGTGGCCCGGCGTCATCGCCTTATCCCTGTTTTTCGGCCTTTTCCCCAACATCTGCATGGTTCCCCGGCTGCATTGGGGCGCTGTCGTCTATTTCAGTATCGGCTACTTTTGGAGGCCGTATTCGGGCTTGTAGACATCAACGGCCCAATAATTGATACCTTCTGGTCGCGGACGGGCTGGCCAATTTGGTGTTCAGGGGCAAAGCCATGAATTAGCTGACGATTTTGTCTCGAAATATCTATAAAACGGGAGATTTCATTGTATAATACTAGTGTGCTGGCGAAAGTTTGTCGCCACGATTAAAGCCACCGTTATGGGCGATTGACCAGGGGCAATTATTCACTTGCTGCCCTGCCACCGGCATTCGGAGGATTGGGGGATATGGCACCTTCGTCAATGCAAGAGCCAGATGATGACATCAGGCAGTTGAATGATGCCAAGGGGTCCGATCTGGCCCGATCGGCCGAGTTTCAGGGGCTGGCGGAGCTGCGCAATCTAATCGATCAGCATTTCTCGTTGGAGGAGATCCAGACACTATGTTTCGACATGCATGTTGAGTTTGAACATCTTGCCGGAAACACCAGGCCACTGAAGATCCAGAATCTCATCGTTTATCTCGCCCAACGCCAACTCCTGCCAGATCTACTGAACTGGTTGCAGCAGCAACGGCCAAATGTAAGCTGGGAGCTGGCCCAATCCGCCCATTGGCCACCGCTGCCTGCGGCAGAGCCATCTGAATCTGTGGTTGCATTCGCCGCTGAGCGGCCGGGACGTATGACCCAATACCTCGACTTTGAGGTAGAGGTCGGCGAGGGCATTGGCCAAGACTACCCGGTGAATGTCATTCGTTCGCCGGCCGGCGAAGCGCGAGAGACGATGCACTTCCCTTATGATGAACTGGCCCTCGAGAACCGGCTTCAGAGCCTGCAAATCGCCTTGTTGCACGCCGGTGGCGGCCAACGACAGATGCTGACGGCTGAAGAACTACTGGTGCAAGAGTTCGGCCGCGACTTATTTAACGCGCTGTTTACAGGCGAAGCCCGCAGCCGCTTCGATGTGAGCTGCGCGGAAGCGCGACAGCAGGGTAAAGGATTGCGCATGAAGCTGCGCATCCTGCCGCCCGAAATGGCCAGATTGCCCTGGGAGTTTCTCTACGATCCGCGACGAGCTGAATACATTTGCCTGTCCAGGGAAACGCCCATCATCCGCTACCTGGAACTCCCGCAGTCAGTTCAACCGTTGGAGGTGATCCCTCCGTTGCGTATCTTAGGCATGACCGTCAGTCCAAGCGATTTGCCCAGGTTGGATGTGCCCAGGGAAAAGCAGCGGGTGGAGATGGCCCTGCGGCCCTTGCAGGTCAGCGGCGCCGTTCAGCTCACCTGGCTATCCGGGACGACATGGCGCGATTTGCATCGCGCCATGCGCGCCGGTCCCTGGCATATTTTTCACTTCATCGGTCATGGTGGCTTCGACAGCCAGGCCGATGAAGGATTCATTGCCCTGGCCGATGAAAAAGGCCTGGCGCAGCGCCTGTTAGCCACAGAACTCGGCCGTCTGCTGGCCGACCACTACTCACTGCGACTGGTATTGCTGAATTCGTGTGAAGGGGCGCGGGGCAGCGAGCACGACATTTTCTCCAGCGCAGCGGCTATCCTGGTGCGGCGGGGCTTGCCGGCCGTCCTGGCCATGCAATATACGATCACCGACCGGGCAGCTATCGAGTTCTCGCGAGCCTTTTACGAGGCGATGGTTGATAACCTGCCCGTGGATGCGGCCGTCGCCGAAGCCCGCAAAGCGGTCAGCTTGGCCAAGACCTATACGGTTGAGTGGGGTACGCCGGTGCTCTTTATGCGCGCACCCAAAGGCGTTATCTTTAACATCCGTACGCAGTCCCGAACCCCGCTGGCGGAGGCGCCGGAAACAGATGACGAGCTTGAACGGCGATTGGATCAACTCTACACCGACGGCCTGGGAGCCTACTGGGTCGAAGATTGGGACAAAGCCTGTCGCTGCTTCCAGAGCATCCTCGACGTGCGACCTGCCTATGTCGATGCCTCAGATCGGCTGGCGGAAGCCCAGCGCCAGCAAAAGCTGGCTGCGCTCTACAAGCAGGCGGAGGCGGCCGGCGAAGATTGGCCGGTGGCCATCGCCGCTCTGGAAGAATTGGTGGCCGACATGGCCGACTACCGGGACGCCCAGTCTTTGCTGGCCACCGCCAGGCAGCAGAAGCAACTGGCGGAATTTTATACGGAAGCCCATAGGCTGTGGGAAGCCGGTCAATGGCAAGCGGTGGTCAACGTTTTCGGCCAGATTTACGGCCTGGAGCCGGGCTATCCAGATCCGGAAGGACTACTGGCGACGGC
>JAHEJP010000539.1 GCA_024638855.1 Chloroflexota bacterium
ACTAAATTAGGGGATCCCCAATGATTGCCTTGGAATCGTCGGCATAATAACCTACATGAATACAAAAACGCCCACCTAAAACCAAGTGAGCGATTAAATGCAAACAGGCATAATGCTGTCAGCATTAGAAAAGACCCCACCAATCACAACTGATGGGGTCAAAATAGTTCAGCCAGACTAGCTCAACCTCATGATTCTGCTGGCGCGGGGATGACGCCGAGTTGCTGCATCATGCCCATCTGGTCAAATTCGCCCCAATGTTCCACGATCTTACCGTTAGAGTAACGGTTGATATCGAGGCCTGTAACGGTTACTTGCTTGCCGGTCGCAGGGATTCCCATCAGTTCACCAGTGTGCGTGCCAGTCGCACGCCACCGGGTAACTACCTTGTCCCCTTCCGTAATTATGTCTTCAATAGTCATCTTGGTGTCTGGAAAGGCGCTCAGATACATACCTGTGAATGCTTTGGCACCTTCGCGTCCCTGCGGCAGACCAGGCGGAAGAGCGTGGTCAACCGAGTCAGCAGCGACCAACTCGTCAATTGCCTCTAAGTTCTTATCGTTCCACACTTCTTCGAAAAAACGACGGATGAGCGCCTTGTTTGCTTCTGACATTTGTTTTTCTCCTGTTCTGAATAGGTTGCGATTAAGGTGACCAAGGTTTGGCTCGCCCTAAGCCGCAAAAAAATGTAGGTAAGCTATGCCTAACTGTGGGGATTGGGATTGTGGAAAAAGGGATGCTCTTCCTTAAAGTTGGACATTTAACAGCATAAACGCCAAGAGATCAGATGTCAATTTTGGGAATATATTCACAAGGCAGAACGCGAAAAGCAACGCAATCCTTGGAAGCCCCGGCCGGAGGCGAGGTATTCTTTGGTAGACGACCTCTGGTCGGGTAACCCGTCAGGCCTTTATTCTCGATTTGAGTTCAGAGACGGACTGTTTCCATGCATCGGCTTCTTCACTATCTTCCCAAAGCTCTAGCAGCTCAGATGGAGAGTTTAGTATTCTGTCAATGGCGGCATGGGCCTTGCGGGCCAGATCGGACGAAGGTTTCAGCTGAGTGCGCTCAACCCAAGAATCAACCGGCTCAGTATAGACAGTGCGGATACCCCAATTGCCCTTTAGCCTGGCGATTACTTCTGCGGCCGCCAGGGCTTCCTCCGCCTCTGGTGCCTCCAGATAATCACTCCCCGTTGCCAGAACCTTATCGATGGTGCTTTCCACCAGCGCCAAATCACCGGTATCTTCAAGTGAATATGCCCAATCGCAGGCAGTGTCATTACCGAACGCATCAGTATCCCAGGCACCCATGGTTCACCTCACTGAGATTTTACTGAAGAAAACCGACGTATTGTCAAGTTCAAATTTAACCACTTTTTATGGATAATATCAATCTTGCTGTATCGCGGATATGGATTCCTCCATTACCTGGCGTACGTGGTCCAGTGACTCCGCTTGAGCGGAGTCACGCAAAGCTGGCAACGCTTCTGCTTGCCCGATTTCTCCAAGTGCGATCGCTGTCTTCTCGCGAACGAGCTGATCCGAGTCTGTGAGCATCGGTAGAAGGACTTCAAGTGCTCTTTCTTCATCAACATGGCCAAGCGCGGTCGCCGTTTCGGTGCGTATCAGGGGATCAGAATCTTCGAGGAAAGGGATGAGCGAATCGGCTGCCCGTTCATCACGAAGTTCGCCAAGAGCAAGAATCACACGTTGATTTTGGATATTTCCAGCCAACTTTGGCACGCCGGGTGGCAGACCTTGCTCTAGAATGATGATGAGCGGTGCTACCGCATCCGACCCAGAGGCAACAATTGAATCCAGCGCCTGAAAACAGTCAAAGTCTTCACAACTCAGGTAAGCAGTAATCGCTTGACCCGTTTCTGAGCTTTGGAAGAAATCGGCATCAACCGTTTGCCCGGGCTCGAGAATAACTGAAGCTTTAGCCGGAATTGATTCATCGGCCACGGTGGACGTGCAGCCTATAACCAGAACAAACGCGATGAATAGTAAGTACTTCACCGAAGCGCAATCTCCTCAACTAAGTATAAGCCATAGATAAGGAAGGGCGCATGCTCTTTCACCCGCTTATCGGTGAACTTCCTGAACTCGTCGGCCGGCTGCACCGAATCAAAGAGATGATACGGATTCAAGGCTGCTGACAATAACCTTAGCGACTGCTTCTGCCGGTCATCTTCAGTATAGCCGCAATTAGTAAGGCCACTGATTAGCGAACCGTCTGACACATCATAGCCTAATAAAGTCCAAGATTGGTTAAGGTTACTAGGATTTGTCTCTTCAAAATATGGCCCATATTTTATCTGGGACACAACGTCTGGCTGAGGAAGACAGGTGATAGCGATGATCCAATACGTGCGCCTTATTTCCAGATCAACGGCCAATAGTTGAGCCTTTAACCTGTCAAGATCTTCCCATAGCGGGATATTTGGTCCAATCCAACGAGGGCGTTGCGGGCCAGTCAGCCCCAACTCTTCGAGCCGGGATTCGGAGGCCAGGGGTAGCTGGTGACTGTTGAATACGGAAGGCCACACGAGTTCATCAGTTGAAAGAACCGGGCCGGCATCCATTCGTAACAAAAAGTCAGCTCGGCGTTCCCTGTCCCAATGCAATTTCGGATCGAGCCACATCTTGCGGGCATCAAATCCAAGTAATTTTTCATCGCCGTGGAAAACGGTTATCTTTTTCTGCATGTCTTGACGGACTTAACTTCTAGCACCTATCCGCTATTTCATCGTCGTTGGTTTGGCACGATAATATCTAAGGTAAGAGCGGTAAAGATCGTTGCGTCCAATGACGTTTGTGAAAGGTAGTTAGTTCCCGAAACCGGATTAGTCACACGCATGGAATCAGAAGAAAAAG
>JAHEJP010000168.1 GCA_024638855.1 Chloroflexota bacterium
GCAATACGGCAGTCTCCCGGAGTTTAGGCGACAGGTTGCTAAGTGCATTCCATACTATTTGCTGTCGCTCACTCAGGTCCATTTCTTCAGCCGGTGACAACATGTTCCGATCAGGAACCTGCTGGCCAATCAATTGATTCAGTTGAATGGTTGGTAACCATTTACGACGGCGCTTATTTCGGCACCTACTGACGGCGATTTGGTATAGCCAAGTTTTGAAACTAGCTTTATTGGGATCAAAATTCTCAATCTTGCGAAATGCATACTCAAATGTATCTTGCAGCACCTCTTCAGCATCTTGCCGATCATTTAAGATGCTGATGGATAACCGGTAGATTAGTGTTGCATATTGGTTATACACCTTCACGAATGCCCAATCCTCACCAGCAAGGCAATGGCACAGCAAACCATCTAGATCGTCGCCTCTTGGAGGCGTAGCGGCAACGACTGCCTGCGTAATTGCATTACTCATTGGTACCACCACTATTCACAAGATCCGCACGTACCCAAAGAATCGCTCTTTCTTCGTTCATTGGAACGGGCGATTCATGAAACAGCCACCATCGCAATGTTTCGCGCAGTTCAAGCGCCTGGTCTGTATCAGGGCGATGATAACCAAAATCCGTGCCGATATACTCGTTTTCCAGCGCCGGATTCTGTCCAGATGGAGTAATTATCAGTTGGTCATTCGCTGAAGGAAGCAATGCATCTTCCATAATCAGGTTTGGGAAATCTCGCAAGTACCAGCGCAGCGAAGGGTCTTCAATCGTTGATAGAATTTGGATATCACCACTGGAATTCGCAATTTGCCAGGATAACTCTTGAGCGGTAGCTGATAGTGAATACAGATCATCATCAGCTGCTTGTGTATACCAGCGTTCCCTCGTATCTCCTGCCCCTGTTCGACTCAACCACCAGGCAGTGCTCCAGCTCAAGAACACCATGAGTATCAGTGCGCCAACAATGAGGCTTTTCTGGGTCACCGCTTTGTTCCAATTCCAAAGTATCGCGATTAAGACAATGACGGTAATCAACGTCGCAATGATGAGCAACAGATTGTAAGTGCCAAGGCTAGCAAGGCTGGTTGATGCTAGCCGTCCGTAGCGAGCTAGGTTTACATAAATGATTCCAGAGGCTACTAGAAAAGCAACCGCGAATACCAGTTCGCGCCAATCTAAGTCGCTTCCAAGCACATCGTTTACCAGGCAGCCAATGAGAAGGCTACAAGCTAATCCGAAAAGTACAATATTTGCCATTTCACCTCTTTGAAATAGCAACAGCAGGAGACTAGCAAGCAACCAATAGACTAAAAATAGCGGATATGATTGGTCGTGTCTGAAAGCCCAGATGACGGCCGGAATCCCGAGAATTAACAGGGCAAATTCATAGCGCATAATTGCGAAAAAGGGTGAAATCCAGCTCACTAGATCGGCGCTAGTAACAAAACGGCTAAACCATTCGACCGCCAGATCTGCCGTTGCTCCAAGGCCATCAGGTCTTAAGAGAAATGCGGTACTGAACAAGATCAAGAAGCCCAACCAGATTAAGACAGTGAATCTTATTGTCATCCAATTTGGCCAGATGATGGCTTTTCGCCGTCCGCCTTCGTCTTTTATTAAAGATGGTCCCAAGATCCGTTGCACTAACCAGGCGATCGCCAGTGTAAATGATAAGCTGTAAAAAAGCCGGTCGCTGACCAATCCCAGCACGAGGGCAAGTGCGAAGGTGATGAACCATCGGTCATTTTCAGATTCCTGATATTGAAGCCAGGATATAAATAGGAGTAGGCCTGCGAACAAAGCAACAGATTGACCTCCAGCGGTTCTTGAAATGACGACTAGTGTTGGCGAAACGGCTAACAAAAGACTAACTGTAAGCGATCCTATTCTGCCACTTCGATGGCGGAGAAACCAGGGAAGCAAGACGAGTCCGATGCCAAAAAGTATAGGCACTAACCGCATCATGTGGTCACTCCAACCGAGTACCTGGCTAAGTAGACCCGTTATCGTAAAAAATCCGGGGCTGCCGATACTCTCACTAGCTCGAAGCTGCCAAAAATCCCATACATTTAGCGCTTCCTGAGCCTCCTGAGGCGAAAGAGGCGTACCATCTAAGTCTAAGATTCTTAGAACTGCCGCCGCTATTGTTATCAAGGCATAAAGAGCATGTTCAAGGGTAATTCTCTCTAGAATGGTTTTCTGAGGATCGGATGGAGTAGTTTCACTTAGCTGTTGGTCAATTACGGTCATGCGCAGATTTATTTACTCAATCTCAAGTGGAATCCAACGATAAATCGTAACGTCGCTATTTTGATATGCAATATCCAAGTTCTGCTCGAAGATCTCGGAGGCCACCGGACCATATGTGGCCTTTTCCAGTCGGCCGTAATAGATATAAGACACGCCAAATTGATTTAAGAGATCGGCAGTTTCGTTCCAAGGTTGATCGCTATAGACGGAAGCAATGACCGGTTCTCGAATAGCTGGTTCTGGGGTGTTTCCACGCCATTGGTATTCATGTCCTGCCCATCCGAGCAGAGTTGGCAATCCAGTAGCCGAAGCTACACGGCCGAAGCCACTATATTGCCCGCCAACAGCCTCCAAGATAACTGGGGTGCCCTCAATATTATTTCTAAGCCACATCAAAGCATCATATTCGCTGGAATTTTGCTGCCGCAAATATGCCAGTCCGTCGAGAGTCGGTTGCCGACGTTCAGGGCTGTCGACTGGTCCCCTATACTCATTTGCCCTCGACTGAATGGCATAGAATGGAAACAGAAGCGCAATAGCTAAGCCAAATAAAAAAAAGGAACTCGCGAGAACACCGGCTATTCGATAACGTCGTAGCAAATAATCCAGTGAATAGGCTGCAGCGACTCCGAATAATATCCAGGCTTGGTAATAGAATTTAAAAATCGTATTGATTCTCTGGCCAAAATTATCACGTAGGTAAACGAATTCGGGACCCAGGATCAATAATGCCGCTGTACCAATCAGGAGTAGCGTAAAAGGAAGCGATGTACTATTCGCTCTATTATTTATCTCACCATTGTTTGCTGACAAAGGCCCAAGTAGCCATTGGAACAGCAAAATGACCGCGAAGATGATAAAGACCAATAACAATATGAGAGCAGGGCTGCTAATTCTTGCAACCAAGAATTCGGGTGCAAGCCGGACAATTGTCGAGGTTGCCCATAATAACCTCGGTCCCATTGCTTCTGTAACCGGCGCCGTTTCAATCGAGAGACCTAATTCAGTGGCCAGAGCGTGAACCTGTGATGCTCCTTCTGGCATAGAAGATATGATCCACCCTAGAAAAAGCATCAGGATAAACAAACCTAAGATGAGACCAGTAACGAGACCGGCGGCCGATAACCATTGCCTTTTCTTTGCCGTGGCGTCCTTCGCTCGTATTGCCTGGCTCAACAGAGTAAACAAGAGAATGACAAGAGCGGATATTGGAAGCAAAAAAATGACCAAAAAATGAAGCAGGCGCGTTGGCCGCATAGCCATAGGTAATAGGAACGGCGGTCCGGCTTGAGAACGAAATCCCAGGTAAAAAGGCAGGTACAGGAGAATCGCCGATATCGCAAGGATCGCTCCGAGTGTAAGGGCGTAACGCAAATAAACGCTCTGCCATTTTTCATTTGATTTCCACAGAGATAAAATGTACGCGCCGACTATCAAAAAAAGATAAATCAGCACATCCCAGGTGTTGAGAAAAGACAATGCACCAAGGACTATAGCTGTAAATATGAGTAGCCAAAGATTGTGACCAGCTATCTCGGCCAGCTGGGATTTAAGGCCCTTTTTTTGGAACCACAACTTGATGTCAAGAATCGGCCTGTTTCTTTCCGACCACCAGGCTTGACCAAGGCCGATAGCCAGAAATGCAAAGGGCAGGGCGAGAACGTGAGGATGCATATCGCCTAAAATGAAACTGAATGATGGGAATTCTGCGATGGGTTCGAGTCCTTCTTCCGGTCTGCCAGATAAATGATATTCGTGAATAACACGAGATGATCGCCACCACCACCATTGGGACGTTTCGTATCTTGCGCTAGATTCATCTTGAGGGGGTTGATTGAGGTCTCTTACATCAATCCAAGACCAAAGGCTTTCAGATCCAATATCATTTGCATGTAGAATCTCTAAGAGAATTTCCACATTACCTGCGATCGAGATGGCTAATGCGGCAACGAGACCAAAAAGTATAGCGCGTTTCCTAAGGCTGTCTTTGTCTGCAAATATTAGATTGTAAACAACGCCAAAGGCCCCGATGGCAGTGCCGGCAGCCAACCAGGCGATGGCCAAATTGAATCCGGCTTGCTCCGGCACGGCAGCCAGTCGAGCAAGAAGCGATGTCATGATGTAGCCAAAGTAGTAATAGCTGATTCCAAAACCGGAAAGCCAGGGATCAAGTGGGGGATAAGTAGGGCTTCTGCTGGCAGAATTTAAGAAAGCAAATTCCATCGGCTTTTCTGTGGCGACAATAGCAGGATTTTGGGCTCTGACCAACACCCAGAATCCGAAAGCTACGATGAATAAGACTTCAACGACTAAGACATATCGCCAGTTTGTTCGAAACCAATTCAATGATGATTCGCGATCTTCAGAATTAGCAATCACCGTAGATTTTGAACGTAAAGACCAAAGGGAAAGCAGTAACAGAGCTACAAAGGCCAGAAGGATACCGCCAACGCTATTGCGCAAGAATCCAACGGAGTTAGAAAGCCAAAATCCATAACTGAGGACCAGTAAACCGACCATTTTCGAAAACGAATAGCCGCGATCTGGCAGGCTTCGCAGCAATTTGTGGGTCACTGGAAAGCTAGCGATACCTAGGACGAGAAGAACCGCCCACCATCGAACTGCGGCGAAAATGTCAACTAAAGGCATGTTGGTTATTGGCTGACAAGATGAGCCTTATTGGCATGAGACCCTCTTAAAGGCAATGATTAACGAAAACATTAGGCGATTACCTCATAGATGCTCACACCTTCGTTTCGATATACTTCGCGAAGCTTTCCGGTTTCGACCATTTGATCAAATTTGACCAAGCCCTGTGGGTTGTAGTAAGTCCACTCCAGCGGACCAACATATACATACGAGACATCGTATTTGTCGATCAAGTTCATCGCTTCTTGAAGGTCGGTGGTATTGTAAAGTAAATCAACATCGAATATTCGATCACCGACAATGGATGCTGGTAGCAGAGCTCTCTGCTGTCGCTGATGCCAATCCCAGCCGACAATAGTTGGTAAACCGGTGTACATGGACACCCTATTAGCGGCCGCTCGATAGGGATTCTTACTATGAGCTTCGGCTATTACCGGAGATCCCTCGATATTTCGCTGCATCCATTGTATTGCTCGATAATCGAAATCAAGATTTATTGTCTGGCTATTCCCATTAGGACCCACATCTCCATAGCTAGTGGTTTTCATGAAGGCCATTCCATCTAACGTGGCAGGCGCTTCATCGCTCATCCGAATGTCCCATTTCGCCTTTGTGGCCAAGATTGGATAGAGAAGTGCCGCGGCAAGCAATAAAGCGAGTGACATCGCCCAGACAATCTTAATCGTCCTGCGCTCCATGATGCTTGGCCAAACCCATACAGCGATAACAGCTGAAGCAACGCTCAGCAGAACCCAAACCTGTAAATAGAACTTAAATACGGTATTCATCCGACCGATATCACCGTCTAATACGATGAACTCCACTATAAGCGTCAGGGCAAGTGCCCCGGAAACTAACAGGAGAACGATTCTTCTCTCGATGGCTATGTTTGGTCGAAGGGCCAATAAACCTGAAGTTAATACCAGCAGTAAAACCAGAGGCGCTATCCAGTAACCTTTCAAGAGAAGGAAGGCAGACAGGCCAACAAAGACAAGCAAGCTAAGTAAGACCGGTATCACAAAAGGTTCCCAGGTTGAGAGTGATTGTTGTGTCCAGGTTTTAGTCCAACCCCGAAACTCAATCACCAGAAAGGTGATGACGAACAATAAGAAAAGGCCATAGATAATCAAATAATTTGAAATTGGGGTGTAAGAGCCAGTCCAAAGTGAAAACGAAGAATAGGGCAAGCCATAGTTTTCTACGAAAGGAAGGAAGAGGAAAGTTGACAAGGCGATAAGTGATAGAATCGCAACTGCAGCCAAACCCATTGTACCAATATCAATTTGTCCACGGAATTGGTAGACGAAATACGCAACGGCCAAAGAACCAATAAATAAATACGTAGGGTAATCCCATGTGTTGGTCGCTCTAAGCGCACCTATAGCAAGAGCGCCAACTATCCACGTCAACACAAGTTTCCAGATATGGAGACTCCTCCGCCCGCTACTGTACAGAATTCCCGGAAGAACCAAAGAGATAGCCCAGGCTAATGCCAAAAGCGTTAAGGGTAAAGCGATCATGTGGGCATGAAGATCGCCATAGAGAAATGTAAAGAATGGAAATTCTGTGATGGGCTGTACTTCACCAGGTTCAACGCTGATTGCTCGCGTTGCCGTCCAAAACCAATCCCCGGGATAGATTGGGGCCACTTCACTTGTGAGAGCCAAGTCTAATCCACCATCTACCGTTTTTAGGACGGCATCGACCGGTGCGATGCCGGTGTTAACGGTCTGGTCTCCAGCCTGGTACCAGGCATTTAAAACGACACCAACTTCAGCCAGGTTACCTATTAAAACGATGAATAAGGCCGCGATCAATCCGGCCGCGATGCCTCGAACATCAAACTTGCTGTTAATTGTTTGAGCGGGTTTGTATTTTTCAGGTTCTCCACCAATTTGCCTTCCTGGGCTGCTTTTCACCACAAGATTATAAGCGATGCTAAAAGCTCCCAAACCCGTAAATGTGGCCAGCATCGGAATAATCAAGTTGTAGGCAACTGTTGGAACGATTCCCAGCAGTTTTGTTAATGCGCCAACATAGACAAAACCGTAGTAATAGTAATTTATGTATCCACCGGCAAACCAAGGATCGTAAGGTGGGAAAACCGTACTTTTCAGGATCGCAGTGAAATATGAAAGATCCATCGGTTTCTCGCCACCCCAAATCACATCCCAAACGTCTGGATTGCCTAAACGGATGGCGATAAAGAGCAGGAAAAGCCCAATCCCTAATAGCTCAACAAAGCCGATGAGTGCCAAATTGTGACGAACGTAATTGGCTAGTTCACTTCGTTTCAAAATGGCAATCAATAGGCTTACGATCGCCATAAGTAATAAACCTAAAACCAATGTGTTTCGTGTATTTGCTAAGAGGTGAAGACTAGCGGACATCCAGCCAAAATAGGAGATGATTAGCAGTGAGAGGATTCGGGCAATAGGATACCCTTTATCGGGCAACCCCCCAAGGGAAATATAGGCGATTGGGAAGGTGATAACTCCCAAAACTACAACTGCTAACCACCAAACGATAGCCGCAAGCCAAGGTTGTTGGGAGAGAATACCATCTACCCTAAAAACATCGCTGAAAGTGCCATTGATGCGTTGCAATATTAGGTCAGTTTCGTTGAGCATCAAGCCACTAGTAGCTTTCGTCGCCTGCCCAGGTGTCATGAAGATGACATTAGATAGATCGACATCTCCCAGCACTTCTCTCACTTTTTTAGGACTATACTCATCATTTTTTTCGAATATCCATACTGGTGGATGGTCGTAAACGCTGAAGGCTTCCTCGGCCGCTAATGGTCCAGGCGGAGGCCAACCAAGAGCAACAGGAGAACCTAATTTCACTGCGCCGGCTACATCACTGATATTGAGTGGACCAATATCGATATCGGCGTGGAATTGATTGACTAAATCAAAACCCAATTCTCCGCTGAACAACGCTTGGTAATACCTTATGGTTAGTGGGAAAGTCAATGGCAATCTGGGAAGCGACCAAAGAGCTCGCTGGCTGCTCAAGACAATATAATCGGACCCATCCAACCACCGGTAAAAGCTCTGTCGCTTGTCCTCGCTATCAGGGATAGTGATCGGTATTAGCCCCTCGCTAATACCCTCATAATAACTAGCGTAGGGATCTAACCCCTCGTATCGTACTGGCAAAGGGTCATCCCAGTGCTCGTTGGCGATTATGCTGGTTCCAGCGATGATCAAACTCTCCGGACCAGTCGTCGCGACCAGGGCGTAAGTGTTTCCCCCAGAAACAGCCAAATCGGGCAAATCGAAAGTAACAGGATGACGCCGAACGCTTATTTCAAAGCTCTCTTCGACCTGTGCAATGGGCTGGTTATCGCCAACCTCCAAAAGGTCGAGTTTAAGTGATTCGACACGACTCCCGACATCTGCATTTTCAGGCAGACTCAAGTAATTAAAGCGAACACCTTTCAGAGTAGCATCCTCTGGCATGATAAATTGCAAGAGCAACGGCGGACCGCCGGGTAGAAAATCGTATCTTCTCAGCGGAAGATGCATCTCCTCGATCTGCTGCTCACTTGTCTCAAATATCAACGTCGCGCCAGTTGGGATGTTTTCAAACATCCAAGCTGAAGCCTCGACCCGTGTAACGGGGGTGCTATAGATATTCGTGAAGGCGCTTGCCCAAAAGAATGTAGATATAACCACCACGATGGATACAGATAGGGCAGCCAATTTCTTGAGACGATTTTCTCCAGCGATACGATATAACTCCAACATCGCCCAAGCAGCCAACAGAAGGAGAAACGGGTAGATTGGTAAGAAATACCGGATCGATTTCACCCATCTGGTCGCCATAAAGAGAAAATACAACCCGATCCAGCTTACGATAAGCAAATGTGCAGACCAATCTGGTCTCGTCCGAATAATACGCCACGTGGCCCAAACGAAACCGACCATAGCCATCACTCCCGCAGCTAATCCAAGACCCCAGAAAAGGATATTTGTTAAAGGAAAGAAAATTGGGGTCCTGTTTGTCCATTGGAGTGCAGGCGGGAATGAGGCATCAGGGCTTTGCAGTCCTTGAATTTCAGCCATATTTGCCCGCCATTGAGGGTTGAAGCTAAAGATTGACTTGACTGCAGTTTCCAAAAGTCCTGGCAACTCCCCTGTTTCGATTAAAGCAGTGTCTTGGATGATCTTACTGTCAGCGAAAGCATAAGGTTGGGCAATTCGAAAGACGACAAAGGAAACCATAGCAGCGATAAACACGCCGATGATAGCTTTCAGAAAATCGGCGTTTCCCAATTGTGAAAACGGGTATCGCCAGAAGGAAATTTTTTCTTGCTCTGAGGCTCGGTTGGCTAACCAGATGAAAGCCGCAACTACGGCCATCAATGCTAACGGCGCCAAGTTTATTCTCGAAGCCGTTGCTAGCCCAAGACCCAGGCCGAAGAAAAACCACCATCTTTTTTGACCGGCATCTTGGCTCGTCCTGACTGCCCCATACATGGTGACTGTCGTCAACGCTGCTGCCCAATTATCTAATGTGAAAAAGTGCGACTGCTGAATGGGCAATACGGCCATCGCCAACAGTAGTGCACTCAATAGGCCAACCCTCCAGTCATAAAGGCGTTTGCCGATGAGAAATATGAAGAAGATTGAGGCCAGGTCCAGTAAACCAGATAGGAATCGGCCGATGAACTGGATCCCGTCAAAGAATAAAAACTGTTGATCACATACATCACCAAGGGACTGACAAGCTATATCTATGCCCTCAGCAGCCAAGCGAGTAGCAGTCATTGGGAAATTTCCATAGACATAGAAAGTCTTACCGACATTGTATGGATTGAGCGGTGATTCTGATGTTCTCAGGTAGGTTATGGGATCAGTTGATCTTAATAATGAGGCGACATCTGTTAGGAATCGTTCGTCGGGGTGAAGATGATAGGTGTCATCCCAATTTAGGCCGGTGAAACGAAAATAGCCAGCCAAAACTAGAATTGCCGCTAGAGCAACAAACATGAGGAGGGTTGAACCAGCGAGCGAGAGTGAATTCTGGTTTTCTTCAGCCGCTTCCGCTTTTACCAATATTGGATCATCAATTTCTTGATCGACTTTGTTCAGGGAGTTTTGATCTGTAATGTCCTTCCT
Source organism: Chloroflexota bacterium (assembly GCA_024638855.1). Lineage (GTDB taxonomy): Bacteria > Chloroflexota > Anaerolineae > Promineifilales > Promineifilaceae > UBA11865. The sequence continues at coordinate 10,025 of JAHEJP010000168.1, forward strand.
CTTTCTTCTGGTCAAGGCCAATCAGTTTGTCTAGGAATATAAAAGAATAATCGATAATGATCTAAAGTAATAATTTGGGATATGATGGGAAATTTTGTTGAACAAGATGGACAAATACCAGACAAGGTTGAATCACTTTCTTCGGCTTATTTGTACACGTTAATGCTTAAAAAAACGTAGCCTGGTGGTTCGATATTAATGAGACCTTTAATAATCGAAATGTATGAACAACAAACGGCCTATTTTATTAAAAAAAAGATTATTCTCAAGATTAGGCTTCAGCGGAAGGCGCCGGCCGGCGGCTATGATGAGCAAGGCCTGTCTTCCTGACAATAAAAAAGACATACGTTCCATCAGAAGATATTTCTTCTTCATAATACTTACGCAACCACACCGCTGTCATGCTTAAACTGCTTTTCCATGGGGCAATAATCCAATGCCCGGTCATAAAATGAATAAGGGCAGAAGGCAGGCCGTATGCGTGACCGATCTCGAGAGCCCGTAATGCGTCAGTGGAAAAGTATTCTCTCTGTACTTCGACTTCTAGGCCGGCGTTGATGAATCTATCTACCCAAGTTTCAGGCGAATCAGTGTGAGCGTGTCTCGAGATCCGGTTGAAAAGACGTCGGTAGAAATTTGCCGGACCCG
>JAHEJP010000169.1 GCA_024638855.1 Chloroflexota bacterium
TTCGATTATGGTCAGAATTTCATCGATCCAACTATCATCATGGGCAAGCATAAAAGGGCCGAGACTTAGAAAATCTGCACCAGCCTTTTCCCAAGGTTCAATAAACTCTTTTACTTGAGTGGAGGTATAATGATTTGGTTTCCACCAGGTTGGATATGGCGTTGTTGCTAGTCTGGTCGTTTGGACTGGCACATGGAATGATGACCGTGCATTTTCATAAAATACTTCAGCTTTGGTAGCATCAAAAGTGGATTCTGTGAACAATGTGACTGAACGGATTTCCATTGGTGATTACCTCTTCGCTCACATAGTATTTTGGCAGATACTCATCTGAAAATAGAATCACTATATTAGATTATGGCTCAATCGAAATCCAAAAATCCCAAAGACAGCAAAGACCAAGAGGCAAATAAAGCGCTTTCTTCGGTTGTCCGATCCTTTGTAGCTTGTCCACGATGCAGCTTTTTTTTGGTCGGTTACCGTTTAATTCATGATGATTTTGCAGAGGCTGGATCAAATCATCAAGACAACTGGTTACATTTGACATGGAATTCAGCCACTCGAAGCCTCGTTCAGAAGAATTTTGGCTGGTGGATAGGTGTTGATGCCACCCATTATGAAGGTATTTGCCAAGATTGCCGGCGGGTTTTTATTTACGGCGGGCTGACAGATGGAAAGAATCTTGAGTCCTTTGAAGTACAGATCAAACCTGGATAAAGAAGTTTTTGGAAACAAGCTACCAACTGTAATCAGGATCTGCGCTGTCTGGCTGCTTCAAACATAATCACAGACGCGGCAGTGGCAGCGTTGAGAGACTCAGTGGCTTGATACATGGGAATACAGATGCTAGCTTTTGCCAGGTTTTTAGCTTTTGCACCGTAGCCTCTGGCCTCACCACCAATAATTATGACCGAAGGCAGTTGCCAGTTTACAGCGAAGTAAGGCAGTTCGGCGTCCATTGTTGCGAGCCAAATTTCCATTCCATCGGTCAATTGTCTAATCTCCCCCCAATTGGCTAAGACGAATGGGACCCTCAGAATGGCGCCCATGCTACCCTGAACAACCTTTGGATTGTAGACATCCACGCAGCCTGGCGCGAACAAAATGCCGTCAACCCCTGCGGCTGAAGCAGATCGAATAATGGAGCCCAAATTTCCTGGATTTGTTATTCCGTCGAGAATGAGTAGGAATGAAGGAGTCGGAGGTAGTGTATGTTCTAAAAATCGCAATTCAGCTAATATGCCTGGGGGAGTTACGGCTTCGCTTATATAGGTCATCACCTTATCGCTTACCAGTGTCACGTCACTAGCTAGCGAATCTAAGATTCGTCGATTATCGGTTGAGTCCAACCAGGATTGTGTAACAAAAATTTGCTTTTGACACGAAGTATGCTCTTTGAGCTCAAACATCCAACGAGAACCTTCGACGACATACGCATTTTGCTTGTGTCGATATCGACGGTCCACCAACAAGCGACGCACATGTTTAATTTTTGGATTATTGGTGCTGGTGATCTGGTCCATAAGCCTGTAGAGCTAGAATTATCGGATGCTGATACCCACTAAATGCTAAAAGAACAAGAAGCGTTGTTGTTTTTAAGGATATGCAAACTGTAATCTTTTATCATGCTTCTAATCAACTTATAGGTGGAACATTTAGAAATGATCCAGTTAAGATGGTCGAGTTAGGCGCTTTCTTAAATGAGGCCTACCTGGCATCTGAGATACCAGGCTCCTCATGTGTGCTAACTATCAATAGCCACGATAAGAATTCACATTTAGAGAAATTTGGCATATTATTTATGGCGATAATTTTGGCCTTTTCCTGATAATTGAATTACTATACCATTAAACTAGAGGGAAATCCCATGCTTGTAAGAGAAAGAATGTCCAAACCAGTTATCACTGTGAGATCGGACATGCCAATTATGGAAGCTCTCAATTTGATGAAACGAGAGAAGATCCGTCGCACGCCTGTGGTTAAAAAGGGGAAATTGGTAGGGATAATATCTGACAAAGATTTACTAAATGCTTCACCGTCGGACGCGACCTCACTAAGCGTCTGGGAGATCAACTATCTACTGAGCCAGATTACGGTTAATGATGTCATGACGACGGAGGTCTTAACCATAACCGAGAACACTCCGATCGAGGAAGCAGCCCGAATAATGGCCGATAACAAGATTGGTGGCATACCGGTGATGAATGGCGATCAGGTAGTTGGTCTCATCACGGAGACAGACCTGTTCAAGATATTCCTTGAGCTAATGGGCGCGAGAGAAGTTGGCGTTCGGGTTACGGCTCTGGTGCCCGAGATGCCGGGTGAATTGGCCCAAATCACCGAGTCTATATCAACGGCTGGCGGGAATTTTATATCCTTCACACAATTTGCAGGTGAAACTGCATCAAATAGAGAGATCACGTTTAAAGTTGCTGGTTTAGATGAAGAAACTGTTGGAGAAATAGTTAAACCATTCGTCGAAAGAATCATTGATCTCCGTACCTGTTGTTAATAATGATAATTTTGCACCGGCTTCCATTATATAAGTCCGACCTATAGAAGGGCCTTTGCGCCCCGAAATGGGGTGGTCTCTTGTTCTAAAAAGAGATCATTTCACAATGAGGGACATTGCCATGTTAAAAAACAGTCTCTATAATGGGGTTGTGGAGGATCAGCCGTGAGCAAAGTCAAGGCATTTTATAAACTAGCCCGGCCGTTCAATGCCATTTCAGGAGCCTTAGCGGTATTTCTTGGTGGCTATGTTGCGAGGACAGGTGCCTGGGATAAAGTTGCACTGGCAGCCCTGGTGACGTTCCTGGTAACTGGCGCTGGTAATGCATGGAATGATTACCTTGACATTGAGATCGACAAAATAAACCAACCCAACCGCGTTCTACCAAGCGGTCAAATCAGCCCCAGATCAGCGATGATTTTCTCGATTGTTTTGACTGTTTTGGGTTTAATCATTGCAGCCTTCATCAATCCAGCGGCCTTCTTGGTTGCCTTAGGGGCATCTATTATCCTCTTTATTTACTCGTGGAAATTGAAAAGCACAGTGCTGATGGGGAATGCAACGGTAGCTGCCATTTCAGCCCTTAGCGTTGTATTTGGTGGTATTGCTGCTGGCAATGTATGGCCAACGCTCTGGTTAGCAGCCATCATCGGCGTCGCCATTACAGGCCGCGAGGTATTAAAAACATTGGCCGATTACGAAGGCGACTTAAGGCAACATGTTCGAACTATATCAACTGCTTGGGGGCGCCGACCAGCTCGCATTGTTTTTTACCTGTTGATAGCGGCAACCGGTTGGATCATGCTGCTTCCTTATTTGCTGGATGTTTATAATGACTTCTACGCTTACATCGTTGCTTTTGGCGTCTACCCGGTCATGCTCTATGCACTTGTTCGTGTGACCAAGTTCTCCAGCGGCCGGCAGCTGGAAAGAGTGAGCCAGCTAATGAAGATGGATTTCCTCATTTGGTTTGTGGCTGTAATCTTGGGAGCCTCGGATCTCATATCATTATTGGGCTAAATCGTCTTTAATTGATCAGGGGAGTTTTTAGCGCTGCTTTTCGACCTGTATTTCAGCTGTCAACTAATCAACATCAGCCTGGCAAGTACTGTGATTACGACGTGGGGGTGTCCGCTTGCTGCAGCAACGTTTCCCGGCCATTCAAAAACCATTCTTGACTGCTGAAATGTGCCACACCATTTTTTGTGATGTCCTGCAACTTAGTATATGTGCCTTCTGGATCCAAGATATGACTCTTTACAGTGTCTTTAAGATAGATTTGTAGGATGTTTTCGATTATTTCTTGCTTAAGCAATTCATCGGTTATTGGAAATAAGACTTCTACTCGACGGTCGATGTTTCTGGGCATGAGATCAGCGCTACCAACATAAAGTTTTGGTTTTCCCCGGTTGTGAAAGTAATAGACCCGGCTGTGTTCGAGAAAGCGACCGATGATGCTGATGACGCGGATATTCTCGCTAACCTTGGCTATACCTGGACGCAAGCAACAAACCCCTCGCACGATGAGCTCAACCTTTACACCAGTTTGTGAGGCGCGATAAAGGGCTTCGATAATCTCAGCGTCGACCAAGGAGTTGACCTTGATGATAATCTGCCCCTTTTCCCCATAGCTGATTTCATTTTCGATGAATTCCAGTATCTTAGTCCGTAAATTAACAGGGGCGACGAGAAATCTACGGTAATCGACTTGATTAGAATAACCGGTCAGATAATTAAATAGTTCCGAGGCATCCGCTCCGATATTTTCATCACTGGTCATCATACCTACATCAGTATATAGTCGAGCTGTTATTGTGTTGTAATTTCCCGTCGACATGTGCACATAACGGCGAATGCCATCTCTTTCCTTGCGAACGACCAGGGACATTTTACAATGGGTTTTTAGACCAATCAAGCCGTAGACCACATGCACGCCTGATTTCTCCAACTCGCGAGCCCATTCAATATTGCTTCTTTCATCGAAGCGGGCTTTTAATTCAACGAGAGCCGATACCTGTTTGCCGTTTTCACGCGCTCTGATCAAGGCATGAACGATGGGCGGATTGGGGCCTACACGGTAAAGTGTTTGTTTAATAGCCAAGACATATGGATCGTCCGCGGCAGCCTCCACAAATTTTACTACTGGGAGAAAGCTATCATAAGGGTGATGAAACAGAATATCTTTACGCTGGAGGATATCGAAGATGTTTTCAACCGATCGCAACATTGGGGGAGGCGATGGCTGAAACAACTTGTCCTTTAGTTCAGGTCGATCAAGTGATCGCAATTCCCATAAACCTCTCAATCCCAATGGGCCATCAGACTGGTAGACATCAAAGTTCCCGATCTCAAGATTTCTGATGAGAATATCTCGAACCTCTTCGGGCATACTCTCGTCAATTTCTAAGCGGACTACGAAACCAAAGTGTTGCTGACGGAGACTTTCCTCTATCGTCAGTAGCAAGTCATCAGCCTCCTCCTCTTGAATCTCCATGTCGGTATTTCGTGTGATTCGGAACGGATAGGCGGCATTGATTTCCATCCCCGGAAACAACCTATCGAGGTTTGCGGCGATAACTTGCTCCACCCAAACAAATGTTTGATCGCTCGGAGGAAGGAGCTCGTCTGGATCCAATGGGTTGAGAGGTACTAACCGAGGTAAAATCGCAGGCACTTTTACACGAGCAAAGTGCGTCATCCCGGAGTCAGGATCTTTTACAACAACGGCGAGATTCAAGCTCATATTGGATATATGCGGAAATGGGTGACCTGGGTCAAATAACAGCGGTGTTAATACGGGAAAAATCTCCCGTTCAAAGTAATCTCGTAATTTTCGTTTGTGACTTCGTTTAAGATCTTGGTGATTCAGAATATGTACACCGGCCGCATCCAGTTCGGGATTGATTACCTCGTTCCAATAGTTCATTTGCTGCTCGACGAGAGCGTCAACTGTTTCATGAATTGCAACCAGTTGTTCCCGTGGGGTCATGCCGTCAGGCGGCCTATTGGTGATACCGAGAAGAACTTGTTGCTTCAGACCGGAAACGCGGACCATGAAGAACTCATCCATATTTCCGCTAAAAATGGCCAGGAATTTGACCCTTTCCAGCAAGGGATGGCTTTCGTCAAAAGCCTCGAGCAATACCCGCCGATTAAACTCGATGGTGCCCAGTTCACGGTTTATGTATAAACTTGGATCTCGAAAATTGATTTCAGTCATCGTCTTGGCCTAATTGCGCGCTCTGCAAAGGTGCCGGTCTTCTATATCAGACCGGTTGGATATTTTTCTTTCGACAAGTCAAAAGATACACGTTCTGGTTGATTTTTAGTCTATGCCCTGGGCCTGATTGATTGCTGCAAGGCATACATAATATAACCTATTGTAGCGGGAAGTATAGCATACATTAAAACAATCCCAGGCACCTTTGCGAGTTTTCCGATCCAAAGATGCATGCCTTCCTCCGTTCACCGGCTTTGATTTTTTTAAATAATACAGGCTGATACCGATGATACGACGCAGGCAAACAGAAACCTCCAATAAACGCGATTTGACGTGGAAAGCGCGAATATTCCTGCTCTTCATTTTGCTATTGCTAGTCGGATGTGGATCTGAATTGCCAACAAGAGTTCCAACAGCGCCGGCCGTTTTGTTGACAAGACCGCCAACTCCTCCGGTAATCAACAACGAATTTCAACCGACTTTGCCTATGGTACCAACTGCAACGGTGACGGAAATCCCCACACCGGTACCGATTGCTAACCCTGATTTTTTCTTGGGTGTTGGAGCAGGGGTACCAGTCGAAGTGGAAAAGACCGGTCAAGAATTATCTCGTATAGATCCCCAGGGCTTCTCATGGACCAAAACTGCTGATTTAGAAGATGGCTCCGTCATGATTTCAATTAATCAGGGATCGCCCCTGGCCAGCTGGGTTTATGCCGCGGCCGTTCCTTTTGCGACGATAGCCGGTGATATCACTCTTGATGAAATCGTTTCTGGCTGGCAATCAGGTAGTAATGGTTATGGCAGGCTTATCCTTGATCGGGAAACGGCCGATGCTTTCAGCACTCTTTGGGGCGCTCCGTCCAGCAATGTCTTGATTGTCCCCGAATCCGACCTGGTTCGGATGGCGTGGGCTGAACGCCCATCCTGGACAATTGTTCCATTTGATCAATTATCGCCGGAGTTGAAAGTTCTTCGAGTAAATGGCCAATCTCCCCTCGCGCGGGAATTTAACGCGGCCAATTATCCTTTGATCCTTGAAGTTGGTGTTACGGGCGATACAGATGGTGTAAACCGGCTACAAGAAGCCTGGCCCGGTCCTCGTTATAACCGAGAACCTAGGAAGCTGACCCAGATAGCTATGAGTGGGGTAACTGCTCTTGGGAGAGCGACAGCCTACCAGATGGAGATTGGCGGTATAACGGCGCCCGGCGCAGTAGTCGGACCCATTATGAAGACGGCCGATATCGCCCATGTTAGCCATGAAGTGCCATTTGCTGCAGATTGCCCTTATCCTAACCCGATTGGCGATCCAATCTTCTGTGCGCGGGATAGTTACCTGGCCTTGATAGAATCGATTGGCACCGATGTTGTTGAATTGACTGGAAACCACGTAAACGATTGGGGACAAGAAAATCTACTCCATTCGATTGATTTGTATGAACAAGCGGGCATAAAAATATTTGGAGGCGGTCGCAATATAGTCCAGGCCAATGAGCCTGCGATATTCGATCACAATGGAAACAAAATAGCCTTTGTCGGCTGTAATCCGGTGGGGCCGGCTTATGCCTGGGCTAGCGAAAGTGGGGCAGGATCCCGGCCTTGTGATTATGAATCATTCTATAGCCAAATTATGGAGCTGCAGAATCAGGGCTATCTGGTGATCGCTACATTGCAATACAGTGAGTACTACCAATATGCGGCAACTCCTCAACAGCAAGCTGATTTCAAGGCCGTGGCCGATGCCGGGGCTTCAGCAGTTAGCGGCAGTCAAGGTCATCATGCACAAGGGTTTGATTTTCACAATGGCAGCTTTATCCATTATGGCTTGGGCAATCTTTTTTTTGACCAGATGGATATGTTAGGTACCAGGCAGAGCTTTATCGACACCTATTTCATATATGACGGCCGATTGTTGAGCGTGGAGCTTTTTACCAGCTTAATAGAAAATTATTGCTGTCCAAGAGCCATGTCTGAGACTGAAAGGGCTCAATTGTTGCAATCAACATTTCAAGCTAGCGGTTGGTGAGCCGCCGCCGATCAGCAAATAGACTCACGTTCATTAATCAAGACCGGCAAAAGAAATTATTTGCCTGAATCTGATAGGTGATCGTGGAGGGCTAGAAGTCCAAGCGTGTAACTTCGCCAGCCAAAACCGCTAACCTGTCCAATGCAAATTGGGGCAATCACTGACTTTTGTCGAAAAGATTCCCGAGAATGTATATTGGATAGGTGAACTTCGACACATGGCAAACTGACTCCCGCGATGGCATCCCGAAGGGCAAGACTATAATGAGTATAGGCTCCGGGGTTGATGAGGATCCCATCGGCCCAGCCAACCGCTTCATGAATGGCATCGATAAGTTCGCCCTCATGATTCGATTGCATAATCCGTAGTTGGCCTTGATGCCGGTTGCTTTGATCCAGAAGGGCAAGATTGATGTCATCAAGCGTCTTTGAACCATAAATATCCGGTTCGCGAAGGCCTAGTAGATTTAGATTTGGGCCGTGTAATACCAGGATATTGCTCATATCATAATCTCTCGCCGGGATAGTGCTTGTGATACGATTGAACAGTCCGGCATACCGCTAAAGACAAGCTTCACGCTTGCGGGCATAACGCCGTCAATAGTCATTCACTCTCCTAAATAAACCATTTGAAACGGTCGGTTGATATGACAAGTTATACCATCCGAGCTGATTGTCCCTCTAATGATGCCGATGATATATTCATCGGTTACTAACTGCCATTCATAATCAAAAATGACCGGTATTCCTTCTTCTATGACTTCGAATGATCCCATGTAACGGCCACGAATCTCTGGAACGGCCGTCATGGTTGCACTCAATTCACCCGATTCTCCAAACCCAGTGACAATTAAGGTATTACCATCATTCAATACCTCTAAGGCAACGTTTTCAGAGGGGCTTGCCGGAATATCCATAGCAAAGGCACCACAATCCATCTGGCCTGCGAAGTGAGTGGTTGACCAAAGACCTTCTTTGGGCACAGCAAATGATCCAGCATTTGCCGGTAAATCCGAAGGTAGAAAAAAACCACCTAGCATGCCACTTGGATTGTCGAAAGGATTCTTTCCGCCGAGGGTGGATGAATCATTGGACCTGGTCGAATCAGAACCTGAGTGGTCATCGGCGCTAGATGTTGTTACTGGCCGCTCGACTAGGTAGCCAAAATCTAAGCCGGATGATGTTGACCCTGGTGAAACATTCATGTCATATTGTTGCTGATCGCTGACCCGAGTATAAACGATCGCCTGATCTACTCCAGGAAGGCTAAGCTCATCGACGGAAATCGCATGGTTAAGAGTGGCTAATTCAAATCGATAATCACCATCACCAGAGGTCGTGACCCGTACATCAGGCAGGCTGCTCAAACGAGCAGATGCGACGACCAATGCTCCACCAATGCCAGGTTCTCCAATATCTCTTTCGCCGTTCTCGTTTAGATCTTCAAAAACCTGACCGGTTACGATGGCCGGTTCTTGAATCTTGTAACCAAAATCAACGCTGTCAGTCGTATATCCCGTTGGAACGTTCAAGTTATAGTTTTCGAAGTTTGTCGTTAGGGCATATGAATCATTGCCCGGCAAGGTTCGTTCGTCCACCGTCACCAGATGAGCTAAAGCGGGAGCAAGAATGCGAAATCGTCCGGTCGGGGTCGTCAATGCCGTCGCTTCTGGGAGATTTCCGTCAACCGTGGAAGCTGTTATTGTCACACCTCCTAAGCCCGGTTCACCATTGTCTTGCCGGCCGTTGCCGTTTTCATCCTCAAAGACGACCCCGTTGGCAATTGCCGCCACAGCTTTCTTGTAGCCAAAATGTATGCCAGATTTCGTGTTTCCTGGACTTACCGATAGTTCATACTCTGGTTCACCTGTGGTCAATTCGTATAGAGCATCCTGAGGGAGCGTGCTTTCGTCTACTGAAATAATATGATTGAGGGTTGTATTTGCCAGCGTAAAAAGACCCATTGCATCGGTTGAGATGTAGAGTTCCGGAATATCAGCGCTGTTCGTCCTGGCGACCAGATCAACGCCGGTGAGACCTTCCTCTCCGGAGTCATATCGGCCATTAAGGTTTTTGTCAATGAAGACCATTCCCTCCGCCACTGCTGGATCGGTCTGTTTGTAGCCAAAATCAAGGTCGGAGGCCGTAAACCCGGCCGATACTGCTAGACCATAACTGTCTTTAGCCGTGGTCAGCGCAAAGCCTGACTTGCTAAAGGGCAATGTTTCTTCAACAATTCGTACGGTAAATGACCCTTCGGGAACCTGAAATGCAAAGCGGCCATTTCCATCGGTTACGGTTTCAGCTAACGGTTCCTCGTCGCCCATGGCTACGACGGAAACGCCAGCTATACCTTCTTCATCAGTATCGAGTCGACCGTTATTATTGTCGTCTCTGAATACGATACCTTCGGCAATCGCGAAATCTGGTGTATCCGTTGGCGGACTATCAGCAGTTTCATCTTTCTGAAAAAGGCTGCAAGCCGACATCAACATTAGCAAGAACAAAATCTTGGCGAAAAGAAAATAGTATCGACTCATTGGATTTTGCTCCCTTCATGTCGCTCAAATCGATTTTGTAAGATGTATAATGCAATCAAAATCTTTGGTGCAAATAATGGTATCATCGTCTACTTCCGGATATGTTTCTTTCTGCAAAAAAATGAAGTAAAAAGCTATCCTCTAGTGGATACCGGTATCCCTAGTCCTTGAACCTTACACTATCAAGTGTTCTAGACACATCAGATTCGTTCGCCTGGTCCGAAATAAAAACATCACCGGCTTCCCGAACCAAGACAAAATTTAGACGTCCGGCGGACATCTTCTTGTCTTTTCCCATCGCCGAAATTATTGACTGATTCGGTAGATTACTCGGAATTCGAACGGGCAAAC
>JAHEJP010000170.1 GCA_024638855.1 Chloroflexota bacterium
AAGATATTATCCCGGTCTGGATTTGGTTCAAGGCGATCATGCGAGCATCTAATCTCATCAGGTAGGGTGCTTCTAACGGCAAACGTGCTGTCCTAGGCCAAAAGGCAAACCTTCAAAATGATATCATTCTTGTCGACGGTTCAAAGCTAAAGCCTCAAGAATATAAATATATCAAGCTCTACAAGCCCAGAGGAGTGTTGTCTTCCAACGTCGACGAACTAAATAGGGGAAGACCCACAGTCCGGGACATGATTAAAGAACCCGGTCATCTATACCCTGTTGGCAGGTTAGATAAGCAAAGCGAAGGGCTGATGTTATTAACGAATGATGGCGAGTTGACCCATCAACTGACCCATCCGAGCTTTGGCCATAAGAAAGTATACTCAGTCATTCTGGAGGGCCTGTTGCCAGATGAGTATATTGATAGATGGCGCAAAGGTGTATATTTAGATTCTCAAAAAACTGAGCCGGCACGGATCAACATCATCTACAAGAAGGACAATGAGACAAAGCTAAAAGTAATCCTGCGCGAAGGGAAGAAAAGGCAAATTCGTCGGATTGCGGCCTCCTTTGGCTTTCCAGTCAAGCAGCTTATCCGCCTGCAAATTGGTTCTTTAACACTTGGCGATTTAGGACCAGGTGATTGGAAACATCTGTCAGGTTCTGAAGTCCAAGTACTTAAAGATTCAACTAATAAATGAAGGTTAACTAGTGCAAACTAGCTCAAAAGATGCTGCAATTGCTATCGATGGTCCTGCGGCCTCAGGCAAGTCATCCGTAGGTCTAATGTTAGCCGATGATTTAGGATATCTATTTCTCGATACTGGATGCATGTACCGAGCTGTCACACTGGCAGTCCTTCGAAGAAAAGTTGACATTAATGATGAGCAGGCTGTTGTTTTGTTAACCAAGTCACTAGACCTTGCCATTTTGCCACCTGATGGATCAAAGGATGGCCGTCTTTATACAGTGCTTTTAAATAACCGTGACGTCACCTGGGACCTTCGCTTTGGTGAGGTTGATGTCAATGTTTCTCAAGTTTCTGCTTACAAAGGTGTACGTCGAGATCTCGTTCGCCGTCAACGTGAAATTGCCAATCAAGGAAAGGTTGTTGTCGTTGGCAGGGACATTGGAACTGTTGTTTTGCCCGACGCACCTTTGAAACTTTTCATAATCGCTTCGGTCGAAGAAAGAGCTCGTCGGCGATGGCTAGAACAACTCGAACGAACTGAAAATGTCGATTACGAGCAAATACTCAAAGATATCGTTCGCCGGGACCGTATAGATGGGAATAGGCAGCATTCACCCCTTCGCCAGGCAACAGATGCAATCATCATAGATACGACTAACAAATCGCCGGAAAGCGTTTTGGAAGAAATATTGGCCCTAGAATACTTTCAATCAATACGAACAAGGCGGTAAATTACAGTGACTTATTTCACCGAGCTTGATTTATCATCCCATCCGGGCGGTATCATAACCAACATTACCGAAGATAGTCTCGCTCAAGAGATTGATTTACGGATTGGCGATCAATTATTAGCCATCAACGAGAACAAAGTCGAAGATGTCATCGACGTCCGGTTTTATAGCGCAGATGAGGATTTAGAATTACTAATTCGCCGAGGCGAGGAATATTTGTTGTTCGAAGCTCATCGAGATTATGGACAGGATCTGGGAATCGATTTCCAACATCCTACATTCGATACCGATATCCGACGTTGCAACAACGTCTGCGAATTCTGTTTCGTCTTGCAGATGGCACCTCGCTATCGTCGGACACTTTACATTAAGGATGATGATTACCGATACTCATTTCTATTTGGTCATTACGTTACCCTCACCAATTTGACCGACCATGATTGGTGGAAAATTGAGACAATGGGTTTGTCTCCTTTGTATGTTTCTGTTCATGTCACGGATCTTGAATTACGGCGTCGATTCTTGCGCAACAATGATGCGCCTGATATTTTGGATCAATTGCAACGACTCGCCTCAATTGGAGTAAAAACCCATACACAACTTGTCATCGTCCCAGGCCTTAATGATGGCAAATGGATGGAACGATCAATTGCCGATCTAAAGAAATTATGGCCTACTGTATCCTCCATCTCCATCGTACCGGTGGGAATCACACGACACCATCGCTATGGTTTGAAAACCCATGACCAATCAGAAGCAAGAAATGTACTAAGTACAATAGAAAAATTACAGAGCGAATTCCGAACCGAGATGGGTGTTGGATTTGCGCAGGCCACGGATGAATGGTATTTGGTCGCCGGGGAGGAAGTCCCTCAGGCAAAGGATTACGATGGGCTTCAGCTACACGAAAATGGCCTGGGTATGGTTCGACTATTTTTGGATGAATGGAAGGCTGTACAGGAGGAGATTAGGACCTGGTTCACTGGATTTTCCCAGTCGGATACTCTGTTAAAAGAAAAGCTGGATTATGATTCTTTGACTTTGGTAACCGGCACGCTTTTCTGGCGAAATCTTCGTTTAGCGGCCGATAGGTTTGCAGAGTTATCAAACGTTGCTGTTTCTGTCTTATTAGTTGAAAATGCTGTCCTTGGCCCCTCCATTACTGTTGCCGGCTTGCTAATGGCACAGGATGTCTTAGCTGAACTCAAATCCACAGATCTCGGTGATTTGGTAGTCCTACCCCGTTTGATGTTCGATCATCCGGATCTCATTTCTCTTGACGATTTATCACCACAGGAAATCGCCAACTCAATAAACCGTCCGGTTGCCCTGGCGGATCAAATGGGAGACGTGTGGGACGCTCTCACGGGTAAGTCGAATGTAATCTTCAATCCTATGACCCAACCATAAGCCGGGATCGCTTCATTGTATTGTTGTCCCAGTTCGTTCAGCTTTTCCAAGCAAATTGTCTCTGACCTGATTCGCCGCCAGACCAGAGAAAATGCGTGCTCTCAGACCTGACACTTGCCCAACCAAGGCTAACATTTGATAAACTTTAGATGACATGCCCCCCGTAACATCTGTTCCACGAGATTGACCCAATTGGGAACTGATCTGGATAAAATTATTCCGATCTATGATTGGTATCGTGTTTCCGTATGCATCGAGAACCCCATCTGTTTCACCCGCTAACAGGAAATACTTGGGCTCGAAGACTGGCGCCAGAAAACCAAGAATCTCTTCTGTGGAAATGATCGTCCCGCCACGGACATCGTCAAAGGCGACGTCACCATAAACTATCGGCAATAAACCTGAGTTACTGGCCATTTCAATCGAATGAATATCCATATGTTGAATGACGCCGTCCTCACAACGCGCCGAAGCAGATGGCTGGAAGGTGATGGCCGGAATCCCAGCAGCGAGAAGCTCTTCTCTGACGATTGCATTCAAACGAGCCGCAGCCGAACTAACTTCAGCAAAACCAACCCACTGCTCTCGGGAATTAACCTTTAGCCTGGTTCCATGCTTAGCAGCAGCAACGTGTCCATAGGACCCGCTCCCATGCCCGAGTAGCAATCGTATTTGGGGCTTCTTATCCAATGCATCAGCGATTTCTGCTGCCATTCTCTTGACAACATCTAATCTTACAGCTTCCGACTTCGTTTTGTCAGTTAGAAGAGAGCCACCAAGCTTTAGAAAAATCGTTTCAGTTGTCATGCTTTCCAATTGTTGTTGATAGACAAGATATCAATCCTGGTTCCCACGAGCATCGTGATTTTGTAATACTTTAATCGCTTCGGTTGGGGTAGAAACATTGGCAATGAGTTGGACATGATCTGGCAAGACATACTGTGGATGAACAAAGGCGCCCAACAATGTTTCCCACATCAACCCAATAAGTACCAGCGGCCGGCTGCTGATTTCACCAACTTGTAGGAAGCTCCAGGCCAGCGTAAATTCTGAAAGCGTCCCAATGCCGCCAGGCAAAACTATCATGCCATCATTTTGCATTACCAAGTGCATCAGTCGTTCTGACAGAGTATCGTATTTTATTTCCTGAGTTATCCATTTGTTCGGCTTTATGTTTCGATATTCTTCAATTCGTTTGCTGGTCACGCCAATAACCTGACCTTTGCCCTCAGACGCTCCCTGGCTGACGGCCGCCATAGTTCCGGCATAACCTCCTGTGGCCACTGAGTATCCCGCTTTCGCCAGACCAAAACCCAGCTCTCTGGCCACTTTGTAATCTTGGCTTCCTGGAGGAGGTGCATTGCTGCCAAAAACCGAAATTACTTGATTCCTTGTCACCATATACCTCTAAAACCTTGCTTATTGAGATGGAACGTCAACCGCTGCCGGCAATCCACCTAAACCTTGAGCGTTAAGCGCGGCGCCCACGATCGCTTCAGAAAAAACTTCAGCCGCCAGGGCTCCTACAATGCTAACATCTGTTTCCACTTCACCACGAGCCAACGTAAAAATCGTATCGCCATCAAACATGGTATGGGCAGGTCGAATTGTTCGCGCTAGGCCATCATGCGCCATCTGTGCGACCTTTGTTGCTTGTATTTTAGTTAGCTTTGCATTTGTCAGCACAACGCCAATGACAGTATTTTCAATAACAGCTTCAACCTGAGGCAGGTTGGCGAATTGCAAAAGGACCTTTCGAGCATCCGCAAAATACGTGGTTCGTCGCAGCTCTTCATTGGTTACTGGAGAGCGAACGCCAGCCAAGATGGTGCCATCATCCGGATTGACAATATCGCCTCCAGGATTTACTGCGACGAGTGCCTCGATAACAAGCCCCGACTCTGATTCGAGACTGCTCCAACCTATGCCGGACTTCATCGCATGGTCCATTCCCAACAATTTGCCGGCGGTAGCTCCGGTGCCTGCGCCAATGCAGCCTTCCTCAGGCGATTTCGTGGTAGCGTTCATACACGCTTGATAAGCCATATTGGGATCAGGGCGCACAGATCCACTACCAATTCCGAGATCAAATAAGCCAACGGCCGCAACTATTGGGACCCGGGCAACACGCATGTCAAAACCTATCTTTCGTTCCTCAAGATACGCCAGTACACCGCTTAGAGCGCCCAGACCGAAGGCTGATCCCCCTGTTAACAAGACGCCGTGAACTGACTGGACCACATGCCAGGGTTCAAAAGCATCTGCTTGTCGAGTTGTGGTTCCCCCACCCCGTTTGTCAATCCCGCAAACCGCGCCTTCCTCGCATAGCACCACCGAGCAGCCAGTTACTGCATCGAGATTTGAAGCATGGCCAATCTTAAAGCCCTGTGTGCGAATATTCACCCGAAAATTATCCCCTGACATTCTGTTCTCCTAGCCAATAAAAAACCACCCGGTCGGGGTGGCTGTCTTCTTTCAAATACGCCCGGAGAGATTCGAACTCCCAACCACCTGGTTCGAAGCCAGGTACTCTGTCCATTGAGCTACGGGCGCTTAAAATCTGGACGAATCAAATGATTTCGTCTTGTAGGGCGAGTGATGGGATTCGAACCCACGATCTTCTGGGCCACAACCAGACGTGTTAACCACTACACTACACCCGCCATGAAATCTAAACTGGATGCTATCATATGTGAAATGGCCGGGCAAATATTTCTCGAGACCTCGCTCGATGGCATCAACATCAAATACAGTCATATCGTCGATTACAGCCTTTCCCACTTGAACTGCTTACGTTAAAATGGAGATATGCAAGATACACGAAATATCTTAAATGGGCGATATGAAATTGTAAGACGTGCCGGAACGGGCGGTATGTCAACAGTATACCAAGGGCTTGATTCGCTACTGGGACGAAGAGTTGCCATCAAAATATTGCATGAGAATCTGACAAATGATGAAGAATTCCTGAGACGTTTCCAGAAAGAAGCCCATTCGGCTGCAAACCTTTCGCACCCAAATATCGTAACCGTCCATGATATAGGCCAGGATGGTCGACGCTACTACATCGTAATGGAATACGTAGAAGGTCAAACGCTTAAAGATTATATTCGCCAATATTATCAGCGTTTTGAGAGACCAATTTCAGTTGAAGAATCATTAGATATCGCAATAAAAATCTGTGCCGGCGTTGGATATGCTCATCGAGCCAATCTCGTTCATTGCGATATCAAATCCCAAAATGTCCTCGTTTCTCGGGATAATCAAGTTAAAGTCACAGATTTTGGTATTGCGCGGGCGCTATCAGAGACGACGCTTCACGAACCAGAAATCATTTGGGGAACGCCTCAATATTTTTCTCCAGAGCAAGCTGCAGGAGAATCGCCAACACAAGCATCAGACGTTTATAGTATCGGCATAATTCTATTTGAAATGTTAACCGGGCGGCTGCCATTCGATGCTGATAGCCATACTGCATTGGCCGTTAAGCACATGAGACAAACGCCACCGCATGCATCGATTTATAACCCGGCTATTCCCCCTCAGATTGACCAGATCATATCAAAAGTTTTGTCCAAGGAACCGTCTGGCCGGTATAGAACGGCCGATCAACTGGGACGGGTCTTGGTTACTTACCGTAAACGCAGCGTTGAACAGACAGGAATTTCAGCGGTCGAAGTGGCCGGAATTACGAAGATAACGGAGATGAAGACAGAGGTAAATTATCTTCAGCCTGAACTTACAAATAAGGCGTCAGATAGAACACGGCTGACTTCAACGTATCAACAAGATCCGACTCTTTACAGTTCCTCCCCAAAACCAGATATTATCTATTCTCCATCAGATGAAGAATCAGACACGGATTGGACAGCCCTGACATTAGGGGTAATAGCCCTAATCAGCTTGCTGGGATTAATTCCTCTTTGGTATATTGTTTACTTGAGATACACCGGTTGACCAATCTTCTACACCTGATTTGACACAGCAGCGTATTTAGCCATGGACTATTGTTTCTGCTATACTGATGGAACTTGAACCTAGGAATATTATGGTAATTTTCGAGGAGAAAAATGGCCTGGCAATGTCTGATTTGGCGATGGTCAGCTGCATGGTTGGGCCTGGTTTCCGAGCTTAGAATGACAGAGTTTTTATCCATTGGACATGTGCCCCCGGCATTGTTGGAGACCTTAGTGTGAATTCAAGCAAATTAACCAGATGGTTTATATATCTGTTGATAATCGTTGCCATTGTAGCGATTCTTTGGAGCTACAATTCCACGGATGTCCCAGCTGACGAGTTAGCCGTTAGTGAATTAGCAATACAAATAAAAAATGGCGATATCGATGAAATGGAGGTATCTGGCGATGGGCGGGAGGTTACAGTCCACTACAAAGACAGTCAGGTCCCTGCGGCGAAAACCCAGATAAGTAGCGTTAGTTCCTTGGAAGAAGTTTTAGCTGCATATGGTGTTGGTGAAGAAGATTATGTTATCGGCAATACTGTTATTATCTATCAGGCAGCTAGCCGCTGGGGAGGTTTGCTCAATATTTTGGGAATCTTTCTTCCCGCATTGCTGATTATTGGTTTTCTTTATTTCATTATGCGGCAGGCTCAAGGGTCAAATAATCAGGCCATGTCTTTCGGAAAGAGTAAAGCCCGCATGTTTACCGGTGATCACCCTACTGTTAGTTTTGATGATGTAGCCGGATGCGACGAGGCAAAAGAAGAATTAGAAGAAGTTGTCGAGTTTCTTAAGGAGCCGGACAAGTTTGTCAGCTTTGGCGCTCGAATACCAAAAGGCGTTTTGTTAGTGGGTAGCCCCGGCACTGGCAAGACACTAATGGCGAAAGCTGTATCCGGTGAAGCTGGCGTACCCTTCTTTTCTATCGCTGGATCAGAGTTTGTCGAAATGTTTGTTGGTGTTGGCGCTAGCCGGGTTCGAGACTTATTTGAACAGGCTAAACGCCATAGTCCTTGTATCATATTCATCGATGAAATCGATGCCGTCGGCCGGCAACGAGGTGCTGGTTTAGGCGGCTCCCACGATGAGCGAGAACAAACGCTGAACCAGATTTTGGTAGAAATGGATGGCTTTGGTACCGACATTCACATCATAATTCTAGCAGCGACAAACAGACCAGATATCCTAGACCCAGCTCTCATGAGGCCCGGCCGATTTGACCGGCGTGTTGTTATCGATCGGCCCGATATCCGCGGTCGTGAAGCAATCTTCAAGGTGCATTTACGAGGAAAACCTCTCGCCTCAAGTGTGGATATTAACATCTTAGCGAAAGCGACACCCGGGTTTGTCGGCGCCGATATCGAAAATACTGTCAACGAAGCTGCCTTGTTGGCTGCCCGTCGCAATAAACAAGTTATTGGTATGTCAGAATTACAAGAGGCGATAGAGCGGGTCCAACTTGGCCCAGAGCGTAGAAGTCGGGTGATCAGCGATGAAGAAAAAGAGATCACAGCCTATCACGAAGCGGGACACGCCTTAGTGAGCCATTTCTTGCCGCACGCTCAATCAGTCCGCAAGATAACGATCATTCCGAGAGGTATGGCCGGTGGCGTAACCTGGTTTATGGAAGACGATGTTTATTTCTACAGCCGTACAAAGTTCAAGGCCTTAATTGCCACAGCACTTGGCGGTCGAGTAGCTGAAGAAATCATATTTGGTGAAATTACAACCGGCGCGAGCAACGATCTGAAACAGATAACAAAAATGGCGCGAGCTATGGTCACCCAATATGGAATGAGTGATGAATTAGGTGCCCGAGTATACGGTGATAAACAGGAAATGGTTTTTCTCGGCCGTGAGATTAGCGAACAGCGTGACTATTCTGACGCGATCGCCGAAAAAATCGATCAGCAGGTTCGAGAATTTATCGACACCGAACATGAACGTGTAAAGCAAATACTCTTGAATAACCGAGATATGCTAGAGCTCGTTGCGGCAAAACTATTGGAAGTCGAAACATTAGAAGCGGATGAATTTGTTGCCTTGATCGAGGGGAAAGAAGAAGCGCCCGCTGAAACACCTGGTAGCAATCCAGCCCCTGAAGGCTCCCAATCAGAACCCAGCAAAAAAACCAAGGAATGGAAACCGCCATCATCCCTTGATTTGCCACCGTCTCCATCACCTGCTTGATGAACAAGGAACTTGTTTGATTCGACCGGCCACGGCTCAATGAATCAAGAAATTTCACAACAAATCCTACTAGCAGCTTGACTCTCTTAATATGAATCCGATTTTGTACCAACAATTAACGGGGTTCCTGGCGCTGATCAACGACTTTATACAGGCGACAATTGTTTTATTTGGCGCTGCTGTTCTCCTTTACAACCTTCCCCACTTTCGGCATGATCGGGTTACTCGCGCATTTAACTCCGTTTTATTTTTTGTCATCATCGTTTATTTCACCGAGCTTTTAGTTACGCGAGCGATCGTTCCTTTATCGACTGAAATATGGCTAAGGCTGGAGTGGATAGGTATTGCTATGGTACCGGCCGCTCTTTTCCATTTGTCCGACGCCTTATTGGTCACGACCGGAGATGTGAACAAAGTAAGGAGAATCTTTGTTCGAGTTTGGTATATCACCGGGGTGGTTTTTTTCACACTAGCTCTGTTTACCGATCTTTTGGTATCAGTTCTTGTATCCGTCCAACATGCTCCTCACTTGAGTGGTGGCCCATTATTTCCCTTGTTCACTATATATTTTTGGCTGATAAGCATTGCCAGCATATATTTTGTTTGGCGCGCCAGGGAGCGGTGTGTGACTTACACAACGCGCAAACGAATGACAGTGATTCTTGCTGCGTCCTTGGCAGCGCCTCTGGCTGTATTCCCCTATCTTACATTTAGCGATAATCCAAGCCTAAATATATCCATCGCCTTTTGGCTCTTTATCATCATAGGCAACCTTCTCGTCAGCTTCATGTTCGCTTTTCTGACTTACTATGTTGCCTATTTCGGAGCCACATCGCCAGACCGTGTTGTCCGTGTTCGCCTGTTTAAATTTATGGCGCGAGTCCCCCTAACGGCAACGATAGTCCTCTTAGTCTACGTCGTGATTACCAGAACAGATACGCTTCTTGGCTTGCCACTAGAAACCGCATTAGCGATAGCCATTGTTGGCACGATAATCATAGTTGAGTGGTCCCTACATGCTTTCAAACGACCGCTCGAAAGACTTTTTCAACTAACCGATGAACCAGAGGTACGCAGGATTCAACAGCTAAGTGAGCGAGTATTGACGACGCGGGATATGAGGCAGTTTCTTGAAAGTATATTAGCCGCTTCTTGTGAAGTTCTGAGAACGCCATCTGCGTTCATCACCTCGATAACCCCACTTGGAACACACCTTGAAGCTGTAATTGGCCCTTTAGATGTATCAACTAACAACTGGCTATACGACGAGTGGAGCGAAATTGCCAAAACAGCCGATGATTCAAATTTTTCAGATCAATCGCTTGATCGAAGCGATGGTTTCATTCTTTGGCGAAATTATTGGATCAAGCCCTTATACATTGAACCACATGCTATACTTGTTGGCATACTTGGTATCAAGGCTCGTTCAGAGAAACCAGATCTGAATGAAGCAGAAGAGGAAGTATTCGATCACCTCACAGTGCAAGCTGCAAGAGCTCTGGAAGATCGTCTATTGCAGCAGCAAGTATTTGCTGCTGTTGGAGGTCTTCTACCCCAGGTCACAGCGCTGCAGAAGCGACGCAGCGAGGCAACATTTGGAGGCACTCCGGTTCTAACAGCTCCAATAGGTGAGGAAAACACAATCATTGCAGATCCAGAG
>JAHEJP010000171.1 GCA_024638855.1 Chloroflexota bacterium
ATGACGACAAAAATCGCCTTTATAGGAACAGGATATATATCGAAGATTCACGCCCAGGCGGCACGGCAGCTGCCCGAAGTAGAAATTGTGGCGGTGGTCAATCACCGGGCCGAGTCCAGGGCGGCTTTTGCCAAGGAGTTCAGCATCGCGCGCCAATATCCGACGATTGAAAAGATGTTGGCCGATGGGGGCGTGGATGGGGTCAGCATCAATACGCCCAATTACCTGCATGCGCCCCAGGCCATCGCGGCTTTGAAGGCGGGGGTCCACGTGATGGTTGAAAAACCGATGGCCATGAACGCGGCCGAAGGGGAAGCGATGCTGGCGGCCAGCGAAGAGTCAGGTGCGCTCTTGATGGTGGCTCACTGCTGGCGGTTCGACCAAGAAGTATTGTGGCTTAAAGAACAAGTCGGCCGGGTTGGCCAGATCGTGCACACCAAGGGGAACGGCGTTCATGTCAATTGGGGGCCAGGTGGCTGGTTTACGCGAAAGCAACTTGCCGGTGGCGGGGCCTTGGCCGACATGGGCATTCACGCTCTGGATACAGCCCGGTTTTTACTGGGCGACCCGCAGCCGGTTAGCGTCTACGCTCACATCGGGACCTATTACGGCGATTATGATGTAGACGATACGGGGGTGATCATCGTCAATTGGGATAACGGCACGATGTCTTACATTGAGTCCGGTTGGTGGCAACCTCACAGTGATGGACCAGAAGCGAGCACAAGCCTATATGGAAAAGATGGGTTCGCCTCCCTATTTCCGACCTATCTCCTTTTGCCGGATCGGGCCAACGAGCGCGTCGAGACAATCGAATCCGGCTTCCCCCACCCTCGCCCAGAACATTGCCCCCAAGTGATGTATGACGACCAGATGGCCTACTTCGTGGCCTGCATAAAAAGCGGCCGGACGCCAAATCCGGGCGGTCTGGAAGGTTTGCTCAATATGCGGGTGGTGGATGCGGCTTATGAAAGCGCCGGCAGCGGCCGACTGGTTCTGTTAGATGGTTAGAGGGGTGAAATTGATATGAAAGTAGGCATTCTCGGGGGAACCGGCAATATCAGCACCAGCATCGTCAAGACCCTGCTGCGGTTAGGGCACGATGTCACCTGCGTTAACCGCGGGCAAGGCGGCCCCGTTCCCGAAGGAGCCCGCTGGTTACAGATCGACCGCCATGACCAGGATGATTTCGAAGAGAGCATGCAGCGGGAACGTTTTGACGCGGCCATCGACATGATCTGCTTCACGGCCGGGGAAGCTGCTTCAAGCGTCCGCGCTTTTCGCGATGTGGGCCTATTCGTCCAATGTTCAACCGTGTGCACCTTCGGCATCGATTATGATTGGCTGCCGGCCAGTGAAGATCACCCGTTACGACCCATTACCGATTACGGCCGGAACAAGGCTGCGGCCGATGCGGTCTACCTGGAAGCTCACTACCGAGATGGATTCCCGATCGTCATCATCAAGCCATCCACCACCTATGGTCCGCAACAGGGGCTGGTGCGCCAGATCGCCTGGGACTATTCGTGGCTGGACCGGATCAGAAAGGGCAAACCCATTCTCGTTTGCGGCGACGGCAATGCTTTGCACCAATTCTTGTACGTCGACGATGCGGCCCTGGCTTTTGCCGGCCTATTGGATAAGCCTCAATGCATCGGCCAAACCTACAACCTGGTCCGGCGTGAATTCATGACCTGGGCCGATTACCATCGAGTGGCCATGGAAGTGCTCGGCCGGAGCGTGGAACTGGTCGGCGTCCCCTTCGCCAACCTGCAAGCCTATCACATCCCAGAGTTCGACATCTGTGAAGAGATATTCGCTCACCACGTTATCTATGACCCGCAAAAATTATTCCGAGATGTGCCGGAGTTTCAACCGAGCGTTTCCTTGGCCGAGGGCATGGCCCAGGTGATCGAGGCCATGGATCGCGAGGGCCAGATTCCAGACTCAGATGAAATCGAGTGGGAAGATGCGATCATCGCCGCTCAAAAGACGGTTGTCCCCGCTGGAGTCGCGAGATGAGAATTCTTTGTGTAGATATCGGCACCGGCACGCAAGATATCTTTTTGTATGATTCCCGCCAGGATATGGAAAACGGTTTTAAACTGGTAGCCCCTTCGCCGACGATGATGGTCCATCGCCGGTTGAAGCGGGCAACGCAAAATGGAGAGGCCATCGTCCTCACCGGCCTGACGATGGGGGGCGGCCCCAGCCAGTGGGCGGTCGAGGGCCATATCGAAGCGGGTTACCCGGTTTATGCCACGCCAGACGCGGCCCGTTCCTTTAACGACGACCTAAATGTCATTCAAGAGATGGGCGTGGAGGTCATCGGCGAGGATGAAGTCGTCAGCCTGCCGGAAGATGTGGTCCGCCTGGAATTACGGGATTTTGATTTTCCGGCCATTGCCCGGGCCTTTGACCAATTCAACGTATCGCTAGACGGGCTGGCGGCCGTAGCTGTGGCCGTGTTCGATCATGGCGCTGCGCCGCCCGATTATTCGGACCGGCAATTTCGTTTTGATTACATCGAGGAACGAATCAAGGCCAATCGCCACTTAAGCACCTTCGCCTTCAAAAGCGAGGATGTGCCAGCCATCATGACCCGGCTTCAAGCGGTAGTCAATTCAGCCGGCGATGTTGATGCGCCCCTGGTGGTAATGGATACGGCTCCTGCGGCCGTCCTGGGGGCAACTTTCGACGCCCCTGTCAAAGGGCGGACTCGCGTTTTAATAGCCAACATCGGTAATTTTCATACCCTGGCTTTCCGCCTGGGGAATGAAGGCATTGACGGGGTATTTGAACACCACACGGGTTTACTGGACCAAGCCAAGATGGAAGGCTTAACCCAATCATTGGCCGATGGCACCCTGAAACACGAGGATGTCTTTTCCGATCACGGGCACGGCGCTCAAATTATCGCCGCCGAGCCATTGAATCTTTTCCAAAATGGCTTAGTCATCGATGACTCTGGCATTGATGGCTTCGGCATCGTCGTCACCGGGCCACGGCGGGCGATGATGCGCGGATCGACGTTGCGTCCTTATTTCGCCACACCTTTTGGCGACATGATGCTGACCGGCTGCTACGGCTTGTTGGCCGGCGTAGCCGATAAAATACCCGAGTTGGGATCAGCCATCCGGGCATCACTGCAAGGGGAAGGCGGCAGCGGCACACCGCCATGGGAATTAGAAGGATGAAGGACCTAGAGCGCAACGACTCAGAAAAGAACCCATAGAAGAGCCGATGCGCTTCTAGGTCAGTGAGGAAAATATGAAAGTAACAGTCATTGGCGGTGGATCAAGCTACACCCCAGAGCTAATCAACGGTTTTTTGGAACGGTTCTACAGCTTCCCGCTCACGGAACTTTGGTTAATGGACATCGTGCCGGAGCGCTTGGAAATCGTCGGCCGCTTCGCCCGGCGCATGGTCGAAGCCAAAGGGGCGCCTTTCAAGGTGGTCTTGACCGGCGATCAGCGGGAAGCTGTTGCGGGGTCAAGTTACGTCATAACCCAACTACGGGTGGGTTGGATGCAGGCCCGGCGCGAAGATGAATACCTGGGCAGACGGCACGGGCTCATAGGCCAGGAGACGACGGGCGTAGGCGGTATGGCCAAGGCTCTACGCACGATTCCTGTCATCATGAAGATCGCCGAGGATATGCAGGAGTTGTCCAGGACAAATGCCTTGTTAGTCAATTTCACCAATCCGGCCGGCTTGGTGACCGAAGCCCTGGCCCGATACGCGCCCGGCGTGTCATCGGTTGGGGTTTGCAACGTGCCGATCACCACCAAAATGGATTTATTGCAAGAACTTGAGCAACGCTCGGGAATATCGGTTGGCCCAGAGCTAGCCGAACTGAACACCCTGGGACTTAACCATCTTTCCTGGCATCGCGGTTTCACCATCGATGGTGAAGAAATTTGGCCCAGGATCATCGAAGGCTACCTGGTTGAGTTACGAGAGGCAGAAGATCCGGAATGGGATTCGCTGACGATAGAGTCGTTACAAATGATTCCCAATTATTACCTGCAATATTTTTACTACACCGATCGTAAACTGGCTACGCAGGAGAAATGGCCACCCTCGCGGGCCGAAGACGTCATGACCATTGAGGCGGAGTTACTGGCTCAATACGCCGATCCGAAGGTGACGGAACCGCCGGAAGGATTGATGCAGCGTGGCGGCGCCTATTATTCCACAGTAGCCACCCAACTGTTGAACGCACACTTCAATGACTTGGAAGAGACGCATATCGTCAATGTCCCACACCGTGGAGCGGTTGCCGGCTGGCCGGCCGATTGGGTACTGGAAATGCCCTGCACGGTTGGACGTGGGGGGATCAGGCCGATCCCAGCCGATCCCTTACCGCCGGCCTGTTTCGGCTTGCTGAGCGCTGTGAAGATGTATGAGATATTGACGGTGGAGGCGGCCGTACACGGGGATCGTAATGCCGCCTACCAGGCCTTGCTGGCCCATCCCTTGGGACCGGCGGCCGATAGGGTGCAGGAAGTGCTTGACGATCTATTGGAAACGCATAGAACTTATTTGCCGCGCTTTTGGGACTAAGAGAAACGAGGGTCAACCTTTGAAAAAAGAAATTCTGTCGAACCTCGTTTCTTCGAGGTTTCGCGGTTCTATGAATCAAATGAGTTTAGAGGAAGAACCGCGAAACACTTAATAGAAAAGATGAATCCAAATCCCTGTCTCAAGAAACTCGGTTTTTCGAACAACGATCGCGCCGTCATTTTCCACGTGGACGATATCGGCATGAGCCAGGCAACGGTGGAAGCTTATATCGACCTGGTAGAGGTTGGCCTCATCTCCTCTGCGGCGACGATGGTGCCCTGTCCCTGGTTTCCGGCCATAGCCCGGTTCTGCAGGGAGAGGGAAAACGATCCGCGCATCGACGTCGGCGTCCACCTAACTCTGACCAGCGAGTGGGATCACCTTCGCTGGGGCCCGGTATCCGACGCCGATACGACCACAGGCATGCTCGACGAGGAAGGATATTTCTTCCGGGACTGCGACCCATTCCAAGAAGGGGCCGAACTTCCGGCGGTTCAAAAAGAAGTCATCGCTCAGTTAAACAGGGCTTTGTCGGCCGGTATCGACGTCACCCATATCGATTCCCACATGGGTTCACTATTCCATGCCAATTTTCTGCGGTTGTATCTATCCCTGGCAAAAATCTATCGCGTGCCGGCGCTCATGCTGCGGCCGGAAGCGCTTTCCTTCCATGTCGAGGAGTTCGTGAATCCCAGACTTTTCCACACATTTATGGATCAGGTACACGAACTGGAAGCTGATGATTATCCCTTGCTTGACAGCATTGAAATGATGTCGCTTGATTCACCGGAAAATCGTCTCGAGCAAGCGACGGAACGGCTGGCTAGATTGCCCATTGGGATCAGTTATTTCATCGTCCACCCAGCCAAGGATACGCCAGAGCTCCGAGCATACGCCCCGGACTGGGCTTGCCGAGCAGCCGATTACGAGCTGTTCAAAAGCGATGCTTGGCGCAAGGTGATAAAAGACTCCGGGGTGAAAGTCATCGGTTGGCGCGCTTTGAAGGATTGTATGCCGGCCCAATGGAACAAGATTTGACTCGAAAAATTTATCGACGGTTAACGTTATGAGATATTTTTTAGGCGTAGATATTGGAAATACAAAGAGCCATGCCTTAGTCGCCGACGAAAATGGCCGGGCAGCCGGTTTCGGCCAATCAGGTCCCGGAAGTTGGGAAGCGGTTGGCTGGAGCGGCGCTCGGGAGGTGTTGTGTGATATCACGGAGCAGGTTCTATACAGGGCCGGCATCACCAAAAGTGATATCTATGGAGCAGGTTTTGGTTTTGCCGGTTACGATTGGCCGGAAGATCGACCGGGGCATGAGCAGCTAGTCCATGCTCTCAAACTGGACAATGCCCGCACTGTCTTCGGCAACGATACCCTGGTCGGCCTGGTAGCCGGATCAACCAGTGGTTGGGGCGTGGTGGTCGTCGCCGGAACCAGCAATAATTGTCGTGGCTGGGACCGGGATGGTCTTGAAGGGCGGGTCACGGGACAAGGTACCTGGTTTGGCGAATATGGCGGCGCCAGTGAAATAATTAGAAAGGCCATCCAGGCTGTCGCCCTGGCCTGG
The DNA here is from genome assembly GCA_024638855.1 of Chloroflexota bacterium. Lineage (GTDB taxonomy): Bacteria > Chloroflexota > Anaerolineae > Promineifilales > Promineifilaceae > UBA11865. Next base: position 6,140 of record JAHEJP010000171.1, read on the forward strand.
ACCCAACGCGGGCCGCAAACGGCTCTGAGCCAGGCCCTGGTCGAAGCGGCGGGGGCGACAGATGTAGCCGACCTTTTCGCCGGCCTGGTCCGAAACCGGTATGACTTATCGGCTTCAGTGGCGCCCGTGGTTTTCGAGGTCGCGGCCAAGGAAGACGTCGTCGCCCAGGAGATCATCCTGTGGGCCGGCCGTGAATTAGGCAGCCTGGCCAACGGTGTCATTCGCCAGCTTCATTTTGAAAATGAAACTTTCGACGTGGTTCTATCTGGCAGCCTATATCAAGGCAGTTCGGCTCTAAAAGAAGAGATGCGCAAGGCTATCCAGGCTGTTGCCCCGGGCGCGCGGTTGGTGCACCTCAAGGCCCCACCGGTGATCGGCGGCGTCCTATTAGGGATGGAGCAGGTCGGGTTGGAGACGACCCAGTTGCGCCCGACCCTGGTCCAAACGGCCAACGAGCTTATTCAAAGACCGGTAACAGCCTGATCTCGGAGTTCCCCATGTCATTGAGAAGTGGTTACGCCCAAACAATCATAACGCCATCTCTAGAAAAGCCGGTCTATTTGGCCGGTTTCGGCCGCGACCGACGAGCCGAAAGTATTCACGACGAGCTGTACGTGCGGGCGCTGGCCCTTGCCGATGGTCCGCTAACGGTTGTTGCCATAGCGCTGGACCTGCTTGGTTTGGGGCGGCAGCATAACCAGGAAATCGAGCGGCGGGTCAATCAAGAAGCGCCGGGGACAAAGTTGCTCATCGCTTGCACCCATACCCATCATGGACCTGATACACTGGGATTATGGGGCCCAAACGATAAAACCTCCGGCGTCGATCCGGCTTATTTAGCCTCTCTAAAAGAGAAGATCGCAGAAACAGCACTGGTCGCCCTGGACAGAATGCAACCATCTCTGGTTAAAAGCGCCGCGGTAAAGGTCAGTGGCGTCGCCAAGAACGCGCGAGATCCAAAAATCTTGGACGAAGAACTGATATGTTTGCAGTTCAGCCATGTGTTTACCAAGCAGCCATCGGCGACCTGGTTCATTTACCCATGCCATCCCGAAGTGCTGTGGGAGCGTAATCCCCATATCACCTCTGACTACATCTATTCACTGCGTGCACAGGTAGAGGCGACGACAGATGCCCCATGCCTGGTGATGGTTGGGGCTTTGGGCGGCATGATGACGCCCAACGTGATCGAGCATTCATTTGTAGAAGCAAAAGAGATGGGAGAGATATTGGCGGCGGCCGGGCTGGAAGCCTTGGCCGAAGGCCAGGAAGAGATGGCGGAACTGAGTTACCAACGAAAAGAGTTCACCATCCCCCTGCAAAACCCCTTGTTCAAATTGGCGGCCGAAGCCGGATTATTGACAGCGGACCTGTCTGAGGCCGATACGGTTTCCACGGAAGCCAACCTGCTCAAGCTGGGCAGAACATGGTTTTTTGGCGTGCCTGGTGAATTATTGCCCGCATTGGGGCTAGATTACCGGCGGAGAATGAACGAGGCCGGTGGTTCGAAGGCAGCGATTATCAGCCTGGTCAACGATGAATTAGGTTATATCCTGCCAGCCGAATCATTTGTCTCGCCAACCAATTATATGGAACCAGGCGACAGCTACGAAGAAAGCATGTCCGTGGGCCGTGAAGCGGGACCCTTGCTCACCCAGGCTTTAGAAGCGTTATTGAGCAAGGGTTAAAACTGGCCATGAAAGCCTTACTCAATGACCCGATGGTCAGCCTGGACCCAAATGCGGCCGAGGAGATGTTGGAAAAGATGCTGATGATGAACAAGGCTTATTTACCGCGGTTTTTTGGTTAAGCGATGGTAGAAACGACTGTCTCCGCAAAACGAGATCTCCGGCTCATCCGGCTCTATTACTTCATCACGATCGGCGCCGGTGGGTTTCTGCTGCCGTTCCTGAGCCTCTATTTCAGGCAACGCGACTTGAGCGGTACACAGATCGGTCTACTAGGCACGGTCCAAGGCAGCGCCAGCCTGGTGGCTGCGCCGGTCTGGGGAAGGTGGAACGACCGGCTGAAAAGGCCCCGGCGACTGCTACAAGCGGCCTTGTTGGGCACGGCCGTCATCAGTCTCATCCTGGGCCGACAAGATGCATTTATGGCCATCGCCTTGCTGGTTGGCATCGATGCGATTATCACGGCCGGCTTGGCGCCCATGTCTGACATCCTGGCGGTCAATATTGCCGAAGAGGTGCCTGGTGTGGGCTTTGGCAGCATCCGTTTGTGGGGCTCCTTGGGTTGGACTCTGGTTACGGCCGTGGCCGGCCGGATCATATCGTCGTTCACCATTTACTTCGCCTTCGTCGGCTATGCAGTAGGCATGGTTTGGGGGGCCATCAGCCTGCATTTCATGTCTGAGCCACAAGCACAGACGGCCGGCACCCCCGCTGATCCAGCCATTAGCAATCGCCAGCTCATCCGGCAAATCGCTAAGAACCGGCGCCTGGTTGGCCTGGCTATCGCACTAGGCGTTTCATGGTTATTAAGCAGTGGCCTGTACCCCTTCGAAGCCATCTACATGGATGAACTGGGAGCCAGCTTAACCCTCATCGGCCTGGCCAATGCCTTGAACGCCATCGTCGAATTGCCGGCCATGTTGTGGGCCGACAAATTACTCAATCGCTATACGGCTGGCTGGCTGTTGCGAGCGGCCTTTCTGATGCAGGGCGGGCGCATGCTGGCCATATTGTTCTTTCCAAGGATCGAGACATTAATGCTCATGCGCATCCTTATGGGCGTCCAGTTTAGTTTTTACAGCGTGGGCATCATCGCCTACATCAACACCTATACCAAAAAAAGCTACCGGGTGACGACATTAGCTTTGTTCACCATCACCTTACGAAACCTGGTGGTCATGATCAGCAATCCTCTCAGCGGCCTGATCTACGATGCCGCCGGCGCTTATTGGTTATACGCCTTTGGCCTGGCAGGTGCCCTGCTAGGCTGGTTAACCTTACAGATATCCCGCGATCGAGTATCAGCGGTTTCAGAGCAGCATGATTAAAAATAGAAATCCCAATGAACAAATAGTAAGGAGTGATAAATGTCAGATTTAGTTGTGTTCGGCGGCGAACCTGTCCGCAAGGAAGCGTATCCCGAATGGCCCGTTCATGATCAGCGGGATATAACGGCCGCGACCCGGGTCATTGAATCGGGCAATTGGGGAGGCTACCCCTACCCCGGCCCCGAAACGGCCGCCTTCCTTGAAGAATTTTTGGCCATGCAAGGCGGCGACTACGCCATCGCCTGCGCCAACGGCACGGTCACGATGGAGGTCGCCCTGCGAGCGGCGGGCATCGGTTGGGGCGACGAGGTCATCGTGCCCGCTTATACGTTCCAGGCTACGGCCGCTGCGCCCATGGCCGCCGGCGCCATCCCGGTCATCGTCGACGTCGATCCCAATAGTTACTGCATCGATCCCAAGGCGGCCGAAGTGGCCATCACGGAAAAGACGAAGGCCATCATCCCGGTGCATCTTGGCGCACAGATGGCCGATATGGATGCCATCATGGAAATCGCCGAAAAACATGACCTGGTCGTCATCGAGGATTGTGCCCATGCCCACGGCGCCAAATGGCGAGGCCAGGGTGCGGGCACCATCGGCGACTTTGGCTCCTTCAGTTTACAATCGTCGAAGATCCTGACTGCCGGCGAGGGGGGCGTACTCATCTGCAAGACGGCCGAGATGGCCCAAAAAGCGGCCGGCATCATCAATTGCGGCCGCTCGCATGCCCCCGGCGGTGGACAGGAAGAAGGCGAGGACTTCGTCATGGGCGCCAACTATCGCATGGCCGAAATGCAAGCGGCCTTGGGCCGGGTGGCCTTAGAACGTTTCCCCGATCAGGTCAAAGAGCGCGCAGAGATGATCGCCTATATGGACGAAGCGCTGAGCGAAGTGCCGGGCGTGCGTTTACTGCCGCGCGATCCCCGGCAGACGACCCGCTCTTTCTATCGCTACATCTTCGCCATCGATCCAGAAGTCTATGGCTTCAATCATGACGTGGTTTGCTACGCCCTGGACCAGGAAGGCATCCCCTGTTGGGTCGGTTACGAAGCTATGCACCATTACGATCTGTTCCAACCCCAATTGTCAAAGCTGCCGGTTCCGGTGACCTTCCCCGAGCGCTTCGACTTTGATAACATGGACCTGCCCGTAGCCAAACAAGCCTGCCAGGAAGAGGCGGTCTGGTTCGACGAGGCCATATTCCGGGCTGGTCAGCAGGGCGTAGACGATGCCGTGGCCACCATGCTCAAGATTTACGAAAACCGGGAAGCGCTGGCTCAGAAGGTGGAGGAATTAGGGACTTCACAGTTATGATAAACGAACCGCACAGGTCGCTGACAGATCTACTTGAAGTAACCGGCAAAATGTTGAAAGAGCGCGTGGATGGCCAGGCCCAGCCCATTGGCCATGTCATCGGTCCCTACCGCATTTGCCCGCTGGGCGCCCACGTCGATCACCAGGGTGGGGATGTGCTCG
>JAHEJP010000172.1:0-5202 GCA_024638855.1 Chloroflexota bacterium
GGCCTCAGCGTCGCTGCATTCTTGACCTACTTCGTCAGCCGGCCGACGCAATCCATCGAGGAAAACCTGGAATTCATCACCTGGCTGGGCATCATTTACAGCAGCTATTGGACCCACCAGGCCTGGCAATTTGAAGGGGAAAACGCCCAGGAGGTGCTAGATAAAGCCACCGAGGACGCCATCACCCAGATCAAAGAACTCATCGACCGGCACGCTAAAGCTGTCAAAGAGAGGCCAAGTTTCGCCCAGCGAACGTTAGAGAGAGGTAGATAGGAATAATAAGTCGGTGAGAAAGAAAGATCGGCTACTCAACAAACGACTCTCATGAATTTTGCGCTCGGACATAACCATGTTAATGTAGGTTTCTCAGCAAATCTTGCATGATAGGAGAGCGCAACGAAATGAGTCAGGAATCAAATAGGGAGCCAAGTTTAGAGTTGGCCACTTTGGGAGGCGGTTGTTTCTGGTGCCTGGACGCCGTTTACGCCCAGCTCCAAGGCGTCCAAAAGGTGGTCTCGGGTTATGCCGGCGGTACCGTACCGAATCCAACCTATGAACAGGTATGCAGTGGCAACACGGGTCATGCCGAAGTGGCCCAGATCACTTTTGATCCCAACGTCGTTTCCTTCCGGGAAATCTTGGAGATCTTCTTCACCATCCATGACCCAACAAGCTTGAATCGCCAGGGCGCGGACATCGGCACTCAATACCGTTCGGCCATCTTTTACCATGATGAGGATCAGCAGCGAGTCGCTGAGGCGCTAATCGACGAATTGGACGGAGCCCATATTTGGCCAGATCCCATCGTCACCGAGGTCACACCCTTCCGGATCTGGTATGAGGCCGAGGATTATCACCAGGATTATTACAAGTACAATAGCCAGCAACCTTACTGCCAAGTGGTCATCAGCCCCAAGGTAGCCAAATTTCGCAAGAAGTTCGCCAAGAAACTGAAACAAACCTAGAAGGCGGATCAATCACAATGACCTTGGATGCCTTTTCCCAACCGGCCCGATCCAGGCGAAGATAGGCTCATCCTGCAACCGTGGGTAGGAAAGGATCTGGAGTGGATCATTTGACGCCGACGATGCGATATATCATCTCCCCGACCGGTGCCTTGACGGTGACTTCTTTTCCCACCGGTTGGGTCAACAAAGCCCGGCCCATGGGTGATTCGTTGGAGATGAGGCCTTTGCTGGGATCAGCCTCGGCGACCCCGACAATGGTATAAGTCTCTTCTTCGCCATCTTCGTCTCGAACGATGACGGTGTCGCCGATATGGACCATCGTATGATCCTCGTCGGGTTTGATAATTTGAGAATCGGCCAGCATATCTTCTATATCCTGGATGCGCCGGTCCACAAACGACAGTTCATTTTCGAACATCATCTGCTCGGTATTTTCCATCCAGTCGGCCCCGTTCTTCACCTCGTGGAGACTTTCGATGATTCTCGGCCGTTCCACATTACGCAAATGCTCCAGCTCTTGTTCGAGCTCGACTTTGCCTTTGGGGGTGACGTAAACTGGTTTTTCAAGCATGGCTTTGCACTCCTACTTTCGCCGACGATTCAGGGATTGAGCGGGATAGGTCTGCGATGGTGATAACTAAAACAACCAGGTACTCTGTAAAATTGATTGTCGTACTTTTGAAGACAATCTGAGCACTCGACTTGTACGCGGGTAACCTCAAACCGATTAGTGGGCAACGATAACAGGCAGCGAGATGGTCTCTCGTGGTAACATGCCATCAATTGCCCCACCCTCTATAACTTTACACCGTAATTTGTATCTTGTCAGATGTCATTTGTCACTATCAACAGTGCCAAAAATCACCCTTTACTCTATATTATGTACGAATTTGACCCCGTTTTGGTAGCGGGAATCGAAAAAACAATCAAGTTACTAGGTGGGAGATGTTGTGGGCCTACGTGACGATCGGCTTTATCTCGGCCGCTACAATAATACTTGAATTATCCCTGCTTCGTCTTTTTGCCGTCCAACAATTTTATCATTTCGCGTTCATGGCTATTAGCCTGGCCTTGCTGGGGGCTGGCGCCAGCGGCTCAATCTTGAGCCTTCGCGGCCGGCGTTTTTCACCGGCCGCCATGTCCCTGGCCTTTGCCCTCAGCACCCTGGGCGCTTACCTGGTCATCAACTATTTGCCTTTCGATTCATTCAGCATCGCCTGGGATAGTCGCCAGTTACTCTATCTGGCCGCTTATTTCCTGGCGGCGGCTGGACCATTTTTATTCGCTGGGTTGGTGATAGGCGGGGAATTGATGGTTGCCGGCGCCGGCGGCCGGGGCACGCACCAGGTGTATGGGGCCAACCTCCTTGGCTCAGCGGCCGGTAGCCTGGCGAGCTTGCCGATGTTAGCAGCTTTTGGCGGCGAAGGGGCAGTTGTAGCTGCCATAATATTGGGCGCCATAGCCGGCCTCATCTTCGCTTTGTTGGAGTTACGGAGCCAGGAAAAGAGCGGAGCTCTTTTCCCGGCCATCGTCATTAGCATCGGGATGATAGGGCTGGGCCTTTTTGCTCTTCTACAACCGCCGGCATGGTTGGCACAGCAATTGTCGCCGTACAAGACCCTTTCGATTCTGTCCCAGGTCCTGGATAGCCAACATATCCTAACCGCCTGGGATGCCACAGCCCGGGTGGATGTGGTCGAAAGCGGCACCATTCATCTGATGCCCGGGCTTAGCCTGAACGCGACTGAGAGCCCACCGCTCCAGGCTGGCCTGATGTTGGACGGCGATAACATGATGCCTATCACGGGAATCGGACCTGATTCCCCAGAGGCCCGGGCCCTGGCCGGATTCTTGCCTAATGGCCTGGCTTACCGCCTTCGGCCGGGGGCGCGAACGCTGGTGATCGAAGCTGGGACCGGCATGGATGTGCTCTTCGCTTTGGCTTCCGGCGCCCAACAGGTGACGGCCGTGGAAGAGAATACTCTGGTCAGCGAAGTGGTCGAAAACAGGTACGGCGATTTTACCGGAGGTTTATACCGGGACCCGCGCGTGAAGGTGGTCGACCAGTCGGGTCGCGTATTTGCCCGGCAGGTTAGTTCGGAGGACGGAGATGGCGCCTTTGATCTGGCCATCGTGGCTTTGACCGACCCGCACCGGCCGGTCACTTCGGGTGCTTACAGCTTGACGGAAAATTATATTTATACGGTTGAAGCCTTCAGCGATTATTTAAGAGCGCTGGATGATCAGGGTTTACTGGTGGTGACTCGCTGGCTGCAGTCGCCGCCTAGTGAGAGCGCCCGCACTTTTGGGGCGGCGGTCGCGGCGCTGGAACGAGAGGGTTTCGATCCGGCCGGACAGTTAATCGCCTTCCGCAGCCTAAGGACCATGACGATCCTGGCCGGGCGGCAAGCTTTTTCGCCGGAGGAGATCGAAGCCGTCCGCGACTTCCTGAACGAGAATAACTTTGATGCCGTCTATTATCCGGGCATCGAGCAATCGGAATTGAACCGCAACAATGTTTTAGCCGAACCGGTTTACCACGAACTCTTCAGCCAGATCCTGGCCGATGCGCAAGCAACCTATGCCGATTATCGATTCGAGATCCGGCCGCCCACCGACGACCGGCCCTTTTTCTTTCATTATTTCAAGTGGCGCCAAACGCCGGAAATCCTGGCCACATTGGGCCTAACCTGGCAACCATTTGGCGGTAGCGGCTATTTTGTTTTGGTTGCCCTGCTCATCTTAGTCGGTTTGGCTTCGGCCATCTTCATCATCGGTCCTTTGCTTTTACGACGAAGCGGTGAGGTTTTTGCAGAAAAAATGGCCCTATCTCGTAAGCGCGTATTCCTTTATTTTGCCTGCCTGGGCCTGGCTTTCTTGTTTGTTGAAATTCCTTTGGCGCAACGCCTCATCTTGATCTTGAACCAGCCGGTGACCGCCTTGGCGGTGGTATTGTTCGCCATATTGCTGTTCTCGGGTTTGGGCAGCTTGACGGTGCGTCGCTGGCGATTGCCGGTTGGCCTGGCGCTACTGGTCTTGCTAATCGTCGCCTACCCGCTCATGCTGCGACCGGCCATGGCCCTGGCTTTATCCCTTTCAGAATGGGCTCGGATCTTGCTAGCGGTCGCCATCATTGCGCCGCTTGGCTACTTGATGGGCTTGCCTTTTGCAGGGGGTTTGTTAGTGGTGGAGAAGGTCCAGCCCGGGCTGGTACCCTGGGTCTGGGCCATCAACGGTAGTTTTTCGGTGATCAGCGCGATATTGGCGGTAATGGTCGCCCTTTCGTGGGGATTTTCGGTCGTGTTTTGGTTAGGAGCGATTGCTTATGGCGGAGCCTTGATCGCTTTCGGCCGTTATTGGAGGGGGAACGGGCGCCTCCGCGGCGGATAATTAGCTGTCGGTTACGATTCTTCGCGGGTAAGGGGAACAAAGCGAACGTCACCCAGATTCTGTGTGCGCACCTCATCTTCGTTGATCCGGCTGACCAGCCATAGGGTCTGGATGCCACCTACCGGTCCCACGGGGACGATCAGTCTGCCGCCAATCTTGAGTTGTTCTACCAGGGGTTGGGGGATGTGGTCCGGCGCGGCGGTGACGATGATGCCGTCAAAAGGCGCGTTTTCCTGCCAACCGAAATAACCGTCGGCGTTACGAACGGTCACATTGTCGTAACCTAGCCGATCCAGAGTGGCGGCTGCCTTTTCTGCCAACGGCGTGATGATCTCCATGGTATAAACATGGTCCACAAGCTCGGCCATCACAGCCGCCTGGTAGCCTGAACCGGTGCCGATCTCCAGGATGGTATCATTTGCGCTTACATCGAGGGCCTGGGTCATGAGGGCCACGATATATGGTTGGGAAATGGTCTGGCCAAACCCGATGGGTAGAGGGTGATTTCGGTATGCTTGGCTGAGGAATTCGTCGGGGACGAATTCGTGGCGAGGCACGATGCCCATGACTTCGATGACGGCCGGATCGTCGATGCCCCAACCGATGAGGCCTTCCTCGACCATCGCCTGGCGCTCGAGTTCAAAAGGATCGGCTGCTTCAGGGGGTGAGGTAGGGGGTAAGGATGTGGCTTCCGGAAACGGCCTACCGGTAGCGGTAGGAGGCAGCGGCGTCATATCGGAGCCGCAAGCCACCAGTAAGATCGCCGTCAACATAGTGAGTCCGATCAGCGCGAATCTCATATTCCTATTGTAAACGATTTAGGGGTTCAAAATAAAGAAAATTG
>JAHEJP010000172.1:5302-8268 GCA_024638855.1 Chloroflexota bacterium
GCCCTCGAAAAGGTGGCTGGTCCTTTTGTGCCGTTCTAGGCTGACTTCTCTGGGATGTTTTGTCTCAGACTGGGCCAGTTGCCAAAACTGGCCCAGTCTGGGTTGATTAATGCTACCCGCTGACCTGGATGACCGGTATCTCGACATTTTCCGTGGGATTGCCGTTGGTGATGACGGGGATGGCCGTGTCGTTGATCCATAACAAATCGCCAGCGCTGTTGGTTATACGAGCGCTCATGGTATAGGTGAAACGCTCGTCAATCACACTGGGATCGTAACTAACCGAGTACAGAAAAGGCACCTGTTGGCCGTTGGTCTGGATAACTTGCTCGCCGATGACCACCGCTGGGGCGTCGGCCATAGACGTATCCTGAATCTGGACCGTCACGACGGCGTCGTCAGGCAGAGCGATACGTTGCTGATAGGTAACTTCTCCAGACACGGCCGCGCTGCCACCAGAATCGCCCACCTGAATGACCGGTATCTCCACATCCTCCGTAGGGTTGCCATTGGTGATGACTGGAATAACCGTATCGTTGGTGAACAACAAACTGCCATCAGCCCCCGTGATCCGCGCCTGCATGGTGTAGGTATGATTGTCTACAATCGCGTCGGGATCGTACCCAACCTGGTAGGCGATAGGGAACTGGCCCGGATTTTCGATGAGTTGCTCGCCCATGAGGATGGCCGGTGCATCGGCCAGGGAAGTGTCCTGGATCTGGATCGTAGCTATCGCGCCTGCCGGAATGGCGCTGCTCTGGAAAGTCACCGAGCCTGATACGCTGGCGCTACCCAGAGCCAGTGCGTCGGCATTTCGCAGCAGCAAAGTGCCGCCGCCGGCCGGTAGCACCAATTCCAACTCATTGCCGCCGGCCCACACCCGGTAGTTTTGGGATGCTTGCAGGCTAGAAACGAAGGAATTGGACAACGACTCTGGCCCACACTCGGCCAGAGTCATCGGCCCCGGTTGGGCCAACATGCCGCCGGTCATACCGGCGTTATTCAGTTCATAAGGCATGCTGCCGACGTTGCAGTCGGCCGTGTAAGTGATGGTGCCATCAGACCCGTAAGTCACTTGATACAGCGATGGATCGGCTATCTGGACGATTTCAGAGCTGCCCGGCTGGACCGGTCCCTCGGTCCATAACCAGGTCTTGCCTACCAAGCCAGAGGGTGTCATCCCCTCAATCTCCAGCGAAGCCAGCACGGCATCCAGGACAGATATGTCTGGATCCCACTGATCAGGCGTGAGAGCGTTCAGCTCCTCGGCCGTGGCGTTGATAGCCGCCATAGGATCGGCATTGAAGGTATCCATCTGTTCGGTTGTCACGCCACTCGTATCGTCGGGTAAAGCTGACGTCGATTCGGGCCACCAGAAAGAGACCAGATAACGGCCGTCGTTGGTGAAGCCCTGGTAGACGTAGCGCAAACCCTGATTGGTGACCGGATTGGCGTCCTGGGCCCAGCGGCCGACGAAACGATAGCCGTCTTGGGTGGCGCTGGTCGTGTTCAGCTCGGCCTGTGAAACCGCCTTGCCTACCTGAACGGCCAGGTCGTTGACCCCGGCGACCTCCTCATAAGGTAGGGCGGGATAGCCCGATGTCGGCGCCGGACTCGGAAGGGAGAAGTTCAATTGTTGAATCTCCTGGATAGCTCGAGTCACCGAGTCATTACCGGCATCGTTCCACAACTTGCGGTAGGCATTCACCGGGATGATGTACATGATGGGGCTGCTGGTTTCGCGTTCGGCCGGGTCGCTGACGCCAAAGAGGATCTCGATATGGGCGGGTAAACCAACCGGTCCGGGCGGCATGCTCTGGTCATACTCTGTCCCCGGCACTACCATCGCTTGCCAGGAGTACGGTAGGTCACCCGTGTCCAGGCTGATATCGTTGGGTGTGATGATCAGGTCACTCAAGGTATCCATCATGGGCAGCGCCCTGCTGAAGTTGGCTACAGTTGCGCCGTCAGCCGTGCGCATATTCATGGTCATCCCATCGATGGAATAGGTGGCGGCCGTTTCCAAGGCAGCCAGGTACTCGCTCTCCTGCTGCATGACGCCTTCGGGTTCCTGGCAGGCCATGCGCGTAGCGCCGAAAGGCCCCATGGAGATGTTTTCATCATCGGCCTCATAGGGTCCGAAGTAGTCATTACAGCCGGCGTCGCCGGTGAGCTGGCCATCCTCGCCGAAGTTAGCCGTGATCTCAGTGCCGATAATCAGGCTGGTGACGCCGCCTCGGCCATTGTTATAGGCAATTATATCCCAAGAGCTTCCGGCCAGGTCCTGGCTCACGGCAGCAAAGACCGCCACCGGATTGCCGCTGGCATCGTAGAGCGTCAATTCATCTTCACTGACTTCGAAGGTCTCGGCCGCACCTAAAGCTTCCATGTAGGCCACTTCCTGGTCCATGACCGGTTCCGGGCAGGCCATCAGGGTCGTGGCCGCCGGGCTGGTGTTGATGGTGATGTTGTCCCCATCCACCTCGTAGCCGGCCGTGTAATTATTACAGCCGGACGATCCGCTCACCGTGCCATCCTCGTTGAATTGGGCGGTCATTTCGGTGGTAGGCAAGGGTGACTGGCCGTTAAGTTCAGTCACCAACCAGATTGCACCGGTCAAAAAATCGCTGCCAGTGCCGGCAGTCATGTCGGCCGCAGGCACGGTCGGCTCGGGCGGTGTTGTCGGCTCGGGTGGTGTTGTCGGTTGTGGCGCAGCGGTTGGTTCTTCCACTGGCGCAGCGGTGGGAGCAAGAGTTGGTGTCGGATCTTGACCACTGCAAGCTACTAAAGCCACGGTGACTAAGAAAATGAGTATCGGCAAAAACCTGGTTTGTTTCACTCTAATTTTCCTCCAAATTTCTAAATATCGATCTCGGCAATAGCTAGGTACACAACGGCGATTATCAATGGTTTAACTTTGCAACATGGTGTCCGGCATTACGCCTAATACAATCCATCCGGTGACT
>JAHEJP010000172.1:8368-10624 GCA_024638855.1 Chloroflexota bacterium
TGATCTTACCCGAGCCTTGCTCGAGCATGAAGGGTAGGACGCATTGGGTAGTGATGAAAACGCTGCCGGCGTTAAGGTCGATCATGAATTGCCAGGTCTTAACAGGAGTTTCGTGAATAGGCGTCCCTGCCCGGTAGCCGCCCACCGTGTTGACGAAGATGTCGATGCGGCCGAAGTGAGCCGCGGATGCTTGTATGACCGAATTCACTTCCGCCGGATCAGTGAGGTCGGCACAGCCGCTCATGAAGCACGTATCATCGTCAACGAGGTCGGGAAAGAGCTCGCGCAATAATGCCTCGTGACGCTCGATGAGGGCCAGTTTGGCGCCGGCTGAATGGAAGGCCCGGGTCACTTCCCGGCCCAAATTACCGCTAGCGCCAGTGATCATAGCCACTTGATTTGTAAAGTCGAATATCATTTCCTTCCTCCCTTAAATTAGTTCGCTTCTTTGATGGCGTGCCCGCCGAATTGGTAACGCATGGCGGCCAATAATTTGGCTGCATAACTCTCGTCCTGGCGGCTAATCAAGCGCATTTGCAATGCCAGGGTGATGACCGGGGCAGGGACATCCAGATCGATGCTATTGAAGACCGTCCATCGCCCTTCACCGCTATCGGCTACCCAGCCCTTGATATTGCTCAGGTCTTGGTCCTCGGCCAGAGTAGCGGCCGTCAGGTCTAGCAACCAGGAACGGACTACGCTGCCGTAACGCCATATCTCGGATATCTGGTGCAGATCTAAGCCAAAATCCGATTTGGCGTGCATGATGTCGAAACCTTCGGCATAGGCTTGCATGAGGCCATATTCAATGCCATTGTGTACCATTTTGACGAAATGGCCGGATCCGCTAGGTCCGACGTGCCCCCAACCAAGATCGGCCGCCGGGGCCAGGGTTTCCAATGCTGGCCGGACATGGGCCACGGCTACATTGCTGCCGCCGACCATCATGCTATAACCCTCGGTCAAGCCCCAAACGCCGCCGCTGGTGCCGACGTCGACGAAATGGATACCTTGCTCCATTAGGACTTCCCCACGATGGATACTGTCTTTGTAGTTGCTATTACCGCCGTCGATGATGATGTCGCCGGCATCCAGTAAGCCGGCCAGGGAATTGATCACGCCCTCAGTCGGTTCGCCGGCCGGGACCATGACCCAGACCGTCCGGGGAGCTTTCAGAAGGGAAACTAACTCTTCAAGAGATCCAGCCCCAATCGCACCTTCGGCTTTGGCAGTGTTTATCGATTCGGCGCTGCGAGCGGTAACGACCACCTGGTGATCATCTAGCAATAAGCGCTTGGCCATATTTGCGCCCATTTTTCCCAGTCCAACCATCGCTATTTCCATCGTGTTATTCCTTTGTTGTTAGAAAGCCGGGGCATCAATATTATTTCAAGTCAGCACCTTGGGCTTATAAGATATCGAGTTTGATTGTTTTGTGATTATTACCTGCGCTCTGTTCTGCATCAGGTCTGGTTAGTAAATACGGCTTATGGCCAGATGTCAAGTAGCGTGAATCTCGCCCGATCTGGCTATAGTCCGGCCTGCTGGCCGATTACGCGGGCGACGACGGCGGCTACCTGCTGCGGTTCGTCGACGATTCGCTCTTTTGGAAGTAAGCCAGATGCATGAAGCTGGCGGTGGGTGAATGGTGTAGCCCCGGCGACGACGTGCATGCCGGCCGCCAGGGCTACCTTGCACTGGATACGGTCAGCCTCGCGTAACAAAGCCATATTGAAGGGCCATTGGTTACTACGAATGACATTGGGATCGGACAACATCTCCTGGTAGTAGCGCAGCCGGACCTGGACGAAAGCCTACCAGGGTTCTGTCACGCCAAATTCGGCCGACCGCGCCCTGGCTTTTTCTGCCAACTGGAAACGGTCGACCAGGGTCGCGGACACTTCCCGACGGGAGCGGCCGACGACTTCTTTGAAGGTTTCGATGACTTCTTCTTCCTTCAGGTCGTAAGGGCAAAGAGCCACGGCCGCTTTCGCGTAAGATAGGGCTTTCAATTTTTCGGTCTGGACCAATGTGACGTCCAGATCAAAGATCATGGCTTTGATCATGGCATGGTTAACGGTGTTTTGTTCATTCTAGGAGGTCAGCCGGCTGTTTCTGGGCTGGTTGGGGCGACAACGACGCAATTATCCTGGCCCATGCCGCTGGGAATGTAGGCATCAGCTTGCCAATCGTTGCACCATAATTCGTTGTCGACGAAGTAGCGGAATTGGTAGGCTCGGCCCGGTTCCAGTTCCA
>JAHEJP010000173.1 GCA_024638855.1 Chloroflexota bacterium
GTTGCCCACGATTAGCAGAATCGGCTTCAATTTTTCCCTTCGATCGTTCAGCCCAAAGAGAGAGCTTGACATTGGCCCGTTTTCGATTGCCCATATTCGGTAGCCATTGACTTTTAGCCGTCTTACTGCCTCCAAGCTGTTTCGATAATATGTCCACGCGATCGATGTTTCAGCACCCAGAGCAGTCTTCTTCACCTTTGGGTGTGATGGCGTTGGCGTGATCCCGGCCAGATGAAGGTGGCGTAAGCCTGCTCCATCGGCCGTGCGGAAGATCGAGCCCACATTGTAGCCACTTCGGACATTATCGAGGAAACCCTCAATTTGGATTGAACCATCCTGCACTTTATGCTTTTGACTTGACGATGAGTAAGGCTGAATGACAATCTCAGTCTTCGCCCCACAACGAGGACATGAATCAGCCTCTTCCAGATTACAGACTATTGGAAAGCGAAACCGGCAATCAATATGCATGCACTGGCAGATCTGAAACCGGTATTCTTCCTCCGAGGTGGATTGATTAACCTGGTTCATGAACGCAGGTAGGAGGCTCCGTTAACATCGACTATACAGCCTGTAAGAAAATCAGTCCCTTCAGAGGCCAAGAATAAGACTGTCTGAGCCACTTCCTGCGGATAGGCTACCCTTCCAAGGGGGCTTTGGGCTCTAACAGCCTCACCACCAGGCCCCGCTAGAGATTCAGCCGCCATATCTGTGTCAACCCAGCCCGGGGCAACGACACAAACGAAGATATTGTGTGGTGCGAGGGCTTTGGCCAGTGACTGACTCATCGCATTGAGGCCCGCTTTACTTGCACCATAAGCAGGCCCATCGGGTTCACCGCGAAAAGCTCCCCGCGAGGAGATATTGACAATCCGGCCGCCCCCATTCTCGATCATATGGCGGGCCGCCCAAAAAGTGATATTAGCCGGTCCCAAAAGATTTACTGCCAAAGTATGCTCCCAGGCTGAAAGCCACTGCTCGTAGCCAACATCTGCCAAACGATGCTCTTCGAATATACCGGCGTTGTTAACCAAGATATCGATTCCACCCATGAGTTCGATTACGGCCTCGACCAGATCCCGGGCATCTGCGGGACGGCCCTGATCCGCCTGGAAGATTTTGTGTGGCCCGCCTGACAAAGTTGAAAGAGTCTCTTCAGCTGCTGTGCGATTATGATGATAGTGAATAGCGACGCGAGCTCCTGCCTGAGCAAACTCGTGGGCGACAGCCCGTCCTATACCACGAGAAGCGCCGGTGACTAACACCACTTTGTTATCGAAGCTCATTTTCCACCTCCAAGGCTTGACCATCAAACCTGGTGTTTAGCTGAAATATTGGGAATTAACAATACGAGCCTTGTTTTATCAGCCTGAACTTAACTCCTTGAAGGCTAGAAAACGACCCCACATGGAGGCGGTCTCCATCCCCTTCTGGACAAAACATGCCAGGAAGTAACGGCCGCTATCTGCGCCGGCCAAATCGCCGCCTAAATTCTCGGCATGGACGATGCCTTTTGGAAACAAGTTCAAGTGCATATCTTGATAATACTTATCCAATGGATACATTTCATCCCAATCTTTGCCGAAGGTATCCACCAGCTTAGCATTGGCTTCTGCAAATGTCTTCGGATGCCAAATCCGCTGGATAGTGTTCATGGGGTGTTCCATGGCTACACAATCCACACCCAGCCATTTGATCTGTTTTTCCACACACCAGTCAGCGAAATCGGGTGAAGGTCCAGGGTGTTTGATCATGTAGCGGAATTCGTCTGAATCAGGGCTATTCCAACCATAATTATGCCAGCCAGTTTTGACGATGAGAATATCTCCCTGCTGCACATCGACCGCACTTTCAATCATTTCCGGGGTGTAAACGCTAGAATTGCTAACCAGCGCAGAAATATCGGCGATCGCCCCGGGACCGAACCAATAATCGAAAGGCATCTCGCCAATCGTTCGTCCGGCCGCCCAAAAATGTTTCTCGCCATCCATATGGGATGCTAGATGAAAGCTGGCCCGGCAAATCGATCCATTGCGGCCTTGACCAAAGTATTGGCCACCTACTCGTTTATTATATCGCACGCTCAATGGCTCGTAATTCGCCCACTGCGGCGTTTGCACAGAGAACGGCAAGGTCATATCCAACATCTCTGCCGAGAGCATAAAATCAAAGAATTTCTCTTCGGCCATATCATTAGGAGCTTGCAGAGCGGCTACGCGACACCAGGCCGTCTCAACCTCCATGAACGGGATTGGCTGAATCATTATCCAGGCCCGCTGGTTATTGAGGTCGTTGATTGCCCCGCCAATCGACTCTACTAATAATAAATGGTGCTTCGGCATCGTTAGGTGAGTGAGTTCATAATATTCTTCAGAAGGAAAAAGTTCATCCCAGGTCAATCCATGGGTTTCCTTCAGTTTTGCTTCAGCTTTATCGAATTCACGGGGGTGCATGTAACGCAAATTTGTGTTCATTGGGTGTTCGGCACAGCCACAATCCACACCCACCAACTTCAGCTTCATCTTCAAAGCCCAAGGAAAAAAGTCAGGCGAAGGGCCTGGATGGCGAAGCAGATAACCGAATTCTTTATTTTCGACACCGCCTTGTGCTTGTTCGTTATAAATGTCGGGTTGATCCCAGCCGTATCGATGATAGCCAGTATTAATTATCAGGATGTCTCCTTCGCGGACATCAACGCGCTCCATGATCATTTCCGGCGAATAAAAACCATAATCTGAAACGCTATCGGAGACATCCACGACGACCCCTGGCCCACACAAATCTGTCAGAGGGACATCGGCAATAGCCCGACCGCCTGAGTGAAATGCAGTTTCCCCAACCAGATGGGTGCCTA
The DNA here is from genome assembly GCA_024638855.1 of Chloroflexota bacterium. Lineage (GTDB taxonomy): Bacteria > Chloroflexota > Anaerolineae > Promineifilales > Promineifilaceae > UBA11865. Next base: position 2,855 of record JAHEJP010000173.1, read on the forward strand.
CAGTGTTGGACCATTCGATCAATTGGCCATTGGCCCCTTGGCCGCCGCCGTAGGCGCCAGTCAACCTTTTAAAAAAGTGTATTTCAAGGGCTTTTTCTCCTGGCCAAGGCGGTGTGAATATGCTACAGCCCTGGGTCAGATCAAACCATTTTGCTTTATCTAATATGCCAATAAAATCTTCGCGATCCATTATTATGTTACCTCTACATCTTAGTAAGTCTTACCTCTACCACCCAGACGCTTCACATGCTCGGGATCATAACAATCGCCAAAAGTAGTAAGGGGCAGATTCGCCTTTTTCTCCATCAATTCTTCATACTCGTCGTCTTCAACCATGGCTACGATTCGGGCTATGCTCGATTCGCCGTCGACAAATCGCCAAGGAAAACAACCGATCTGAACTCGCCGGTTCACGAGTAGGTCGATATCACCGCCAATGCATTCAGCATGAATGATACCTTTTGGAAACATCCATAAATGCATCATCTGATACATATCGGGCGTATAATAATCAGTCAGCGCCTGGCCATATTTTTGGCGGAAGTGGGCGTCGGCCTGCTCCGCCTGGGCCGGCATCCAATCTCGAATCTTGGTATTCATGGGATGGTCAGCGCTGCCGCAATCAACACCGATCCATTTAATCTCTTTATCGACGCACCAGTTGGCAAAACGGGCGTCAGGACCTGGATGCATGACCATATAACGTACTTCATTGCCGTAAGGCTGATCCCATCCGAAATGATGGTAGCCAGTATGGATGATGAGGATGTCACCCTTCCGTACTTCGACTCGTTCCTCAATCATCTTCGGCGTATAAACATCATAGTCACCACAAATATCGCTTAGATCGACCACGGCCGCTTCGCCGGCCAAAAAATCAAATTCCAAAGAAGCGATGTCTTTACCCGGCGTATAGAAATGTATTTCGCCGTCCAAATGCGTGCCGACATGGTTGCTGTGGCTGACTAATTGGCCATTAGCGCCATTTGGCGCCAGGCGCTTAAAATACTTCACTTGTAAAGGTTCGTAAGTTGGCCAGGCTGGTGTGCCAATGCCGAATGGTATGGTTAAGTCTATGAACTTCATGATCTCCTCGCTTTGGTTGATTAAATCGTTGATAGTAGAACTCTAGCTGAGATAAGTTTCAGCATAGGCCATCAGCGCGGCTTCAAATATTCCCATAGGCGGCCGCACTAGGCCCGCTCCGACCTGCCCGATACCAGCTTCTTTATGGGCGATGCCCGTATTGACTCGTGGTGTGATACCCAATTCGACGACCTTCCGGATATCGATACCGGTAGGCGTTCCTCGAAATTCCAAGACCGGAATAGTGAAATAGCTGTGTTCGGCCGCCGTTATTTCGTACATCTCAAGGGTGGAATTTAGGGCATCTTGAGGCGTGCCGCTGATAAAAGTGACGATTGCCGGGGCGGCTGCCATAGCGAAAGCTCCGATGCCGGTTGTTTCGGTGATGGTGCTGTCGCCGATGTCGGCATTGGCATCTTCGCTAGTAAATCCCGGAAAATACAAACCGTCAGGTACATCGGCAGGTGCGGTGAACCAGCTTTCCCCGAGGCCGCTAACCCGTATGCCAAAATCAGTTCCATTACGAGCCATGGTCGTCACCAGGGTGCTTCCTTCGACTCCATGCGCGGCATCGGCCATCGCCTTACAGGCGGCCATGACCGGGTTCAGCACGCTCAAGGCATTATCGCCCAAGAATTGGAGCACATCGGCTTCCAATATTGTTTCTTTGGCCACCCCGCCGATGAGTGGCGCCAATTGTTTCAAGAATAACAGGCTCCCGGCTTTGTTTCGATTGTGCCCTTCATCACCCATATGCAACGCTTCTGCTAGTAATGCCCGTATGTCAATTCCCTCGCTCTCCGACAATGCCTCGGCCAATAGGGGACCCATTTCATCGTTCATCCAGCGAAGTTTGGTGATCACCTCCGGACTATAAGCACCATAACGAAGGACCTTGCCATAACCTTCATTCAGGTTCGAATAGGCGACATTGCCGTGGGTGATGTTCTCGACGACATAAACTTTCATCGAAGCAGAGGTTACGCCCGCCATCGGACCGACGGTATTATGATGATGGCAAGGGGCGAACTCAATTTGGCCGCTTTTTACCAGGCCCACAGCCGACGTTTCATCAGTAGCCAACCCCTCCAAGATTAAAGCGCCGATTACTGCTCCTCGCATTGGCCCGGACATCCGATCCCACTCGACTGGTGGACCGGCATGCAATAACAAGTTCTCTCGCATACCCGGGATGACATCGCGGGCAGTCGCGATGCCGGTTAGGATTGGCCTAGCCGTCATCATACGCTCAACCGCAATAGCATTTTGTTGATCTATGTTGCTCATATCTGACTTCTCCATTACAAGACAATATCTTGAAGCTGTTTATTTCATTTTCGCCAGCAGGGCCATCATTCGCTCATTTCCTCCTGCCGGGGGTCGCCAATCTACTTGAACGACCTCAGCGTCTTGCGCTTTTATGGAATCATAAAAAATCTCCAAGCCAACATTTATAACCGACAGAGGCCTCTTAAATCGTTCAAGCTCGACCGATTTGCCGCGCAGGGGCGAAGGAACGGCCAGCCGTTGAATCGCATAATCGACCGCTTCAATTGTTGACTGAAATACCAAGGCCCCGGCTGCAGTCAAACTCTCTTCTTGCTCTATTAAGGCTTGCGAATCCTCTTCCGTCCCCACCATGATTACCAAGATCTCCAGGTTACGATTCTGCTTCTGACTTGATTCTTTGGCTGCCATAATAGCCGGTCCGAGTTCCGCAGCCGGATCATCATGAGACCCGGTCCCAAGTACGACATCCAACATGATTACGGATACTTCTGGATCGGCCGCCTCTTGAGCCAGGCGACGAAGTCGAAGGTCGTTGTCCATCATGGGATGTAAACGCCCTTGGGTGAATTCATCTTCTCCCATGTCTACCAAAGTATGGTTTTTGCTTTCCCAAACATCGGATAATCGCTGGTACTCGTAAATCGGCGCGTTAGAAAATATCGGTGACACGAACGCTTGCAACCCTAACAATGCTTCATAAGCCAACGTGCCCCCTGAAAAAATGCCCCGCAAATAGCCCTTTTGCCTCCCTTCACCAAAAGAACTTTGTACGCCAAGGTTTGGACTGTCACCGGCCAACTTAACGGCAAGAGAAGCCGCATCTTCGAGCCCGGACGCGAAATGTATATTGGCGATACGGCGGGCCGCCGGTGGATAGCCTATAAAATCGACAACTATTGGCTTATTTATCCGAAGCGCACTTGCCAATAATTTTGTCACGATTTCGGGTTTGGGCGGCTTTGACACGATGACGATAATTTCCGTCTCTTCATCTTCGCTCAATAACTCCAGCCCTTGGAGAATTGTAGTGCCGCCAACTTCAAGGGATAAATCACGCCCTCCTGTGCCAATTGCTTGGGATACGCCAGAACCGAGATTGTGAATCGCACTGGTAATAGCCTGCAAGCCAGTTCCCGAAGCTCCAACTAATCCGATTGGGCCCGGTCGAACAGCATTTGCGAAGCCAAGACCAACGCCATTGATGATGGCAGTGCCACAATCCGGGCCCATCATCAGTAACCCGATTTCTTGAGCCAAATTCTTGAGATCTAACTCATCTTCCAAGGCGACATTGTTACTGAACATAAACACGTGCCTGCCAAGGTTGAGTGCGTCTTTGGCGACACCAGCCGCAAAACGGCCGGGCACCGATATCGACACCCATTGTGATTCTGGCAGTTGTTTGATCGCCGCATCAAGACTACGGGGGCGAAACTCTTGACTGATCGCGCCTCGACGTCTGTTCAGCAGCGCATCAACCTGTCCGAGTGCATCTTCTGCGCTTTCCTGATCGAATCCCTTAACCACGATAAGCAGATCATCAGATCCGGCCTTAGTCTCCACAGCAAGATCGCTCGCTGCCAATAAGTCACAATTGGCCGGTGTGGCCATGACAACGCCGGCATCTTCAACGCCAGATAGATCGGCCAGCGCACTTTGCAACTGCATTAGGACCACTGAATCATAATAGGCTCCTGGACGAACTTCACTCAACGTTACAGTCATATAAGCCTTCCTCTTCCAAATCTACGAGGCAGCATCAAAAATCGAGAAAAATTCATCTGGAAGGAATCAGTCGAGGTTAGTTATTCTGATTTAACACTGGCTCCAACTGAATCGACCAGGCCAATAGCGCTTCATCTTCGTACCATTTTCCGGCAACTTGAAGTCCCAAAGGCAAACCATGACCATCCTGCCCGGAAGGAATGTTCACTGACGGCAAACCACTATGGGTCCAGGGAAGATTCATCACCGGATCGCCAGTACTTTCCAAACCGACCGGCGCAACCCCTGGAGCAGACGGTGATATCCAAAGATCCAGATCATGTTCATCCATTAGCATCGATAGCTTCTGAGTCAATTGTCGTCGGCCTTCAATAGCCTCCAAGAGTTCAGTGGTGGAAATTTCCCGACCGCGTTCAATTAAAGCCGCTGTTTTCTCATGGTAAAGCTCACCATATTGATCGTACCAATGAGCATGAACCCTGGCTGCTTCAGCAGCCACGATCAAGTTGTGCCGATCCACGATCGATGCAAAATCCAGCATTGCCTCAACTCTCACGATCGGACTACCCGCGTCGGCCAAGATTGTGCAGCTCGCTTTAAAATGGTCAAGAGCTATACTAGAGGCCTGATCGAGATAAGGTCCAACCGGTATACCGAGTGTTGGCAGATCCTCGACTAAAGCCAATTGCCAATCTGGACAAATCACACTAGCAGTCAGCTCCACTCCTGCTACATCTGTTGAGAAAGTGCCAATATGGTCCAAAGATGGAGATAGTGGTATTACGCCCTTTCGAGATACACGATCGTAACTCGGCTTGTATCCAACAACGCCACAATATGAGGCAGGACGGACAATCGATCCAATAGTCTGAGTTCCCGTCGCTAACGGGCAGAGTCCAGCGGCGACAGCCGCAGCAGAACCGCTGCTTGACCCACCCGGTGTATGCTCAAGATTGTGTGGATTGCGGGTAGGACCCGGTGAGAAGTAAGCGAATTCAGTCGTGACCGTCTTACCCATTATCAAGGCGCCGGCCTCTTTTAAGATTGTGACACTGGCAGCTTCTCTGCCCCGCAATTCCTCAGTAGGTAAGCGGCTGCCGGCTCGAGTCTGAAAACCGTCAACATGGAAAATGTCCTTCACGCCAACAGGTAAGCCAAATAAAGGCGGTCTATGAAGCGGTTGGGGAAATTTGTTGATTAGATCGGCTGCTTCCCGCTGGAGACGGCCGAATCGATCATCTTCTTCGATAAAAGCTTGAACCAATGGCTCTTGATCGTTAAATATTGCCTCTAAGCCATCCAGATACTTCTCAAGTGGCAAATTACCTAATCGCAGTTCATTCGCCAGAGAAAGCAGAGGTTGCTTAGTAGGCGCGTTCATCAACAGATCCCTACTCTTCACCGGACATCATCTTTGCTGCCAACAGGGCAGCATCCACAATGTGCTGGTATCCTGTGCACCGGCAAAGATTGCCGGAAATGGCCTCCCGTAGCTCAGAATCTGTTGGCCTTGGGTTCTCTTCAAGATAGGGCAAGAGGGTCATTAAAAATCCGGGCGTGCAAAATCCACACTGCAAACCATGTGCCTCCCAGAAGGCCTCTTGCAATGGGTGCAACTGTAATTGTCCATTGGAATCGACCTGGGCCAGCCCTTCAATTGTCTGAATTCCGTGCCCGTCCGCTTGAACGGCGAGCATAATGCAGGAACGCACTGGATGGCCATCAAATAAGATCGTACAGGCTCCACAAGCACCCTGTTCGCAGCCAACGTGCGTGCCCGTCAATCCCAAATCGTGCCTGAGAAAATCGCTTAACAAGCGTCTCGGTTCCACAAGGACGAAGTGAGATTGGTCGTTGACCATTACGCTTATGGGGATTGATTCAACCATTCCAAACGAACCTCATCCGGCAAACGCGCCGCCGGCTCTTTCGTATGCTTTATTAAATGCCCTGACGGTCAATACTCGGGCCAGCTGCCGGAGATAAGCGACCGAGGCATGGATATTTGCCGTCGGCTGAAGGGTTGCTTCTGCCGCTTCAGCCACTTTCTGAAATAAGGTTACAGAAGGTATTTCATCTACTATCAGTTCGGTAGCACCTTCCACAATTACTGGATAATCACCGGCATTCAGATAGACCAACCTAGCGGACGTGCATTTGCCCGACTCATCAATCGATAAAAGCGCCGCAACACCAATTAAGGCATAATCTCCTTGACGACGGGCAAACTCAACGAAGGAGTAGCCAGTATTTTTTGCCATCGGCGGCACAGCGATCTCGACTATGATCTCTTCAGGCCCGATATCGGTCAAAAATAAGCCCTGAAAACAATCAGCCGCATATATCCATCGCTCGCCTGATTTATCTTGCACTCGAAAACGGCCGCCAAGAGTGACCATAATAACCGGCAGTTCGGCAGCCGGATCGGCGTGAGCCAGACTACCACCGATCGTACCCCGATTTCGTATTTGAGAATGAGCCACAAAAGGCATAGCCTCAGAAATGAGGGGAGCGTGTTCAGCCACCAACGGGTCCCGTTCCAGGCGTCGATGGCGGGTCATTGCCCCAATGAGCAAATCACCATTTGCAGCCAATCTCAGGTATTCCAAATCAGCCAATTTGTTTAAGTCAACCAACAAGGTGGGCTGGACTAAACGAAAATTCATTGCCGGGATAAGACTCTGCCCCCCGGCCAATAGCTTTGCCTCGTCACCGTGTTCGGCCATGAGTTCAATCGCTTGTGCGAGTGAATCGGGGGCGATGTAATCAAAAGGCGCTGGCTTCATTTGGGCGAATCCTCAAGGTCGAATGAATCTCGATTAAGGTGGGCTTAATTCGCTCTTGTATGCAACGGCTTCAATTTCAAGAAGGGTACATTTGGTCGATTCGTTGCACCTAGAGGTGTCCAAGGTTCACATCTTCATTTTTTGACCTTGACACACTATAATGGCAGATGACGCGTGAACATTATCTTGGAATCGCCAAAAGTTGTCAACCTGTGGAGGCAAAGAATGCGATCCGTAAGTATCGTTGGCATTGGCCAGATGCCAGTAGAAAAATCATACCTCTGTTCTATTCGCCAACTAGGAAAAGAAGCAGCACGGCGGGCATTGAATGACGCTCGCATTGACAGGGCAGATGCATTATATGTGAGCAATATGCTCAGCGATGAACTACAGTTTCAGAAACACCTTGGAGCTCTCTTTGCCGATGAGGTTGGGCTAGTAGGTATTGAAGCCATTCAGATACGGGCTGCAACGGCTTCAGGTGCCGCTGCATTGCGGGTTGGCTATATGTCCATCGCCAGTGGATTTGCGGATACAGCGTTAGTTTTAGGTGTAGAAATGATGTCAGAGGGCAGCGCAACACCGGCACTGTCTAAGGCGCTTGATGCCGAAAAAGAGGTGCCTGATGGCGCGACACTCATTAGCCAGAATGCGAGGCTCATGAGACACTATTTTGATACTTATAATCCTCCTGAAGATGCTTTAGCCCACTTCTCCGTAAATGCTCACAAGAATGCGAGGCACAACCCGCAGGCTCTGTTCGGAAGACGCCAGATCAGTACCGATGATGTTCTCAACTCGCGCCTTATTTCTCCGCCAATTCGATTGCTAGATTGCTCCCCCATTTGTGATGGCGCCGCGGCTATTGTCCTAGC
>JAHEJP010000009.1 GCA_024638855.1 Chloroflexota bacterium
AGAGCTGTGATCATTGCCGCTGACACGACTGTCGTTATGAATGGGCAACGGATGAACAAACCAGCGAATGCCGGTGAAGCCTACAGGATGTTGCTTTTGTTACGCGGCCGGATCCACCAAGTTTATACCGGCATCGTCGTTACCGATCGAGCCTCTGGCCAGTTTGTAACCGACGTAGCCATTATCAACGTGCCGATGCGTGCTTATACCGGTGCCGAGATCGCTGCTTATGTAGCAACTGGTGACCCGTTAGATAAAGCTGGCGCTTATGCCATCCAGAACCCAGAGTTCCAGCCTGTATCTGGCTTGTCTGGTTGTTTTGCAGGCGTCGTTGGCTTACCCCTCTGCCATCTCGTTCGATCCTTAAATAAAGTGGGTGTGTCCGTTTCAGTCGACATTGCCGCCGTTTGTCAGGCTTTCCATCGATATGATTGCCCGGTTTACCAGAATATTCTGGAGAATTAGCCTCAAATTAGGTCTTGGTTAACCATAATAGTTCAAATTGAAGCCTGAAATACAACACAACTATTTTTCCTCTGGCGCGAAGTCGAAAAATCTGGCAAAATATATAAACATAAGATCAGATAATTTGGTTAGGATATGTGCCAGTTGGATTTTTTTTAGGAGTCGTGTTGAATAGCTGAATTGCCAATCGGCAATGGAGGGAAATGATCATGGCGGATACGAACGAAATGTTGCAGCAGGCTATCGCCGCCGCGAGAGCCGGAAAAACCGCTGAAGCCAAAGTGTTAGTGGATCACATTATTGCCGACGACCCTGATAACCCGCATGCTCTTTTTCTGCGAGGCATGTTGGCCGAAAATCAGGATGAGCAGCGAGAATACATGGATCAGGTCCTGTCCATCGATCCCGAACATAGAGCGGCTAAGAAACGAATGGCCCAGCTAGAAGAGCAAACAAAGGTCGAAGTTCCGGCCGAGCCAGTTGCTGAGGTAGAGCCAATCGAAGAGGAAGTTCTGGTCGAACCGGAAATAAAAACCCCTATCGACGAGACAGTTGTTGCCGCGACCGTTGTGGCCGATGAGGTCATCGAAGATGGTTTTGAAGAAACCGTCATTGTCGATATTCCTGAATTACCGGTGGAAGACGAACCAGAAGCGGAAGAACTAATTTTTCCATTTGAAGAAGAAGACGAACTCACTTTTGAAGAAATCGAAGAAGCTCCTTTTGAAGGCATTGCAGAAACCGCAGTTGCAACATCTGCCGTTGATGAACTGCCCGAGGTCGAAACACCGGTTGAAGACGATATCCCTGAGTGGCTCTTTGAAGAAGCGAGAAGTGAAGAAGAATTGCTAGAGATCGACGAAACGCAGTTATGGGCTGATGAAACTGAAGCTGGAAAGGAAGAGCTACCTGACTGGCTTCAAGAAGATACGGCAATCAAGTACGAGGATGTTGGATCCGAGGATGAGCTGGTGTTCCCTCCTGGGGACTTCGAAGAGGAATTATTTGCAGCTGAGCCTGATGAGTCGCCTGTAGTTGAGATTGACGAAGAGGATATTACCTTTGCAGCTGCTGCAGCTGCGCCACTTGTAGTAGATGAAGTAACGGCAGACGAATCTCTGCCGGATATTGAGCCAGCAGCTGTTAAAGAACCTGCAAAAAAAGAGTCACCTAAGAAGAAAAAATCAGGTCGAGGCCTCGAAATCTTACTGGTCGTACTGATCATCGTTGCCGTGATAGTAGTCGGCGCACTAGCTTTTTTGATCATCAACCCGCCCGCCTAGTAAATTTAGACGCGCTAATTAGGAGCCTGGATTCAGATCCAATCAGGATGTTCTTTCCTGGATGGAATTTATATTAGTGCTACTCGGGCTTGTGTTCTACATGGCTAGCTTACTCAGGAAATAACGCCAAGAGCCCGGCCGACCTTACCAAATATATCCAACGCCTCTTCTAAATCGGCGCTGCTGTGGGCAGCCGAATTCATGACCCGTATGCGAGCTTTGCCCCGTGGAACGGTGGGAAAGCCAATGGCCATAGCGAAGATGCCATTTTTTAGCAACTGGTGGCTAAAATCCTGGGCCAAAGGAGCCTCACCCAACATAACTGGCACGATAGGTGTTTGGCTAAAGCCTGTGTCAAAGCCCATAATCTGCAAGCCATCCCTGAAAATTGCCGCGTTTTCCCATAACCTATCGACTAATTCAGTAGACTCCTCCAATAGATTTACAGCTTCAATACAAGCAGCAGTGTCGGGCACAGTCATGGCGCTGGAAAAAAGGAACGGCCGGCCGCGCTGGCGTAACCAATCAACGATGACCTGTTTACCGGCAACCATGCCACCAACGACCCCAAAAGCCTTGCTCAGGGTACCAACCTCCACATCAACCCGGCCATGCAGATCAAAGTGATCGACAATCCCCCGCCCCCCCTTGCCCAAAACACCTTCACCATGCGCATCGTCGACCATAATCAGGATGTCATTCTCTTCGGCTACCAGACAGATTTCATCAAGAGGAGCAATATCACCATCCATGCTAAAAACGCCATCAGTGACGATGAGTCGGCGACCGAAATCCTTTGTCTCAGCCACTTTTCGCCGCAGGTCGGCCGGATCATTGTGATTATAACGGACGACATTCGCACGACTTAGCCGGCAACCGTCGATAATGCTGGCATGGTTCAATTCATCGGAAAAGATGACATCACCCTTGCCAACCAGGGCCGGAATGGTTGCCAGGTTGGCGCAAAATCCACTTTGGAAAGAGATGCAGGCTTCAGCACGCTTAAATTCAGCCAATCTCTGTTCTAGCTGAATATGTAAGCTCATCGTGCCGGCAATAGTTCTTACGGCTCCTGGGCCAACCCCAAAACTATTGATCGCTTCTTGAGCCGCTACTCGCAAGCGGGGGTGGTTGGCCAAGCCCAGGTAATTGTTGGCACAGAAGTTTAGCAATTCCCGACCGTCGATGGTAACCCAGGCATCCATTGGCGAATCAATAGTCCTGATCGTCGTGTACAAACCAGCTTGCTTCAGGCCGGCGATTTCTTCTAGGATCCATTCTGTTTTGTTACTCATCGCTTGTCCTTTCTGATTTCTTCTCTGATGGTGAATCAGTTCCTACAGCCATTATACCACCCGTGGAATTCAGCTGAATAATTTTTATGCTCAGCGACTGTAAAACTGTTCCTAGAAAATCGGTTTCCAATACCTGACTTTGTCTTGGTCATCTTATTGTTCCACCACCCACTTTTACCAATCACATCTTTACATCTTTGTTGGGAAATCGAAAAATCGCCTTTCGAGACCGAATTTTTCGGCGAGATGTTGGCCTAAAGCCTTTACCCCTATGGTTTCGGTCGCATAATGTCCGCCATAAATGATATTCAAACCATAATCAGAGGCTGACCAATAGTAGGTGTGGGAAGTCTCTCCTGTCAGAAAAGTATCTGCCCCCAACTCCCGGGCTGCAGCTACTTCGTCGGCACCGAATCCGGAAATGATCGCCACTTTATGAACCGTTTCCGGCCCGTGAGCCAGAACACGTGCTTCAGTTTGCAGCTTGTCGTCGATCAACGCGGTAAGGTCTATGAGCGATCGCGGGCGAGCCAACGATCCAAAAACCCCTATAGACGTGCCCTTCACCGGGCACCACCATTCCTCAATACTTAAGCCGATCATGGACGCCAATAGGGCATTATTGCCGACCTCAGGATGGGCATCAAGCGCCAAATGAGCCGAATAAAGGTTCAAGCCCTTCTGCAAAAGAAGCTTCACACGACGGCCGAATGGACCAGCGATTGGCTGTACTTCACGCCATAAGATACCGTGATGGACTAGCAACATATCGGCTTGCCAATCCGAAGCGGCCTCAATGACTGCCGGGGCTGTATCCACAGCTAGCGCCAGGCGTGTTATGGCTTCGTTATCAGCTTCAACTTGCAGACCTTGAGGACCATAATCCTCGATGGTCCTGATCCCTAAGTATTCGTCCATATAAGCTACCAATTCATCCCTATCCATGATCACCTCTTTCGACATTCTCTATCTGATGGAGATTGGCACTTTACCTTTCCCCATGCTATACTTTTTGCCATTATGTCACCAGTTGACAAATTGAATGAGCCGGTGCTTATTCTAAACGTTAACTACGAGCCGCTGCACGTTTGCAATACCAAGCGGGCTCTTGCCCTGGTCTTTAAAGGCAAGGCGGATATCTTGCTAAATGGCCGGGGTAAAATCCACAGCGCAACGGCCGAATACGATATCCCCTCAGTTATAAAATTAGACTATATGGTCAAGCGGCCGCGCCTTCACGTCAGTTTGACTAAGCGAGAAATCCTGCGTCGGGATGATTTTACTTGCCAGTATTGTGGTCGCAAATCCCATGCCTTGACTGTTGATCACGTAACTCCGCGTCGACTGGGTGGGGTTCACACATGGACCAACGTAGTTGCAGCCTGCCCTCCTTGCAATCGGCGTAAAGGTGGCAAAACGCCGGAAAACGCGAACATGCGCTTAAGGCGCCTTCCATTTCAGCCCAGTGCGTCCGCCCAATACCGTTTTGGTCACCACTTGGCGTCCCATAAAGAATGGGAACAGTTTATTCAGGGTTGGTAAAACCTTAGCCTGCAACTGTTTACTGTCTCCAATAAATGATCATCTGGCGCTCAATCGCCACTGCCCGTATTTCTTCGCTTTTCCTCTTTATTTTGAGCCAACGCCACGATCCTGTTTAAGCCATTCTCGACAAGTTTTGTCACTTCGGTGACCATGGCTTCATATGCTGGTCTTGGTTCGCCGTACGGATCGTACACACTGTATCCTGGTCCGCTCATTTCACTGAGAGTGTAGATTTTGTTAGCCAGATCAGGAAATTCAGTGCGAAGTGCCTCCATATGACCCAATTCCAGGCAAAGGATCAAATCCGCCCATTCTAGTAGGTTCCTATTTACCAGTTGCGATCTATGATTCGTTATGTCAAGCCCCTGTTCTGCCAGGACTTCGATGCTGTAATCAGAAGCAGATTGGCCAGAAGTCGCCCAAGTACCGGCCGAGGCTACTTTCCAATCATTAAGTCCCTGCAGATGGAGGCGATCACGAATAACTGATTCACCAACCGGCGAGCGGCAAATATTAGCTGTACAAACCACCAGAATATTAGCCATTTATCAATTGTCTCCTGTTTTCCCTTGTAATAAATCACTTAGTGCAAACAAGTCGCCAGAAAGGAGGCCGTGTCCGCCAAAGATGATGGGGATCGGCGCTTCCAATGCGCCGATTGTAAACGTACGCAGCCATGAGTCTTGGATCTGATCGACTATGCCCAAATCTGAATTGAATCGGTCATTATCGGCCGGCCAATGCCCCCGGTGAGCCAATAAGACTCGGGTATCTATCAGGGCAGCCTGAACCTGTTGGGCGAGCGTATTGAAGAAGGATTGCAGACCTACAGCGTCTATATACGCACCCAAATACGAATAAACCTCACCTCGAGCCAACCGGCCGCTGGAGACCATGCCGCGTTCCTCAGATATGACTCGAATCCAACAACGGGTCACTTGATTGATTGCCCGCCATGCATCTGGACCCAGTCTGCCAGCGATGAGTACCTGACTAGCCGGCCTGGCCAAGACCTCTAGGAGCGCTTCCAGTTTAGATGTATCAATGGCCAATTGGGTCAGGCAACCTTCGAGTTGAGGTTTAGTTTTTGGATGTAAGCGTAGGACCAGCAGATCAGCTGGCGTGTCAATATCTAACCGGCTTGCGGCCGAAGGCGGCAAAGTAAGCAAAGGCAACCCAGCTTCTGTCGACAAGACCCAACCAAGCATGTTATCAAGAGGCAAGCGTTCGTGTAAGTCAACGAGCAGCCGCGCCGGTACGACGCCGGCCCAGTCGCTGGCAAATTGGTTGTTCGTGAGGATGCATTCTTCCACACCTGCTAATTTCTCCAATAACGCCCCCATTACCGAATATTCCAGCAACGGGGCTGAGCCCCCACCGAAATAAAATAAGCGCTTAACCTGAAAACGCTGCACGATCTCTGCCAGAAATCGACCGACGTGGATGGATCCGGCCGGACTTTGAATGTAATCAATTGGTACATCTCCTGCTAGTTCGCCGATTTCTGGCGATACGAAAATAACGCGTTCTACCAGGTCAAAGCTAGCGATTTGCCGAACCAGGTCCCTGGCGGCTGCACGTCGGGCCATTTGCACCCAAGAAGTTGCAGATGGCTCATTCGGCTGTGCTCCAACCATGATAACAGCAGTAATCATCGTCTTGCTGACAAAAAAAGAGGGCAATCTCTAAATGACTGCCCCATTTGCGGTTCCTCGTCTCTAATCAACTAAAAATCAATCGGGCGATCGTTATTCCAATACTTGCCCCAGCATACGCTCCGATTCCAAAACAAGAGATCTTTTTGATTACTCGGTTATTTGTGTAGCGCCACTTCAGGGTAACAGTCCTAGCCAGGTGTTATAGAAGGACCATTTAATCGAATATGGGCTGGAGCAAGCCATAATTCCCATCATGTCGCGTATAAACGACATTAACGGCTTCTTCGTCAATATCAAAATAAACAAAGAAACTGTGACCAAGCAATTCCATTTGTTCGATGGCTTCCTCGGGAGACATCGGCCGGAGCGGAAAACGCTTCCGCCGAACAATAACTGCTTCTTCATCCTCGTCAAACCCTTCTTCCACCTCCGGCTCAAAGGGCAGCGGCTCACCCACCAGGTTTTCGTCAACACCGCCACCGCTACGTCGGTCTCGAATACGCTTGCCTCGATACCGTTTAATTTGCCTGTATAGCTTATCGACCACGGCGTCAATGGCGGCAAAAATATCGTTACTTCGCTCTTCAGCTCGTAAAATGGTTCCTCTATCATCACGAATCGTTATTTGTGCAACCTGTCGCTCAACAGCGCTACGAGTATTCTGAGATGATAATTCCACATGCACTTCAGACAAGTTGGGCATGTAGCGATCAAGGCGCGCCGTTTTCTTTTCTATATGTGAATTCAACCTTGGTGTCAGCTCAACATGGTGTGTGTTAATTGATATTTCCATGGTTCTCTCCTATGCAGAAGTGATTACCTGATCCTCAAAAGCAATGGTCAGGCAGTAGGCGCTTACGGATCGTGCGCCTGCGTCTAGTAATGCGTCAGCGGCCGCTGCCAGCGTTGAACCTGTTGTACATACATCGTCGACAAGTAAGATACGCTTTCCAGTCACCCTGTTCGAATCAGCTCCAAACGCGCCTCGAACGTTAGCACGTCGCTCACTTGCCGTCAAGCCTAATTGGGGCCTTGTCTGCTTTGATCTGACCAGCAAAGTCGGATCGCTGATCCAGCCAAATTCATTTTGCATCTCTCGCACCAATAGTTCAGACTGATTATACCCTCGTTGTCGTTGACGTCGCGGATGCAATGGAATTGGAAGTACAATATCTACTGGATGTTGCCACTTTGGCCATGCTACAATCATAAGCTCCCCAAGGGGCTCTGACAAGGCGAAATAACCCTGATATTTCATTTGATGGAGAACACGTCGGACCGGGTTCTTGTGCAATGTTGCTGCCCGGATTTGTTCCAAGGACAATGGTTTACGGCGGCACGCTAAACAAAGAACAAGATCATGAGGATTTGGATGGCCGCAAGAGGGACAAATTGGCTCATCCAGCCATTGAACATCCTTCCGGCATTCATGACAAAACAGATCCCCGACACGGGTACAGCTTGCGCATACAGGGGGAAGGACAGTATTGAGGAGGGTTTTACTAAACCGTCTTAAGCCTTGGCGCCATCGCCGGCTTAAGGGTGAATAGTCGGTAAACAACAGGCTAAGGCCTTACCGTGACGAGATTTCACTCGCCCTATGGTGGTACAAATTCAGCACCAACCCAACAATTAGAGGATGAACCTTTTATCCAGCTTTTTAACCGACCACATTGCGTAATGCATCAGTACGCAACACTTGGAAGGCTGCAGGACCCAATAATACGATAAACATTGACGGGAAGATTAGAAATACCAACGGAAAGAGCATCTTTACTGGTGCCTGGTGCGCTTTCTCCTCCGCTCGCTGTCGCCGTCGTATACGCATTTGTTCAGACTGGATTCGCAATACTTTGCCAATACTAACGCCTAGGTGCTCTGCCTGAAGGATCGCAGCCACAAAGCTGCTCACGTCATTGACATCCATTCGATTGGCCATATCGCGCATAGCTTGGCGCCTGGATTTGCCTAGCTGAACTTCGTAAATTACCCGGCCGAACTCATCGGCAAGCGGATCGTCCCACTTCTCATGAACTCGAGCCATTGCTCCATCAAAGGGCAAACCCGCATCCACACAAATCGACATGAGATCCAGGGCATCGGGAAACTTTTTGACAATCGCATCCTGACGGCGACTAATCGCCGCTGATAAATAGAGGGAAGGTAAGTAAAAACCGAGAGCTGCTACAATAAGGCTGAACAGAATTCTCCGGCCTGGATCCTGACCAAATCGTCCCAAGAAGAAGAAAAACAAAACGCCAAGAGCAATGGTCGAAAATCCACGAAGGACCCAAAATTCGGCCGCCGAGATGTTGCCTGGGCTGCCAGCCAATTCAAGCCTATGCGATGTATTATCAAGCATCGATTGGGGCGTGAGCCGGGTGACGATCTCCCCCAGACGGCGCAATATAGGGACAATTATCCGGTCTGTTACCGGCATGGACATCTCAATCTCTTCGATGCTGACCGGTTCATCGCGTGCCGCGTATTCATCAATCCGGTAGGCGAGAGGATCGGATTCGGCACGTCGGAGTAATACAATGCTGGCGACAACTAACAATACTGCAAGAAGCCCAACAACTATAACAACTAATGACATAAACTACCTCCAGCCAATCTTCCGCAAAATGCACACTTCTGTCCTCCACCATGAGAACGAATCATTTGGCCTACTCTCTTAGAGTAACTGTTCATGATCGGGTTCGCTTTAGACCTCGATGTCCACTATTCTCTGAACCAGAAAAATACCGATTGCCATCGTGATCAAACCTACTCCGATTACTAACCACCCACAGGGGATCGGGCCGACCATAGGATCTTCTCTTACCCAAAGCTGGCTCATGTATGGAGCATTGATAAGCAAGAGGATGAAAGCCAGGGCAATGGGTAACAAGCTAATAATCCAACCCGAAAGACGACCTTGGGCGGTTAATGTTCGAATTTCACCTTTGATTCTTACTCGTTCGCGGATTGTAAAACTAATGGTGTCGAGCACTTCGGCCAGATTACCGCCGACCTCTCGCTGGATATTGACGGCCGTTATGACGAGGTCCAAATCCTCACTCGGCATACGTTTTAACATATTGTTCAAAGCCTGGGGCACGCTCAGACCCAGCCTCACTTCTTGGACCACGCGTTCAAACTCTACCGATACCGGAGCAGGCAATTCAGTCGCGATCGCTTCCATTGACTGCAGAACACTGTAACCCGAGCGCAGAGCATTAACCCACAAATTTAGGGTTTGGCTAAGCTGATCTTCAAACGACCGTAACCGACGCTTGGCTGCAAAATTTAGATACATGAGTGGAATAAAACTGCCCAGCAATCCGGCAATTAAGGCAAACACAAGAACATTATCAAAAAGGAAAAAGACTATGCCGCCGACGACTACAGCCGAAAGTAAACGCAGCGCAATGTACTCGCTTACCCGCAGCTTCACGTCCGACTTAGCAATACGGGTCTTTATACCCTTTGTGAAACTTCTTTCACCAATAGCCCTGTCCACACGCTCGCCAACGGCCGGGCGGCTACTCGCTGGGCTATCCTCGACGGCGACGACCTGCGCCGAGCCACTCACGTAGCGGTCCATTCGCTCGTCCACCTCCGAACGGCTACCGGCTATCAAGGCCACCCCAGCCCCAAAAATCATTAAAACGCCGGCTACTGCCACTACAACAATCAATGGGTTCACCTGTCAACTCCTTCTAAGTATACAATACGCAGTCTGTGGCCAATGATTATACTTCAGCCAATAACAGGAATGCGTCTACCGCTGATGCCTCTCAACGAAATTGGCCGGCAATGTTTATTGCAATTCGAGCGCATGCCGCCGCCAGTTTATCGATTTCGTGTCCCTAAGCCAAAGATCGACGGTGGTAACATGATACCTGCTTCTTGAATCTTATACATGAACTTCGGTCTTAATCCTGTTGGTCGTAATCGGCCAATAACCTTGCCATTTTCGAAACCGGTCTGCTCGAAGCGATAGAGCTCAGACATGGTGATAACGTCCCCCTCCATGCCCTGTACCTCGCTGATAGAGGTTATCTTTCGAGTACCATCCCGCATCCGGTCTTGATGCACGACCAGGTCAACGGCCGATGCAATCTGCTCTCGAATAGCCCGGTGAGGCAAGTCCATACCGGCCATCAACACCATCGTTTCCAGACGAGACAGCATGTCACGGGGACTATTGGCGTGCAATGTGGTCATACTACCTTCGTGACCTGTATTCATAGCCTGCAACATGTCTAGCGCTTCGCCAGCTCGAACCTCGCCAACTATGATTCGATCTGGGCGCATTCGCAACGAATTGACCACCAAATCCCGAATATTTACCTCCCCTCGCCCTTCGATATTGGGCGGGCGAGATTCGAGAGTTACCACATGTTCCTGACGGAGTTGAAGTTCAGCCGCGTTCTCGATGGTGACAATTCGCTCGCCATCAGGGATAAAGCCAGACAATATGTTCAATGTAGTTGTTTTACCGGAACCGGTACCACCGGAGATCAGGATATTTACCCTGGCGATAACAGCGGCCTTTAGGAATTCGATAGACTCGCGGGTTATCGTACCAAATTCGACAAGATTCTCGACAGTCAAGGGTATCTTGGCGAAGATACGGATGGTCAGCGTGGGACCTATTAGGGAGATGGGTGGAATGATGGCATTCACACGAGAGCCGTCCGGCAGACGCGCATCAACCATCGGAGCACCTTCATCGATTCGCCGACCTAACGGAGCGACAATACGCTCGATGATGCGCATCAGATGTTCATCGTCCTCAAAAGTAGCGTTTACCCTTTGAACGCGACCCTGACGTTCAATGTAGACATGCTTTGGGCCGTTAACCATGATTTCGGTGATGCCCTCGACGCTCAAATATTGCTCCAGAGGACCATACCCAAGAATTTCGGCGACAATCTGCTCAAATAGGCGCTTTTTTTCGCTTCGAGTGAGGACGATTTGCTCTTGCAAGAGCATTGTCTCAAACATTTCCTGGATGGTGGTTCTCACCTCCGATGTCTTGGTAACGTCCATGCTTGGATCCAGCTCGGCAATGAGTTTCTGTTGGATCCGGTTTTTGAGGTCAGTACCCGAATCCCGCGTCCCAACGCCTGGCGAAGATCGTTTAACCCGCAATTCCTGGAGCTTAGATGGTTGCTCCTCCAATCCTGAATCTTGTCCCTTCTCAATCCGTCTTAAAAGTGACACTTTCGCCCTCCGCTATCTGTTAAATAAGCGAGCAATAGAAGGAGACCCATTGGACTCCTCAGCTTTGGAAATTTTTCTCGCATTGCCCAATTCTCCCACTAAATGGTCGCTCAAACGGTTGATTGCTCGTACAACTGGGCGCTTTTGCCAGTCCGGCCGGACCAATGGGATGCCTTGATCGGCAGCTGAATAAGCAATGATATCCTCTGGAATAACTATAGTCGCGGGCCATTTAAGGGTTTCTTCAATTTTTTTGACAGAAATACTAACCTTTTTCGAAGCATGGTTAACAACTAAAACAACCTTGCTCCGCTCGTACTCCAATCCCTCGCTAAGATCAAAGAATCGGCCAACATTCTTAATGCTTGGCAAGCTTTGGCGAGTAATGAGGATGATTCGATCGGCAGTATCAAGCATGGCCAGGCTAATATCGTTTAGGCTCGAACTAGTATCGATGAGAATAAAATCAAAAGCCTGGCGCAGTGTATCTAGAAGGGTCTTCATAGCGTCAGCTGATACAAGCTCGGCCATTTCCGGCCGTGGTGGCGCGAGTAGTACTTTTAGGCCGCTTTCATGTTCGATTATAACGCTACTTAACAGATCCTGATCCAGGTCTGAAACATTTTCAATTAAATCCACCACCGAACCACGGGATTTCAGATTCAACATGATGCCCACATCACCAAATTGCAGGCTTCCATCTACTAACAATGTTTTGTTACCTGCCCTTGCCATTGAGACTGCCGTATTCACCGCAATGGTGGTAGTTCCTAAGCCACCTTTCGGGCTGAAAAAAACAATGATATTTCCCTCGCGAACAGACTCTTTGATCTGGCCTGCCGAACCAGCTGACGATTGCGTGACAACGGCCTTTTGAAGAACTGGCCTCGTCTCATGCACGCGCCGGACGGCTTCCACCAATTCATCACCTGAGAAAGGCTTCATCAAGAAATCCCTTGCTCCGGCTAACATCGCCCGCCGCAAATAATCAGCTTCGCTTTGAACGGACATGATGATCACCTGGGCCTCAGGCACACTTTTGGTGATTTGTTGGCTGGCGGTTATGCCATCAGAATCCGGCATGTTGATGTCCATCAATATGATATTCGGCCGCTGTTCCTCAGCCAACTTAATGGCCTCGCCGCCAGTACCTGCATGGCCAATTACCTCCAGATCAGATTCAAACTGGAGCAATTTGCGCACGTTCTCCCGGGTTTCGGGAATATCATCAACGATCAAGACACGAATTTTTTCTGTCATAGACTACTCAGTACTAAATGGGATATTTGTGCAGGTTATGCGCCACATTATATCGATTCTTCAGACCCATCTGCCCCTGAATCGAGCATGCAGCCCACATCATACAATGATCCCACGCAATGTCAAGAATTGCTCTGTTGCCAGTATATGAGAAGCTCATTGACTAAACAACAAGACGTTTGTACCAGAGGGCTACAGCTAATAATATGTCGCCAATAGTACCCCCTACTTGCGAATCAAACCGCACATAAGTAACCTCATCGTCATCGTGGATCGACAATAAATAGTCAGCCTTTTTGCGGATAAGTAACTTCCGTGTTTGAATGCAGTTATGCCAGCAATCGAGCGAACTATATTGGCCGAGACCCACTCAACATCCTGGTATTCTTCCTTACCGCGAATATGAAATCAGAGTTTCTAATTGGCCACCGTTTCCGAATTGTCGGCCGAAAGGTATAGGTATGTGATGCACCAAAAGATCACAAATATGTCAGACAATAAGCTGAATAACTGAGTTGGTTTCTGGTTTAACTGGAGGGGCCTGTATTGACCGACCAAGCCAATAAATGACAATGCTGGTCAACTCGACATTCAACGGGATTATCAGTGGGATCTGGACGCCTTGTCTAAATCGTTTTCGAGGAAGAAGTGGGGTGTTACCGTGATCCTCAAGACAAAAAAAAGAGCCCTGATAAACAGGGCTCTTCCCACGTGGACTCAGTTAGAGTTCTAGAATGTGAGTGCGGTTACGATCCGGCTGAAAACTTGTCCGATTTGCGGACCGAGAACAGCCAGGATTGCAATTACAACAATTGCAACCAGGACAAGGATCAGGGCATATTCTACCAAACCTTGACCATCTTCATGCGTTAAGAATAACATTGAAAACCTCCATTGGATAAATGTGAAAACAATATAAAAGTAGATAATGACATTATAGCTAGGCTATATTTCTAATGCAATAGTACAGAGTAAATAAGATTAGTATAAAGACAGCGATAGGACTAAAGTACTATGCAGTTCTTGAATTCTTGTTCGGCAACGATCTAGGTAAAATGACAATAACCAAAGATTTTGCTTATTCGACCATGGTCTGCGCGACATCTTCGACCGGTATGGTGAACTCAACTCGGGTTCCCTGCCCCAGGCTGCTCTGGATAGATAGTTCGCCATTTAACATGGCAATTCTATCACTCAGTGTTGGTAGGCCAATGGTGGTGCGGGCAGAAGCTTCGCCAAAGGACTCATCCACATTGAAGCCATCCCCGTTGTCTTCAACCACGACCAATAACCGCTCAACATCCAGGTCTAATAGCACTTCGATTTCTGTGGCCCGACCGTGAACGCGAGCGTTATTGAGCAATTCTTGAACAGCCCGAAAAATGGTAACCTCGATATGTTCCTCTGATCGACTGGCCTGGCCGGTGACATTGAGAGTAACAGATATGCTGTGCTTCTCGTCAAAAGATTCGATATAACGCCTAAGCGTTGGGACAACGCCCAGATCATCTAGCATCATAGGCCGCAAATCAAAGATAAAGCTCTTAACTGCATTAAAGGTTGCAGCAGCCGAGTCCTTCAATGCTGTCAGTTCTTCTCGAGCTTGATCCGGATCACTATCAAAATAGCGTTCGCATATCTCCGCCTGCAATATGAAGTTGCTCAGCGATGATGCCGGGCCATCATGCATTCGCCGGACTAATACCTGGCGGGCTGCCTCTTCGGTCTGGATCACTCGGACAATATTTAATTGATCCCGGGCCCGTTGGGGAACGTCTGGCAAATCAGTCAAACCTTCTGTGATAGCTAATAATCGTCGCTGCGTTTCGGAAAGTCGTCTGAGGTTCCGTTGATCGCTTTGAAGCTTCTCTAGCTGACCTCGCATGGTAAACAAACGCTGCTGGGCATTGATCAATGCTTCATATGCTTCCTTGATATCCTCGCGCGGAATTGTATCAAAGTTGGTCTGAAGCTGGCTCAAATAATTGACCACTCTCGCATTTCGTTGCGCCAGCCGTTCGACCTCGGCCGCGCTTTGTTTGACCAGCACATCTATTTCCCCTAATTCAGCCTGGATCTTCTCGTAAGCTTTAAAAGTCTGCTCGAGAAATCCACGGAGGGTCAACTCGCTGGTACCGGTCAGGTTCTCATCCACGTGAGCTCATCTCCTGCCTGCTTGTTCATTTTTTCTAATACTGCCAGTCCCCTGATCTAGGGACACGATTAGTCTCGCAATGGCTTGTCTAATCTCACCCAGCCACGACTCAGAGCGTAAACCGCTGCCTGAGTTCGATCCTCAACCTGTAGTTTGCGAAGAATCGCCGTCATATGATTTTTCACTGTTTGGTGACTGATTCCTAGAGCATAGGCGATTTCTTTGTTGCTCCGTCCATGGGTAACGTACTCCAAAATCTGCATTTCTCGAGGGGACAGGGGCACAAAAGAGTCTTCGATATCGGTAGTGAGCTGGCCACTTATCCTACCGATCTTCTCCTCCACCCATTGTACAACCTCGTCGTGGTTCATTCGTCGTTCACCAACCACATACATGCCTTCGCGAACCGCGTAAATCGTATTAATTAACGATTCGGGCGTAATATCTTTAGGGCAATAGGCAGAAGCGCCTGCACGAATGGCATGGAAAGCCTGCTCGGCGTCATCATAGCCAGTAACAACAATTACACCAATCTCAGGTCGTCGTGCCTTTATTTGACGAGTAACCTGCAAACCATTCAGGTCTGGCAAGTTAATGTCCATCAACATGACATCAGGTTCGATTTCATCTGCCATATCAATTGCTACTTCACCAGTGGCTGCTTCACCGACGACTTTCAAACCCGGGTCAGTTTCTAGTACATCCCGCAAACCTTGACGAAATAGCGGATGGTCATCCACGATCACAACTTTATTCAGGGTCATATTTGCCCTCCATTATAGGATACCCCTAAAGTGGTATGTCGGTACATCTCAATATCCAAAAAAACTACAATCGGAACATCGTTCTGAATCTGAGCTCAAAGCCCACACTCTAGGAGGTTAGAGCGCGCGCAGTATACCTGATGCCTGTGGCCATGGCAACTAGTACCTGCTCGCTTAACTACCTAGCTTGTAGACTGCCATATTGTTAAATCCCTGACTCTCTGTCCAGGCATAATCAACCGAAAAGAGCAAATCTGTCTGGTCAGATGACGTCAGGCTTTTATAAGACCAACCTGGCGCCGTCACTAAATAATCTGCCTCACTATTTAATACATAGGCCGCCATCCCTTCTTTATCGGCCAATAACGGAATAACTTCCGGCGAAATAAGCCCAGCAAGGTCTAGGATATGCCGATTTGCAAAATAGCCAATGGCTCCTATGTCATGGGCGGCGATTAATGCATCCTCTGGGGTATTTGCCTGAACCCATCGAGCAGTTGTTACCATTTCGGCGTTGATAAAGGCAACATCTTGACCATAAGCCTGTAATCCCAGGATGAAAAAGATTAAGAGCAAAGCAACAAATGTCAAGCCAGCAAAGGTTCGCAGAACATAAACCCTGCGTTGGTTGATTTTCAGCCGAAACTTAATCCAATCCGCCAATTGAATCCAACCCCCAAAACCGTAGAGAATAAACACCGGTATCACGGGCATTAAGTATCGACCATGTTGGTAGGTAACTGGCAAGCGCCATGCATAAAGAAATACATGTCCGACCGCCCACATTATGGGCAAAAAGCGTAACAGCCGCCTGGATCGCCAATCCGCTCGCAGCGAAACCCAGCCACTGAAGAGAACGCCTGGCAATAATAGGAGATGAGCGCCACTAATGCCACGCAGGCCGACGGATGGT
This sequence comes from Chloroflexota bacterium, assembly GCA_024638855.1. GTDB lineage: Bacteria > Chloroflexota > Anaerolineae > Promineifilales > Promineifilaceae > UBA11865. Next base: position 16,553 of record JAHEJP010000009.1, read on the forward strand.
CCGCCAACCACATAATAGAGCAATTTGGCATATCTTTGAACGATGGGTACATCCCAAAGGAGAGCATACTCGCTCTGCTTGGCATAATAAGTATTTGGCCATAGGGTGTTATTAGATATGTAATTGAGCAAAAAATATGGAATTAGCGGCAGGACGGCGGCTAATAAATAGGCGCCCATGCGAAAAAACCTGTCGCGTGGTGAACCTGCCGCGATTATGATTCCTCCAGCAACAAGAATGGTCAGGGGAAGTCCGTCTGGGCGGGTAAGGATTAACAATCCTGCCAATATACCCAATATCCAGCTTTGCCAATTTCCAGACACCTGCTGCCGGCCATAACTGACCATTAGTTGCATAGCAAGACCACAAAACAGTAAGGTTTCCATCCCGCTTCCAGCGGCCCAGACCAAAGGCCACGTTAGGACAAGAACAGCGCCCACCAACCAGCTAAATTGTTCTTGCTTGACCCAATTATCGGCCCATAGGCTCATACCGCTCCAGCCAATCCATGTTAGACAAAGCCATCCAAGAAAATACGCCCACAGCAAAGACGGTAATCGAAATAGATAACCGATGGCGAGCAGCAAGGTCCAAAGCGGCGCTGTCGAACCGGCGCTAGTGACACCGTTAACATACGACCAACTGCCATTTTGGACTAGATTTCGAGCATAGGTCTGGTGAATCCAGCTATCATCTAACGGCAATCCGGACTCGCCCCCGATAGCCGCCACGCCTACGTAGAGTGAAGTAGCCAGCAATGCTACGCCAGCAACCAACCAATATTTGCTGGCTCCTGGACCAGCTAGCACAAAACGCCGGGCATCAACTACCGTTAGCATGTTGTCGGTTCGGATGGGTATATCTGTTTCTTGCGCCTTCACGCAACCCATCCCCACTATAAGAATCGGCCACATTCATAAAGATAGAGTGCTACGGAACGATATGCAATAAGACGATAGGACCATGCATATATCCCTGCCAGCCTCCTCCTGCAATATGGGTGCCCTCAAGTTTGGCCACGAGCGTTCATTGGATTCAGCTAGTGGAATCACGATCATCAAGAGCAAGATAACCCAGTATCGCAAAATAGATGTTATGCTAAAAGGTGGTCGAGCGTATCACAAATATATTAACCACCAGCCCTGATGGTCACCACTTTTGATCTTGTATCCTTGCCTCACCCTCTGGATCATTAACTTCATATAGTCGTGCATCGCCTGACGACCAAACCAGTGACAATCGAGGATGCGTAATTCTTCCTTGGTAAATATCGTCTAGTGGTTGGGGGCGATTCTGATTAAGCAACACATATGTGACCCCAAAACGATTGACCGCCTTCAACACAGAGTCCACTGCTTCATTGGGCACTGAGATTGCAGGTAAACCGCTGTAATAGTGCAATGCAGGCGCATTTCCGGCCATAACCACCGAGGATGGTGGCACCAACTGGCCAACTTGGCGGTAGATTTCAGGATCATCATCGGGCTTTAAACGGGCTTGGGCCAAAAACAATGTCATGATGAAGGCGATAATGATAAAGAGGCCGGAGAATATTCTTTTTGCACGTTCCGGTTGCCAATGCGGTAACTTTGTAGCAGCCCAATCGACTGCCAAACCAATGCCGGCAGCGGCAAAGGCGGTTGACCATGGCCATAAGGCGATTGATGAGTGAAAAAGGCTGCCTCGTGTCCCTGGTAGAGTGAAGATGAGCGCGTTACTAATAAAAAGAGCCACGGCAAAAAGGATGGTCGGCCGGATGAGCAGTCGCGTCGTCATCTGCCGATAAAAGTATATGAGAGCAACTATGATGAACGGTACCAGAAAGATTAGACCTGGAATAGCTACGAAGGTTTGTACAGCTAACCAGGTTCCTTGAATCTTCGATAGCAGGATATTCCCTACGCCCCAATCAAGAAATCCTTTCAGTTCAATAGCTCTTCCATAGGCGAATAAATCATCGTACGTAGTCAGGAAAACACTCTGGGCGCCGGCCGTCGGTAACAGGCGGCCCAGCATTAAAAAATTGCGAGCTAACCACCACCCCATAGTCACTAGATAGCCCAATATCAACAGACCAAGAAAACCAAAGCCTATCCCACCCACTATCTTCTTTCGTTCTTCTCGCAATCCCTCGGATGATAATGGCCAGCTAATAATCTCCAGAACCCATACAAACAAGCCGACTAGCAACAATAAAAAACCATCGGCTCTGGTCAGATGGGCCAATCCGGCCATCAAACCGGCTATTAACCACCATAATCGTTGCCTTGCAATGGACATCACTTGGGGCTGGCCATCATATGACGAGGATTTTGACCGGTAGGCGGTCGTCATGCCCAATGCAAATAAGCCCAATCCGCCTGCCCAGGCGAAAGGCGCGAACGTCGAGGGCTGACCCACAAAAGCTGCATAAAAACCACCCACGGCAACGAAGAGCGCCGCCACCCAGGCTTGCCAGCGTTGGCCAGATATCCGCCAACTGATGGCGTACGCCAACAACGGCAATAAACCACCAAGAAGCCAAAAAAAGATCTGTGAACCACTAAAGCCATCTCCAAGCGAGATGCCAGCCGCGGCCATTATTGATGGCAGAGGCATCCAATAGGTGTGGCTGGGAGCCGGCAAACCTGTAGGTTCGTCTAAGAATTGCCAGATGATCATCTCGGTGAACCCATGGCCGGAGGCCAACCGCTGACCATTGGTCGTATAGTAATACGAATCCATATAGGTCGGCTGCGTCAGTTGCCGGGCCCAAAACCCCTGGAGTATCAAGCCGATCAGTGCGATCAAGATCCAGTCGATTTTTTTCAATCGGACCTTCTCACGGTTCCCGATGATTTTGTGTCTGGAGCTTGTTTCGGTCGCCTGGCATATACAGTAATCAGATCACCAAGATTAACAGGAACCAACACCTCCCCCAGGTCCATAAAATTAACCAGTTTGTTCACCAAGCTGCCAAGTGGTTTACTCATACCGTTCACGCGGGTTACCAGATAGCCCAAACTCAGATAACGACCTTGCGATCCAGCCCAAAGAATCTCAAATCCACTTTTTTTCATGAATCTGATCAACGTTTCGCGACTGAAGTAATGGATATGCATATCCATCAACCAGGGCCAGCGCTGGCCCATAACTCTGGCAATCGGGCTATCAATGTCCATGGTGTGAACTGCGATGAGGCCTCCTGGTCTCAAAAATTTGAATGACTTGTCCAACTCGGCCGAAGGGTCGTCAACGTGTTCGATGACATCCCACATCGTGATAACATCAAAGTGCCGCCCATGCAGTTCTGGAGCGTCAAGCGTGCCTTGAAGCACAGGTAGTCCCTTCTGTTGAGCATAGTTAACCGCCCATTGAGATGGCTCTATTCCCATCGCTTGCCATCCATTGGCCAGGGCAACCTCTACGAATACCCCAATATAAGCGCCGACATCAAGCAATTCTCGATTCCGGCCTGATTGGGTGAACTTTTCCACTGATTTCAAGTGCTTTGCGAAGGTCTTTTTACGCCCTGCTTGCTCGATAATGTAAGTTTCATCTTCAACGGTTGAATAAGCCTCCAGCAATTCGCAAGCGTCATAACGTGGGTTGGCATAAATGTGACCACATTGTTGACACTCGACAATCTGGAGATGGCTCCCGTATTCCGACGACGTGCATCTGTAGGCATCGACATCAGGTCCTAATGTATGATTACCATTCGCCGGGAAACGAATTTTCCAATCGTCTTCATCGCACAAATTGCAGCGAACAGTTTTCATTGTGTTTTGACTCTCGACGGTTGTCTCGGCGCGCCTCCTCTAAGGCGCCGAACGAAAAGCCGAAACACTGTGTATTGGGCTTTGATCACCTCTTGGCGAGAAATCTTCGTCTGCCCTTTGCGTCGGTCTTCAAATATGATCGGCACTTCTCCAATCGTCCAACCTCGCCGTTGGCACATATATAACATTTCCACCAAAAAAGAGTAACCGTTGGAGAAAATATCGTCCAAAGGAATCGATGACAGAACTTTACGATGGTAAAGTCGAAATCCGGCCGTCGTGTCCCGAGCCTTTAAGCCAAGCACCGTACGAGCGACAAAGTTAGCACCTTTGCTTAGGAAGATCCGTTTCCAGCTACAATTCCTTGATCCGCCTCCAGACACATAGCGCGAACCGATGACGATATCCTTTTCCTGGCTCAGAGTTATCATAGCTGGGATATATTGTGGATTGTGGGAAAAATCGGCATCCATGGTCATAATTCGGCTGGCAGGTAAGTCATTTATCGCTTTATTGAAACCGGCAATGTAAGCCGTTCCCAAGCCAAGTTTACCTGGCCGATGCACCACAAATACCCGTTCGGGATAACGATCGGCGTAATCGTCCGCTATCTGGCCGGTGCCATCAGGCGAATTATCATCCACCACGATCACGCTTACCTTAACGGGCAGTTCCAGAAGTTGTGTAATCAATTCATGGATATTGTCAGCCTCATTATAGGTAGGTACGACTACATATGTTCCTGCGCTACTCATGACCTCCCTCAAGCAAGCGGGGCAGATTGTAACGATCTTAATTTAGTTGGTCAAAGAAACTGTGGCGGAGGCCAACTGCTTCCCCTTTGTATTCACCGCCACCGTCATGTATCATAGCCCTGTCTCCAGGTTCGAGGTAAAGGAAGAATAATTATTGTCGTCCTTAGTCTGACAGCCGATATTTTTCAGTTGAGCAGTACCATTCATCCATGGCACCTGATCCTCCTATTTGATTGGCCAAAATGAGAATCGGAATTCTTTCCCGCAACCGTCGTTTATATAGCACGCGTCGTTTAGCTCAGGCAGCACGCATGCGTGGCCATCACGTCTATGTAATTGACACCTTGAATGTACCGGTGCGTGTCGGGCGGAGTCAGGTAGCTGAACCTAGCCAGCCCTTGCCAGAAGTGGAGGCTATCGTTCCCCGAATCGGAACGTCCATAACATTTTATGGGCTGGCAGTCGTCCGGCAATATGAAACGAAAGGTATCGTCACCACTGCTACCTCCAGCGCCATCGCTCGCTCGCGCGATAAACTTCATAGCCTGCAAATCATGGGTAGTTCTGGATTGCCGATTCCGAACACAACTGTGGTAAGCGACCCGGCCGATATTTGGAATGCCATTAACATAGCCGGTGGTTTACCTGTCATCATTAAAGTGATTCGTGGTACACAAGGTCGCGGCGTTTTCCTAGCGACCGAAATGCACACGGTTGAATCGATTTTCCATTCCTTACGTCGGGTCAAGGAACAAATGCTCATACAAGAATTTATTACAGAAGCGCGAGGCACTGACATTCGGGTCATCGTTGTTGGTAATCGTTGCGTCGCATCTATGAAACGCACCGCTGCGGAAGGCGAATTCAGATCAAATCTACACCGTGGAGGCACTGCAATGCCAATAAAACTCGATCCTGATACGCGTATTCTGGCCAGTCGGGCTGCACAAGTCCACGGACTGGGTGTTGCTGGTGTAGACTTGCTCCTATCGGATCGCGGACCCTTATTGCTCGAAGTCAATTCTTCTCCGGGATTAGAGGGAATCGAAAATACGACAAGCGAGGATGTAGCCACGGAAATCATCCGCTATGTAGAATGGGAGGAAAAAAAGCAGAAGCATCAATTTCGGCAAAAGCGAAAAAGGCGAAAGAACTAGACTGTCACAATCTGGCTGGTGGACGATCTCTACTCTTGGTCTGGATCGAAGTCTGGGGAAATGATGCCACGCTCTAAGGCTTCCTCAAATGATATGGCCTGATTCTCGTCTTTGTTTATCTGGACCGGCTTTTCATTATCTTTGGTTTCTTCAGTGGGTGGTTCTAAAATATCCGACCTGCTCTCGGGTGGCGAATCCTCTTGCGGAGCTAAAGGAGGTTTAGGTTCGGCCTCAAAGCCCGCCCCAGTCGACTCTCGTGACGGAACACTTGCCTCAAACGAGTGATCTGCATCCGCTGAACTCCCCTTCTGGATTTCGCTCTCGGACCCATCGTCACCTGGTTCGCTGACTATCGGTACGTCATCAGATAGTGAATCCTCTAAAGGCTCAATTTCGCTCGTTTGTTCAACCTGTTCTTCAACCAATAACGATCGCAAGTTTGATATAGCCCTGCTGGTAAACACCCAAACTGTACCGATTCGGCCGCGTCTGACCTGGGCATCAAAAAATATTGCCAGGAAATAGTCTCGACCAATATTAGCGCAATACAAGTCGATTTTTTCACCAACTAGGAACTGGATCGCTTGTGGCTCGCTCGCGCCAAGTTGGTCGGATAGATGAAAATTGCTGTCGATGCTAAAGGCAGTTGCAGTAATGATTTTTTGCAAATCTTCGTCAACGCCGCTACCGGCACAGGATAGTATTTCTCCAGAGACGGTAGCCAAAACCACTCGTTGAGCGCCTGTATCGTTCCGCAAGATTTCCAACTTTCGGCTGACTTCAAGCGAGACAAGGTTTCCTGGCATGTCCGGTTGATCAATAATCTCATCAAATACCTGAGAAAAGCCACCTTCAAGGGCCTCGGTTACAGCGTTCAGAAAATCTTCAGCATCGAGCGGCTTGGTGAAATACCTGACAACCTTAAGTTCGGTCGCTTCAGCCTGGGCATCGACCGATTCGTAACCCGTAATCATGATCACAGGTATTCCAGGTTTCTGTTCACGTGCCTTACGTACCATCTCCAGACCACTCATACCTGGTAGCCGTACATCAGCAACAAGCAAATGAAAATCGGTTCGCCGGAGAGCCAGAATGCCTTCCTCTGCGGAGGGGACACCCAAAACTTCAAAATCACCCTCAGATAGCTCCAAGATAGATCTTAGGAAGTCTAATGTAGCAAAATCATCGTCAACAACTAAAATGCGATGCGAGTTAGACATGGATCACTTATATATTGGCTCAGTCTTCCGAGACAGTTGTCCGGGCCGATAGATGTTCGGGTCCAATTTTGCTTGCACCTACCTCTCCCGTTTCCAGGAGCCAGCAAGCAGCGTAGTGTTCATCACCATAATCTTTCAGAACCGGTTCCTCCTCTGAACAGCGCTCAAAGGCTAATGGGCAACGAGTATGGAAACGACATCCACTTGGTGGATTTAACGGGCTGGGCACATCCCCCTGCAGAATGATTCGTGTTCTCTTTAAGGTTGGATCGGGCACTGGGATAGCGGACATCAAAGCCTGCGTATATGGATGTAGAGGATCCGCATAAAGTTCATCCCGCTCGGCAATCTCCACCAATCTCCCTAGATACATAACGCCGACACGATTACTGAAATGTTCGACAACACTTAAATTATGGGCGATAAATAGATAGGTCAAGCCAAAATCTCGTTGAAGTTCCCGCAAGATATTCAAGACCTGGGCCTGGATTGATACATCTAGGGCTGACACCGGCTCATCGCATACGATGAGTTTTGGTCGCAATGCTAATGCACGGGCGATGCCAATTCGTTGTCTCTGTCCGCCAGAGAACTCGTGAGGATAGCGACGAGCGTGATCAGCCCGCATACCCACTCTTGTCAGCATTTCCACGACGATATCATAACGTTCCTGAGCGCTTTTGTCTGTATGGATTTTTAAACCCTCAGCAATACTTTCACCTACTGGCAGGCGCGGATCGAGAGATGAGAATGGATCTTGGAAGATAATTTGCATGTCCCGCCGCTTAGCTTTTAGACCGCCACCACTCAAATTAAAAATGTCTTCGCCATCTATATATACTTTGCCTGAAGTAGGTGGAATCAAATGCAAAATCGTCCGGCCAACGGTGGTTTTGCCGCAGCCCGATTCACCTACCAGGCCAAAGGTTTCCCCTTCATATATATGAAAACTGACATCGTCTACTGCCTTAACCCAAGCTGATACCCGCTGCAATAGACCAGAGCGAACAGGGAAATATTTTTTTAAGTTTTGAACATCCACCAGGACCCTATCTGCCTTCGAATTTGATAGTTTCTCATTGTTCCCTGGGATTTCTGTCTCGTCTACCATGAAGTTAGATTCTCCGGCAAGTTCCTTCTATTGCCATCGTGTGACATTATTCATACAACCAACAACGTGCCCAGTGCGCCGGCGCAACTTGTTTCAATTCCGGTTCTTCTTCGACGCAGCGTTCGAGATTATACTCGACGCGCGCTGTGCATCGAGGCGCGAATTTGCAGCCAGGCGGCAGATTAATCAAGTTCGGCACCGATCCAGGGATCGTCGTCAACTCCTTGTCAGTTTGGCCAAGAACCGGTGTCGATCCTATCAAGGCCTGCGTATAGGGATGCTTGGGCAATTCGTACAATTCCTTGACCTCGGCTTTCTCGACGATCCGCCCGGCATACATTACGTTTACCCGGTCGCACATTTCTGCCACTACCCCAAGATCGTGAGTGATTAAGATGATAGCGGTATCCATCTGAGATTTAAGATTAATCATCAATTCCAGAATCTGGGCCTGAATGGTCACATCGAGTGCGGTCGTAGGCTCATCTGCAATCAGCAATTGGGGAACACAAGCCAAAGCCATCGCGATCATGACTCGTTGAGCCATACCGCCTGACATTTCATGCGGATAGGAATCTGCCCGAGATTCTGGTTCGGGGATGCCCACCATCGCCAGAAGATCGACTGCCCGTTTTTCAGCTTCTTCCTTGCTGATATCCTGGTGAATCAATAACACCTCAGAAAGCTGATCACCAACCCGAAACACGGGATTCAGACAACTCTGGGGTTGTTGGAAAATCATGGATATTTGGTTTCCGCGAATCTCTACCATTTTAGATTCAGGCAAGTCGAGTAAATTCTGATCTTCAAATGTGATCTCACCCTCGACGATGCGCCCAGGTTGGCTCACCAACCGCATGATCGATAGTGATGTAACGCTTTTACCACAACCTGATTCACCTACCAGACCCAACACTTCGCCAGGCTTGACAACCAGATTAACGCCATCAACCGCCCGAACAATACCTGCCTCTGTGAAGAAGTAGGTCTTGAGCCCTTCTATCTCTAAAATATTTTCCACTCGGTTTCCTTGGCTATCCCAATTCTTGGTTTATGCAAAACCTGTCTGCCGGCCACCCGCTTATAAAAGCCATTTATCCGCTCTATTCGGTAAGGCTTGATGAGCTAGCAGATTCCAATATCAAAGATTATCTTTCTGAGATTCCAGCACATGCCTATTGGAGTTCGTGACCCAATCTCCTTGTTTAGTTGATCTAGAGCAAGTAACCCTGGAACAACTATAATTTATCGCTTACCCCCATGGCGTTACAATTGTAACGTTGTTGTGTCATTTGCCCAACCAGGTGAATGAAAAAGGGTCATAACATTACAATCTTTGTAAATTTATTGGTCCTGTCTGTTTAAAAGTCTTTCGAGCTCTCAATGAAACCAATGGCTATTCGGCCGGTTCAATATCGATGTCATACAGGTTCCAAAGCTCTGACCTTTGGGTTGGATCGACTACGAAATTCTCTATGCCTGGTCGAGCTGCTGCCACCTTCAGGCGCATGAAGAGAGGGATGATTGGCATCTGCTCAGACCAGATTCGCAAGGCTTCCTGATGGTATTGTTCATATTCAGGCGTGCCAGGCAACGCGGCCAAGGCGGCATTGCATGCGGCATCAAATTCAGGATTGGCGAATCCCGTCTCATTATTAAAATTACGATTCCAACCGTTACTAGGATCTGGAATCTGCGATGAGAGGTAGAGGGAACAGTTGGGTACTTCGCTGATCAACCAGGGGAAGGCGGCCAGATCAAATTGACGGCCGAACAAAGGTCCCTCAGGTCCATCAGCAAAATATTGATCGGAATTCAAGAAATTTACCTCTACCTCTACCTTGCATTCCGCTAAGTTTTCTTGAAAGATAGAAGCGATCCGCTCGCCCATTTCGTTGCCAGTTGAACTCAGCAAGCTCACCTTAAAAGGTGTACCGCTTAACTGATCTTCACGTAGCCCATCCTCATCCGCATCTGCGAATCCTGCTTGATCTAGAAGGGTGTTAGCTGCAGCCACATCGTGAGGCCAGCGTGTCATATCCTCTGGAATTAAAGGATGGATAGGAGGAATATATGCATCGACAATCTCCCCTCGACCAAACAACAATTCATCTACCATCCGTTGGCGATCGGTACACATGACGAATGCCTGGCGGACCCTCATATCTTCAAACCAATCCGGCTGAGTATTCTCAAATCCTTCAATTGTATCAATCCCGAAATCAATATGTTCGAATACTGTACCGGACTCGAAGTACGGGACTAACAAGCCATTCTTTTCTGCGTCTAACAAGAAGGTGATGTCCTGAACAGAGATGCTATCACTCGTGGCGATGTCACATTCTCCAGATAATAATTGAGCCATAAGCTGGCTACTTGAAGACACAAATTGAATCCGAACGGCGTCAACTCGTGGAATGCCTTCCTCTGCCAGATAGTAATTCTCATTTTTTACCAAGTTCATGTGATCGCCATTCACCCAATCACTCAGCACAAACGGACCGTGGCTAATTGGCTGTCGATTCGCTTCCTCTGCAACAAGCAATTCTCCGGCCGAGTATCCTCCCCAAAAATGCCGCGGGTACGGCGTCCAGATATTGGTAAAATAGTTGGTGTCAAGATTACCGGGGATCGCTTTCCACTCCAGACTTAAATCGCCAGTAGCTTCATAAGAAGCTGTTCGTTTGATCAGCTCTTTGGTTGTGGGTGTTTGGGGATCAGCCGCCAATTCAAAACTATAGACTGAGTCATCGGCCGAGACAGGCACCCCATCAGACCATACCAGGGGCTTTAAGGTAAAATCAACGACCATTTGAGACATCGAGATGGGCGAACCATCAAACTCAACGATGTTGCCTGATGAATCTTTGACCCTGACTCCGGTCGTTAAAGTCGTAACATCATCGTTAATATCCAATACCTTGTCCCCTTCCTGGACCGAAATGGGGACGATGACCGCGTCGCCATCAGCCAGGCTCGGTAGCTTCTCGATCCCTCGCGCTTGATAAGAATACCCCAGGCTGGTGACCATCGATTCATAGACACCTTCCAAGACGTGAGTAGTGGCCTGTTCAAGCCTCGGCCGGCTATAAGGATATAATGAATTGGGCTCCTCTCCAATACAAATGACGACTTCTTTTATGAATGTTTCTTCAGACTGTGGTTCGGGCGAAACCTCTACCACCTCAGTCTCCACGACGATCCGTGTGACCTCTAATGTAGGCGGTTCTTCATCCGCCTCTGCCAGAGCTGACTCGGCAACAGTCGGCGCTAACCCGGCCGCAGGTCCTGAATCCTCAACTTGTGTACGACAAGCTGATATTGCCACAACAACGATTATTGCGTTGGTCGCGATTAGAGACCACCCTCTTCGACTTGACATGATCATACCTTCCTCCTTTTCTCCTTGATCAAGTGGACTAAGCGCAATTCTCCTCAGCGCTCATATTGGTGGGGGAGGTTCAATGCATTAACACCTCGTGCTCCTTAACAGAGAGGGCCGGGTGTACGGCAACGATCGAACACGGACTGGTCTTAACTCATGCACGTAGCCAAGAATTATAGAATGAACAACAAGAATGTCAAAAAGGGCGATTTAGCTACCCTAGTGGGGCAAGTATGTAGAAAAATGGTAGCGGTATGAACTAAATTGTGGGACTGGACCCCGTGACCCCCTGAGAGGCGAGTTTCTACTTATAAATGATGTTTAGATGAGGTTGCAGATTAATTAGTCCTTCACGGCTTGAAAATGTACGGGTCGCATCATCCTCGATCAACATGCAAAAGCCGTGATTATCGGCCGGATTAGCATGTTGGGATCGAACAAAGTTTGTCACGTTCCAGCTATATTCACCCGGAGTCAGAGAGACTTCGGTTGATATAGATTCATCAAAATTACAAACTGGCCGGCCCTGGCTATCTTCGGTCCACTCTTCCGTCGCCAGGCCTAATTTCACTTCAGCGTTCGGGCTGATCCCGGATGTAAGCGACAAGAACATAAACGCCTGCTGAATATCCGCGCCGGGGGGAACGGTAGTCACGTCAAAGCTTATCGCTATCAAACCATCAGAACAGATAAAAGATAGTGGGCAAATATCGGTCACATTCTTGGACAAGATGAGCTCGCCAGTACCGCCAAAAGTAGGAAGCGGTGTGGCCGTCGGACAAGGCTGTCCTTGAAGACACAGGATGAGTAAGAGAGGCCTGTTTCCAGCCGGCCAGTAACGGTCTGCTTCGGCCAATAGCTGGACAGTCACCGGTGTCGGCGTAAAGGTTGGCGACGGTGTCAGTGAGGCCGTGGGCGTAGCCGTAGGTTCAGGTGTGCCGGTGGGCGTGGCCGTCGGAGGTGGCGTTGCTGTTGGCAATTGTAACGGATCACCGCCACCAGCAACTTCAACGCCATCAGTCACCCCGTCGCCGTCCGTGTCCGGGTTTGTAGGTGATGTCTTATAGATATTTACCTCTTCACCGTCCAACAAGGTGTCTCCATCAGAGTCTTGTTGCTTTGGATTGGTACCATGTTGGTTTACCTCCTGACCATCGTTCAAGCCATCTCCATCTGTATCGGGATTATCAGGATCAGTGCCCAATACCGTTTCAGACTGATTGCTGAGGCCATCACCATCATCATCACCCTCAGCCTCGGCCGTAAGCGCCTGGGAAGTAGCCGTAACGGCCGAAGCGCCTTCAAACTGAGCGGTTGCATCAGCCGCGGCAGTGCCTAGGGCTTCTTCTGTCTGGACAGCGCTTAGAAATACCTTGGTTGCTGCTTCGGCAGTTCGGGTAGCTTCGTTGTTCCGACCATTCCAGAAGGCAAATAAACCGGCGCTGGCAATACACAGTACGAGGCCTAAAGCGATTAATAATGGCAGTAACCAGGACGGGATCACCGGTTTCACATCTAACTGTCCAGCCAGTTGACGACGGTCAGAAGCCTGGGTGCCCACTAATACTTCAAAAGGTAGGTTCTTGGACCGGCCAAAGAATGGACGCTCCTTGGCCTTCAAATTCAGATCGGTTGTGCCTCGTTGACCAGGGCCCAGTCGCAACCGGCCTTGTTGGCCATCAAACTGAATTGCCTCACCAGGGTCACGTCCTGTTACGCTAAAATTGGTTTCTGCATTGCCTTGGTTTCGGACCAGAACCCGGCAAACACCTCCATTACTCAGGCGTTTAGGACGCATATCGACGCTGAATCGAGTAAATGACTGGACCATCACCTGGCCATCAACGGCCGCTGATTCGGTAGCATCAGACGACGAACGAATCACCAGGCGGTATGGATGTGGACCGGCCGTGGCAGTGCTGTCCATCGGTGGTTGAATCGTCGCCGACAAGGCGCCATTAGCACCAGGCATCAACTGGATCGAATCCTGGCTAATTGTCACCCATTCGGCTGGCAATTTTTGCACTGCTACCTGGAAGTGATCGACTGTCATGCCTTGATTAAGCAACTCAACCTGTAGATCCGCCCTTCCCCCTGGCGTAACCTCGATATTAGTCGGCTGAACCACCAGGCTCAACCGTCCACTATTACTATTTACCTGAGTACCTCCGATCTCGGCTGCGGCCATTGCCGTCGCCGCGAAGCTACGACCAGCAGCGGTCGGGCCTACAGGGGCAGGCCCTCGAGCTTGTTCCATTCGCAGGAAATACGGGCCGATACGCACCGTCTGGCCCGGTTCCCATGCCTCCGGTAAATCGGGCAACAGGCGACTATTTTCCAGGAAAGTGCCGTTGGTACTGCCAACATCCACAATAGTCCAGCCACCGCGTGGGCTTTGTTCCAGGCGTGCATGAACCCGGGATATTCCTTCAGCAGGTAGGACAATTTCGTTATCACTGGACCGGCCAATACTGTAACGTTTTTTATCCAGATTTTGGGCATGTGGCGATTCTCCCTTCTTAGCGATCAGAACTCTGGCTTGTCCAGGCAGCGCGGTCAAATCGTAACCCATGCGGCTCGGTTCAACTATGGATTGGGCTGGTATCAACTGGGTCACCAAACTAATAACAGATTGCGCCGGCGCAAATTGGGTGACGTCGGCATCGGTTAAGCCGGCCGCTGCCCGCCGCAGATCATCGGCCATTTCCTGTCCGGTCTGGTAGCGGTCGTCAGGTTGTTTGGCGATGGATCGTTCAATCACTGTTGCCACTGCCGCCGGCACGCCTGGCCGGATCTGTTGAGGTGACGGTGGTTCTTCGTTGATGTGTTTCATGACCGCATCTGTCGGCGATTTGATATCGAATGGCAATTGACCGGTGGCTAATTGATAAAGCATGATACCAAGTGAATATAAATCGGAACGCCCATCAAGCTCCTTGCCCAGGCACTGTTCTGGCGACATATATGGCAAAGTCCCCATGAAAGTACCGGTCCGGGTTTGCACACCTCCTTCCAGTAATTTGGCGAGTCCAAAATCCGTGACGATAGCTCTTACTGGCAACCCTCCCGGCCTATTTGGTTGGTCAACCGGTTTCAGAAGGACATTATCAGGTTTAATATCCCGGTGAATGACACCTTGCCTATGAGCGTAGCCCAGGGCATCAGCTACCTGGGCGATGGTGTAAAGCGATTCGCTAAGCTTAACAACTTGATTATTGTCTTGTACGTGTTTGATATACGTACCCAGACTAGCTCCGGGTACGAACTCCATAATCATGTAAGATAGGTTTTGTTCGTACTCGTAGTCATAAATATTGACAATGGAGGGATGATCGCCAAGACGGGCCGCGGCCTGAGCTTCTTGCAAGAAACGTTGCTGAAACTCTGGCTGTTTGGCAAATTGGGGATGCATCACCTTTACGGCGACTGCTCTGGCAAGGGTCAGGTCAAAAGCTTTATAAACTGCGCCCATGCCGCCCTCGCCTAAAAGAGAATCGATCCTATAATTTTTGATTTGCCTTCCTACCAGGTTTATCATGTGCTACTTATTCCTCTTGCGGCTTGTCTTGAACAACAGTTGGTAATTTGTGTGAGCCGGCTTATTAGCATCCACGATTCTTTCGATTAGTTGGCGATCTACTTCTTTTTCAGCCAAGGGCATCTTGACCTTAAATGTAAAAGGATCTTCATCTTTCTCCAAGTCAACTATCTCCGGTTCTACGCCGGTATATATTTCCAGCACTCTAGACAGAGCCCAAGCAGTTCCCCGGCGAGCAAATATCTCGTGAGCTTCTTCCAAAAGGGTACGCTTCTGCTCTTCGGACCAACTTGGATCAAAGCCAATCGAGAACCAATTCGCCAGCCAGGGCAAGAATCCGGGCGGTGCCGTCTTTGGGTCAAGATAGAGATCAAAGTTATCGACGTTCCATTCGATAGGTGTGATAACTGAATCAAATATGGCCAAGAATCGCGCCATGAAGTCAGTATGATAAATGCCAGGTAGGTATTCCAAGAAACGGCTATTGGTTCGTGATAGACCTGGCGGTGGTTCGCTGTAGTCGAAAAGATCCGCACCCTCCTCTGGCGGCAGAGGTGGCGGAGCTGGGGGGGGCTTCTCCAGTTCGGGCTCTGGTTCGGGCTCTGGTTCCGGCTCAGGTTTTGGCTCTGGTTCGGGTTTTGGTTTAGGCGCTATAACCGGTTCAACTGCGATCTGTTCGAATACTAATTCAAAAGGACCGACCTGGATTTTTGCGCCACTCTCCAAAGCTGCAGGAGTATTTGCTTTGAGAGCCTGACCATTTAAACCGGTGCCATTTGCACTTCCAAGGTCCATGAGTTCGCATTTAGTTGCCGCACATTCGATTTGGGCATGTTTACGCGAGATCATGGGATGGTTTAAGCGGATATCGGTGCCCACCTGCCGGCCGATGATCGTCTTTCCCTCGGCCAATTCAATGGTCTCCACAAATTCAGGCCCAGTGATGTTCATACGGCGAATGTATTCTTCAGCCATCCTGTTATCCTTTGGTTAACTGGCAACGATCATTTTTCAGCCTCTCACCTTTCAACGGGTGACGGGGTAAGAGAAGTGTTGAGTCGGATTATTGATGTAACTGACAGAAGCCCTATCCATGATCATGGGGACTCCTATACCAGACCTTGCCGTAATTCAGCGATAAATGGCTCATATGCTGCTGTTTTGCGATCTGAAATTACAAGGGTGCAATAATCTTGGGCAATTTGACCTTGCTGCTCCCGATTATAGTCCTTATATCGTTTTCCGGCAGCCCAACTGGCCCGCAATCCAGCCGGCCCACCATATTCATACGCTTTTCGCCCTAACTTTGTCTGTACCCACAAACCTTGCCCGATATAAATAGAGCCTACTCGTTCAAATTGGTACGTGTGGGTCAATTCGTGAACAAGAAGGGCCTGATTATTATCTTTGCCTACAGGCATATTAATCGTATACCAAGTGGCAAAGGCCCGCCCCTTATTCAATCCAAATATCGTTGTCAAGATGCCTCGTTGGGCAATACGGACATCGCCGTATCGGATGGCCTTGGGACCCAACACTTCTGAAGCGGCTGCTATTTCTTCCTCCGTCAAAGGACGGGTGTCTGTGGTCAGACGCAGAAAGATTTGGCAGATCTCCGGTCCGGCGAATAGATCAAAGACGTACCAGACTAGTGCGTGCATCCAATAGATGAACGTCCCCAAAGATATCTGGGTCGGAGGAGCGATAACTGTACCCAACAATCGCCCGAATCTCTTCGGTAATTCACGAAAGAATACCATTAACCACATAACTATGTCTTACAACCACTCATCCGAGCCTAGTCCGCCATAGCTCTTCGGTTTCCTCGCTGGTGGTCCAGATAACGGCCTGGCTCCATATCCGGCGCCCGGCGACTGCACGACTTCGACGCCTACTTGAGAAGCGGTTAACTTCTTATCTCGATAAATCTTATCTATCTTCGCCTGTAGTCCATCCGCCAATTTGTCTCGCTCCGGCTGGGATAGCTCACTCAGTTCTTTGGAAAAGCCAGATAATTGACTGTCGCGAATACGCTGGGCCGGGTTGCGGCGTTGAATTTGATCATAAACACGGCCGACACCGCGAGTTGCTTCGCCGCGATTTTCCCGATACTTGGCGATTTCCCGGTCACATCTCGCCTCAAATTCCGACGACAAGCGACTGATTTCTCCTTGCACTTTACTAGCCGGATCACGCTTGAATAGCTTCTTAATCTTGGTAACCAGGGTTTCGCGAAATACATAATCATAATCCCAGCTATCGCCTCCATCCACAATCTGGATCCTTTCGAGAACTGGGTGTTGCTTTTTACTCTTTTGAGCTGCCTTCTGAGCATCTTCCTTAGATAGAGTCCCATTCTTCGCGCTCTTGGTTTCTTCTTTTTTTATGGCCGCGAGGGCCGCTTGTTTGTCCTTTGCGTCATATTCCTTATTTGCTTCATCCGCTTCCGGTTCCTTCTTGTCGCCAAGACCAAACTTTCCACCCACTTTCGCAGCGACCATTTTCGCCTTACCCAAGACCCAGTCGATGACGCGGTTCACCGGTCCTTGAACTTTCTTTATGATTCCCTTGATCTTCTCTCCCAGGCCGCCCAATCCTAACAAGCTCGCCAAAAAGCTGATGACCATCGGTATAGCCTTGGCCAGAGCGTTTTCAATAAATTGGGCAGCCTGTCCAATTGCGCCGCCGGCTATGGCCGTGATTGATTGCATGATCGCTTGCACCAGAGAGGCTAATTTTTGTCCGTTGCTAACAAACCACATCACGATATCGTAAATGGCCTTAGCTGCCTTGATGAAAGCTCCGGCCGGGCCACCCAAAATGCCTAACAGCCATTGAATCCCGGCTTTAATGACTTGAGTGATGACCATATCCTTGATCGCATCGAAGATAGTGTCTTTCAGATCGACAACTTTATCCTTCACGAACTCCCATAGACCGCCAATTCCCTGATCTTTAATGATGGTGAAGATCTCGAAGGCCTTCTCCAGGTAGCCCACCACCTGTTCTCCAAACACCTTCACTGCCCGAGCCCGCAAATTCTCCCAGGTAAGCCCCAAGACTTGCATGACAAGCGTTAAGATGCCTTTGAGGTCAAAACTTTCCGGCAGATCGATACCAGCTTCACCCAGCGCCCCGAATAGCCAACTCATAAGCCCCTTTTTCAGATGTGTTCCAATATTGGATATGAAGCTCTGAAGCCCAGCCTTGACGCCGCCAATCAGATTTCTCAGGAAACCAATTGGATCTTTGATAATATCTGAAATGGCGCTTGCTGCCCGAGCCAGGACGGAAAGTAACATTTCTTTCAACTTTAGGATGGTCTTTATTGCCCCACCAATAGCATCAGCAGCTTTCTGCACCAGGCCCTCATTGGCTGCTTTTAGCTCCTCAATGCGACTGTCAATAGCTTGGAGATTCTGCTGGTATTTTTCTGCCATACGATTGATTAGTTCGTCCTGCTTTTCATCGATCTGCTGCTCTAGCTGGTCAAATTTGGCTTGAATTTCTTCAGCCGCCTGTTGGCCCACTTCTTGTAAACCACTTGGCAATTGATTTACATAATCCTGTATTTCCTGCCTGCCTTTGGAAACCTCTGCTTTTGCTTCGTTGAGTGCGGTACTGATGATAGAAACAACATTATCGATGACGGCATCCATCTTTTGCAGATACAGGCTTCGGCCTTCCTGGAAGAAGGCATTCACTTCTGAGGGCATGCCTAAGAGCTTATCTTTAGCCCAGCGCGCCCAACCCAGGGCACCACCATAACGACGCTGCTTGTAAGCTTGCATCTTAGAATCGACATAGTTTTCAAAGACTTGATTAGCGGCTTCGGCGCCTTGATCAAAAGTTTGGTCGACCTTACTGTCCAAATCACCTAATTTCTTTTCGACATTGGTCTTAGTTCGCTGGTAGATTTTTTGAATTTCTCCGGCTATCTGTTGTCGTTTCTTTTCGTCTTCACCCTTGGTTTTTAGCTGTTTGCCGGACACCCGACCGAATATTTGCTCTCGCTCGCCATGCATGCCCTGGGTCCTCTCTTCGGCGATGCTGGCTGCCTCACCTTGCGCCTGGGTAATTTGCTCTTGCTCGGCCCAACGGTATTCGGTCGGCGCAGTTTTGGCATGCTCTTGGGCGCCTTTCTTTGCATCCAAAGCTGCTTCAAACTCAGGTTCATTGGAATTAGCGAGCTGTTCTTCGCTGATATCAGCTTCTTTCAGCTTTTGGTCCAGTTTTTTACTTTCCTCCTCTATGGGAGTCTCAACTTCACCTCTACCCTTCTTCTTTGGCACAGCCTCTTGGGCGCCAACCTTTCCAGGAGAAGGTCCAATCTGTGTTTCTGGCAGCGGCGTCACAG
>JAHEJP010000540.1 GCA_024638855.1 Chloroflexota bacterium
AGATTTCATCGACCGCTATTACTTTAAGTCTATTTATTTTCGTATCTCCAACGGTATTCTTTTCGAAATCGCTACCGATGGGCCCGGTTTCGCGGCCGATGAGCCCCTTGAAAGCCTGGGCCAGCGGCTGGCCTTGCCGCCTTTCCTGGAACCACAGCGCGCGCAGATTGAAGCGGAGCTGAAGCCCATCGAGATGCCGGTAAGCGGTTAAGGGGGCGAAGGGGCGTGCGAAAGGGGCTCAGTCCCAATCGCCCGGCGACTTGGTATCCCCCGCCTCCCCGGGATCCACCACCCCCAAGACCGCATCCTGGTAAAGATGGAAACCTGTCAGGCTCTACATTTAGCAGAATATGACGAATAGCAGTCGCCATTTGCCGGGACTATTGTTAATATGAAGAAATTCATTCTTGATAATTTTCGTTGGGCGCCCAACTTTCATGGAGGTATAGAGTGGTTACATGGAGCGAATTCGAGAAAGCCAATCGCGCATTAGCTGAAGCGGGTTCCAAACAAATCTTTCAATATGGCGTCGGCCTGGCATTTTTGGCAACTGTCCGAAAGGATGGCTCACCACGGTTGCATCCATTGTGTCCAGTTTTGTCAGACTCCCATCTTTACATCCTGGTGTTACCCCATTCCCCCAAACGATGGGATCTCCAACGGGATGGGCGCTATTCGCTCCAGGCATTTCCACAAGCCCGCCCAGATTCAGATGAGTTTTATTTGAATGGGATGGCGCATTTGGTGACTGACTCGGCGAAAAAAAGTGCTGTGCTGGCCGATGCAAAGCATGTTGCCAGTGCGGATGAGATTCTATTCGAGTTATTGATCGAACGAGCCATGTGGACAACATGGGAAGGCTTTGGCACTCCGGAGTACCATTCCAAGCACACTATATGGAAAGCGCAGGATGCAGCACCATAGCATCAGGCGTCTGCTGCAGGAGTAAGGCGTCCAACATCTGCTAAGTTTAGATAAAATGGCTCAGCCCGAGTCGCCCGGCGGCTTTGTTTCCCCCGCTTCGCCGGCCGCAATCAATACCAGGGCCGAATCCACCACTCCCAAGACCACATCCTGGTAAAGGTAAAAACCCGGTTCGAGCGGCGGCAGTTCTTTTGACCCAACCCCTAGGTTGGGTCCTGCCTCGCCAGGTTCGACCTGCCAGCGAGGCATGGCCTCGAAATCCAGGCTGCTGTCGATGGCCGAGCGCAATTCGTCCAACCATTGGGCCAGCCGGCCGAGAGAAGCGGCGTCGAGCACGGTGGGGACGATGGGCGGTTCCGGCCCGTCGAGCATGAAGTCTTCCCATTCCAGAAGATCAAAAAGGAATTGCCCGGCCTTGTAATAAGGAAAGGGCGACAAGACCTGCAGCAACTGGCTGGCTCGTTCCGGGTCATCCTGGCGAAAAGCCACGCCGCGGCGGGCCAGGGTGCATAAAACGGCCCGTAACCATTCGTTGAAGCCGCCCAAGGTTGACAGCAGATTCAGATCTGCCGGTCTTAGCTTCTCAAATCCCGGTGGTAGTTGGGCTTCTGGCAAGATTTTCACTCCCCTTTACAGTGGACGGGTGGTGACGTAATTGGCGATTTGCCGGAGTATGCCTTTCATCTCATTTTCCGGCAAGAAGTCCAGGTCCTCTTCGAAGCGGGCCACGCCTTCATGGGCCAGCCGGTCGGCCAGGGCGATGCCGTATTCGATGGAGCCGAAGCGTTCCATGGCCGCCAGGATCTCCTCGGCGTCACTCTGGACTTTGTCTTTGCGCGGCCGGCGGATGTTTTGATACAGGCGCTGGCGGCTTCTTTCATCGGCCGTGCGAAACAGATGGATCATCATGACCGTCCGCTTGCCTTCCAGCAGATCGCCCAGGGGCTCTTTGCCGTACAGCTCCGTCTCGCCGATCAGGTTGAGCACATCGTCCTGGATTTGAAAGGCGATGCCGATCAGGCGGAAGGCTTCGTTGAAGCGGTTGAGTAAGGCCGGGTCGCTGATGCCGGCCGAGACGGCGCCCATACGGCAGGGAGAGATGCAGGTGTACCAGCCCGTCTTCTTGGTGCTCATCAGGTAATAATCTTCATCCTGGGGTGGGACGATGCCTTCCTTGATCCAGCCTAACTCGATGGCCTGCCCTTCTAATGATTCGCGGCACATGTGCATCACTTCATGGATCAAGCCCAGGGTGCGGGCCAGGCCTAAGGTCGGTAGATTGGAAAGCACCGTGTCGATGGCCAGCAGGTTCATGGCATCGCCGGCATTGACCGCCAGGCCGATGCTGCTTTCTTCGTGCAGGGTGCGCTTATTACGGCGGAACAACGATTCGTCGGAGATATCGTCGTGGACCAGGAAGCCGTTGTGGAACAGTTCAATGGCGGCCGCCACCCGGATGCTATCGGCCACCCGCCCGCCAAAGGCGCCGCAAGAAGCGATCACCAAAGTCGGCCGCAGCCCTTTGCCTTCCCGGGAAGGATAGTCCTGCATCAGGTCATATAGATAGGCCTTGGGCTCCCGGTCGGGAATGACCCGGGCCAATTCCTCGGCCACCAGCACCTTACAACGATCCATGATCTCCTGCAAGTCGCCGTCGAGCACATCCGGCGAATCCCACCAGGGGTTGCTGTGACGACCGTCCCACAAAGATCGGGAGGGTTGAGAGACGGTGTCGCCCAAACCGCCCCCATTTTCGTCGGCGTCTTCAGGGTAGCGGCTGTCCAGGTAATCCAGGGCCCGCCAATGGGTTTGGCGAGGCGGCGGGAACGGCCCAGGATCGGAGCCATCCTTGCCCGGCTTTGCCGGCTCGGCCCACAATTCAGGGTATTGGTCGCGGTACTCCCGCCA
>JAHEJP010000174.1 GCA_024638855.1 Chloroflexota bacterium
TATGAGCGTGTATATGAGATCGGACGAGACTTTCGTAACGAGGGTGTCGATGCAGTACACAATCCAGAGTTCACGCAATTAGAATTTTATGCGGCCTATTGGAACTATAATGATGTGATGTTATTTACCGAACGCCTATTGGAATTTGTATCCAATAGTGTGCTCGGTACTACAACCGTCACTTATCAGGGAAAAAACATCGATCTTGCCAGTCCATGGCAAAGAATGACACTTCGCGATTCGATTATGAAATTTGCTGAGATAGATTATATGGCTTACGAGCAAGTTGATGAACTAGCCCAGGCTATTCGCGAAATCGGTGGCCAGGCGCCGGCCGACGCGAGCTGGGGAAAACTTATCGATGGACTATTGAGCGATTTTGTCGAACCTAATCTCATTCAACCGACTTTTCTCACCCAATATCCGATTGACATTTCACCGCTGGCAAAAGGCGTTCCAAACGATCCCCTGCACGTTGAGCGATTTGAATTTTTCATTGGTGGTATGGAAATGGGGAATGCATTCTCAGAGTTGAATGATCCTCAAGAGCAAAGAAAACGATTCGAAGAAATGCAGCTGCTATATGGTGCCGACGAAGAAGAAGCCCACCCCATTGACGAAGATTATCTTCGAGCAATGCGATATGGCATGCCGCCAAATGGCGGTTTTGGTATGGGCGTCGATCGGCTTGTCATGTTATTAACTGATAAGATATCGATTCGGGAAGTTTTGCTATTTCCCCATCTTCGTGAGCGCCAACAAAATCATGATCAGAAGGATTGACATTCTACAGGCATCAAAATATACTAAACATCACGATTTGATAAATTAAATACTTGGTAAAGACGAAGACAAGTACGATTTGATGGGTATTTAAGCAGAGAGTTGGCGGTTGCTGCGAGCCAATTACCCGCGATCGGAAATCCACTTCCGAACCGCAACCGATAAAAAGATTGCCGGGTACGCCCGTTAACGCGTGATAGAGGTTATGAAATCCCTATCTGGGGTTTGATGGCAAAACCAGGTGGCACCACGGGCCCCCTCGTCCTGGAACGAGGGGGCTTTATTATTTTGGAGGCAAAGAAGGCTCATGTTAGATATCAATCTTATTCGCGAAAAGCCAGATTGGGTCAAAGATCAGATCGCTAAGTTAAACGATACTGCTCCAATTGATGAAATCGTTGTCCTCGATGAAAAGCGACGGTCGATCATTCAGCAAGTTGAGATTTTGCGGCAGAATCGGAACGTCGAATCCAAAAAAATCGGTCGGTTGATGGGCTCAATCAAAAAACTAGAGAAGGAGCTCCAGAAAGGATCAAAGGAAACCAGAACACATCGGGATGACAACATCAAAAAAATGAATGCGGATTATGTTAATTATAGAGAAGAAGTAGAATCAGCAAAACTTGAGACTAGGAAGATCGGCGATCAGATTTCTGATTTAGATAATGAATTGCGCGATATCGAAGATGAGCTCAACCTTCTGATGTTATGGGTTCCAAATTTACCCCACCAAGATGTTCCTGAAGGACCTGATGACAGCTATAACGTTACCTTCGATCCAAAAGGGCCACCTATTCCAAGCTTTGACTTTGAACCTCTAGCGCATTGGGATCTAGGGCCATTGCTGGGCATTATTGATTTTGAACGCGGTGTTAAGTTAAGCGGTTCGCGCTTTTATCTTCTCCAGGCAATGGGCGCCCGACTGCAAAGAGCGTTGATTCAGTTTATGCTGAATTTTCACATCGAAAGCCATGGCTACGTGGAGATTTACCCACCTTATATGGTTAGGTCGGAGATGTTCGTTGGGGCAGCACAATTGCCGAAATTTGCCCATAATATCTATCGCGATGCTGAAGAAGATTTCATGTGGTTAGGAACAGCTGAAATTGCCCTGACTAATATTCACCGGGATGAAATACTGGCCGAGGAAGATCTTACCCTCAACTATGTGGCATATACAGCTTGCTTTCGACGCGAGAAGTTTAGTGCAGGAAGGGATGTTCGTGGTATTAAGCGCGGGCACCAATTTGATAAGGTGGAGATGTATAAGTTCACGACTCCCGAACAAAGCTACCAGGAACTGGATGTGTTAATTTCTGATGCGACTGATATATGTGAAGCTCTTGAATTGCCTTATCGCCTTGTCGAAATGGCCACCGGCGACCTTGGCTTTGCGGCCGCCAGAAAATTTGATATTGAAGTTTATGCAGCCGGGTGTGGCGAATGGCTAGAGGTCAGCTCAGTAAGCAACTGTGAGGCTTTTCAGGCTAGACGAGCGAATGTTCGTTACCGACCAGCTGGAGGAGGGAAGCCGAGAACCGTTCATACGCTCAACGGGAGCGGCCTCGCATTACCGCGTGTACTGATCGCCATATTGGAGAATAACCAGCAAGAAGACGGATCAATAAATATACCGGAAGCACTGTGGCCGTACATGGGAGGAGTGACGAGCATAGGAGGATAAGCTGGTTACTCTTTTAAAGTTCCAATGTCTCAGTTATCGGATTTCAACATTAAGTCTTGATAAATCTCAAGCAATCGGCCGACGATAATCGGCCACGCATACTGCTGGGCACTTTGTAGGGCCTGCTGACCGAGGTACTGACGGCAAGCCTTGTCACTTAGCAAAGTAAAAATGCGTTCTGCTAGTGCTTCCGGATCGCGCGATGGCACATGAAATCCGTTGATGCCATCTTGAACGAGGAAGGCCAGACCACCTACTTCAGAGGCGATAACAGGTGTGCCCATGGCCATTGCTTCCAATGCGACCATGCCGAAGCTCTCGTAATGTGATGGCATAACGACCATTTCAGCGGCGGCATAATAGGCAGGAAGAATATCCTGGTCTTTAGCCCCTAGAAAAGTCACGATATCGGATACTCCTAGCTCCTCCCGCATCTCCTGCAATCGAGCCATCTCGTCATCTGGAGTTTCACTCCACGGATTGCCGCCTATAATATTGACATCCACGTCCGATACAGTCTCTGGCGCTTGCTTTTGAATGAGCGCAATAGCTTTTAGTAAGGTATCAACACCCTTAAGTGGTTCGATTCGACCGGCGAAGAGAATATTTCTCCGGTTACTTTGAATTCCAACTTCTTCCTTAGCGGTTGACTTAGGAATCGGCCGGAAACGATGGAGGTCAACGCCAGGTGGTACCGTCACAACCTTGCTCATATCAGCGGCGTAGAGCCAATGTAACTGAGCGTATTCGGCTGGGGTCGCTGCGATAACCGCATCAGCAAAACCCATAATCCTCGTCTCGGCTTCGATTCGTGATTGAGGCGCTCGCTCATTTTCCGATAAGGCCACACGATTCTTCATACGTCCGAGAGTGTGAAACATCTGGATAATTGGCGGGGAGTCCCAGCTTCGTTTTAGAGATTCAGCAACCAGCCCAGACATCCAGTAATGGCTATGGATAAGATCATATGTTGTGTTTTCTATCTCCGCGAAATCGTTTAAGCCGTCGACAAATTCGTCCAAGTAATCCTCGATATCGGCGACCTTGATGGGCTTTTCTGGTCCAGCTTTGATATGAATTACTCGTGCGCCATAGCCTAAATCATGGCGTACTGTGGGCTGGCAATCATCTTCAGAACGCGTGAAAACGTCGACCGCAATTCCTTGCCGGGCTAATTCCCGGCTAAAATCTCTGACATAGACATTCATTCCACCCGTTTTTTTTCCACCAAGGGTAGCCAAAGGGCAAGTATGAACGCTTAACATGGCGACTCGGTTAACCGGTTGATACTCTCGAGCTGACAAAACAAACCGTCCTAATGAATTCATCCCTTACTGGGCCCTTGCTGTAGATCTCAAGCAGACCCTGGAAGCGATCAAGTAGTTCAAGAGACTCCTAGGTAATTCTCAATTGCTCGTCACTTTCATGTCCCTACATCCCACCTAATTATTAGTTTTATGGAAGTTGTCGCCAAATTAGGCCAATTGATGTGGTGAACTGTTGTCAATCAGGAGATCAGAACCCGGTAATCATCCACCCGTTTAGTTACTCCAATGTCATCCAAATGTTCGAGTAAGGCAATTGAATATTTTCGGCTGGTATTTAGCAGGTCTCGAAGTTGTGCAGCGTCAATCTGACCATTTCCTTGTAGATAGCTCACAATTTGATCGTAAAGCTTTTTATAAACCACATCCGAATAGACGACCTCATTGCTTATCTGAATTATCGAGGCCAAATCTACCAAAGCTTGGTAAACATCGACGCCAACCTGTTCCTGGGCTTCTTTGACACTTGGCGAGTTAACGCCTTGTTTTTCGAACTTAACCATGAGCCGATCGATAGCCTCTTGTTGGTTAAGTGAGAAATAAATCTTATGGTCAGCTAGTCTTATCGTACGACCCTCATCAACAATGGACGACTCTGAGGCCGCGTGCCTGAGAGATTTTAGGTAAACGCTAGCAGGCGCCTTAAGTCGGCTACGTAATTCTTCCCGAGGCATCCCCTGTCGCAGTGGGTAGTTTTGATGATACTGGGCCAGTGTCCTTATGAGGTTCTGATTTAGTCGCTGCCAGCCACGGGAAGAAATTGCAAATTCATCGGCCGTTACCGCTCGATTGTTCATCAATAATTTCTCAAACACTTCCTGAGCCACTTGTGGCTCAAGCGTTGATTCGGCAATTAAGGAGTCAATACGAATAGGCTCGCGCCGGATCAACTCATCTTCCAGTAGTTCGTCCGGTAATCCACTGACGATTCTTTCAAAACGTTGAATTACATCGGGTCGAAAACGTCTATGGCGCCTACCGGGGTGGGGATCCAGTATCCTGCCGCCGCCAAGCGTTGCTGCTGGGGAAGGCCGGCGAAGGATGAAACGGTCGCCCCTTAACATGGCAACCGATTCCTGCAAGGCTAACTGTAGCCAGCCACTTTTGCCTGGATTAATCTGCCTGTCGGCGATCACTCGAACCCTTGCCATTACTTCTGCTGCACCGGTGAAAAACTTTACAGCTTCGTTATGCTTCAGGGGTGTATCAGTATCTAGTAAATGTTCATACTCCACGTCACATAAGATCGTTCCACTCAACACTCCTGGCGCCGCCAGGACCTGTCCCCTTTTGATTTTATCCTTTGTAATGCCTGTCAGATTGACGGCGACACGGCTGCCAGGTCCGGTTTCGGTTCGCTTGACTTGATGGGTCTGCAAACCACGGATTCGACCCTGCAGTTTGGCCGGCTGTAGTTCAACAAGATCGCCGATGTGAAGAAATCCACCACCCAACGTACCGGTGACGACGGTGCCAAAACCCGGCAGGCTGAATATCCTGTCGATTGGTAGCCGCGCCTGCCCAATATCCGTTTGCTCCTCAATTTCAGATAATTGCTCATAGATCAAGTTGCGCAACTCGTCAATACCTTTCCCTGTAGTTGCGGAGGCCATAACAATTGGAGCCCGCTCAAATACAGTTCCTTGGAGAGAATCAAATACGTCCAATTCGACCAGTTCCAGCCAATCAGGATCCTCAATCAGATCGATTTTTGTTAGGACAACGATCCCACCCCTAACTTTTAGCAAATCAAGAATCGCCAGGTGCTCAACCGTCTGGGGCATAATTCCTTCATCGGCGGCTATGACCAAAATTGCCAGATCGATACCTCCGACGCCTGCAAGCATATTCTCGATGAAATCACGATGACCTGGCACATCCACAATGCCAATTTCTTCTTTGCCAACTGCACGAATCCAGGCAAATCCCAGGTCGATGGTCATTTCCCGTTCTTTTTCTTCCTTTAATCGATCGGGATCGATACCGGTGAGAGCCTTTACAAGCGTCGACTTCCCATGATCAACATGACCGGCGGTGCCGACGACGTACATCATTCCTCCCTAACTGGTATCAATGCCGGCTGGCGCCGGCTATCAGGATTATGCGCTTTTGCCTTTTCGACTTCTTCCAACAAAATCCGCGGCCATTTTTTCATTGCCTCTGCTTGAGCGGTTTGAACTCGCCATAGCGTGTCCTTATCCTGTTGCATTTCTTCTATCTGCTCTGCCAGTTCAATTAATGTAGCTCGAATCCGGCCTTCACGACGCTCAGCCCCTGACCACCTCTGGTCTCGCTCCACCTCAAAGTTTTTCCATCGCTTATCATTTTCTAGTGTGAACTTGTCCCAGCGAGAGCGCATCTGGTTGATCTCAATCCTGGTCAACTCAGCCGTTTCCCGTTGCCCAATTTCAACCCTTTCTTGCCATTCGGCCATTGCCTGAACTGCTCCCTTGGCTTCCTTGTATTGCTCCGCATATTTTACCCACTCGCTAGCATAACTATCTATTTGACTTTGAAAATCGTCTAAGACTAATTGCCAATCCTCCAGTCGTTTATTGCGATGGTGTTCACTTACTTGAATTTGGTCGCTCCAGTCTTTGATGGTGATTTTCAATTCAGATACATCGTCGGCCAATTCCTGCGTGGAATTCTGAATCTTTGAAAAATTGTGGATAGTTATATCAAGCCTTGATTCGACTGCGTCTGCTTTCTTAACCCTCTCAAGTAAAGAAGTCTGAATCTCTGCAATCAGCGCTGTATTGGATCTTTCAGCCTCTTCGACAAACTTCAGCTCTTGCTTCCAGTTTTCGATTTCGTTCTTGAGAGCTGGAATGTTGTTATGCAAATTGCCCGTTAATTTCGCTAGACGCGCATCTTCGCTCTCGCGCATTTTCATTTCGTTTTCCAGCCGTCCGATCCGGGGAATTTCCTTTCCGAGCGCCGATATTTCTCGCTGGTGCATCTCGTGTTCGATGCGGCGTAAATTATCGAGTTCCTTATCTCCTTCAACTCGCCGTTTATCGTATTGTTCAATGAGTTTTATCATTTCGTCTTTGTAGAGATCCATCTGGGAATCGACGTTTGAGATGCGGCTAACTTGAAGCGACATCTTGGCGATTTTTTCTTCCAACTCCTTAACTCGAAGCTCACGGCTCTCCAAATCTCGCTCCCTGTTCTGCAGACGTTGTTCGATTTCAACTAACCTCTTGCCGTTTTTTAAGCGCTCTTCATCCATCCAATCCAGGCGGTTACGCAATTGTTCCAACTCATCTTGCTCTTGAGTTCGTGCATCAGCCATTAAACCTTCTCCTGAGGTCGCATAGTACCCTAAAGGTCCTGTTAATCAAATACCAGTATGATTCTACGATGAAACTATTTAGATCTGATCATTATAACGTGCTCCTACCTGGTCGGCTAACGCTCCCAGATTAGTTCGCCCGATTCAAAAGAATATTTATAATGATCTCATGCAAATTGGAATCGATGCCCGGCTTCCTTATTATCAACACGGTGGGATTAGTCAGTATACACTTCATCTGATCAAGGCTCTAGGGGAGCTTCCCAGCAGCGATTCCTTTAAGATCTTTAGCAGTCGAAAAGATGAAAACGATTATATTCCCGAAGGCAAAGACAATTTTTATTCGTCCAAAGTGTGGACTCCGTGCCATCACCGTCTTGAGCGCTGGACTTTTGGGTTAGAAATCTTACTGCGTCAATTGGACCTATTCCATAGCCCTGATTTCATTCCTCCCAAAGCAGGAGCTATGAAACGGGTAATAACGGTACATGATCTAAATTTTCTTCTATTCCCTGAATTTGTTGATGCCGAGAGCCATCGTTATTACACTAAACAAATCAATGCGGCCGTAATCGAGGCCGATCACATCATCGCCGACAGTCACCATACTCGACAAGACATCATTTCTATTTTAAATGTCCCAGCTCAGAAAGTTACAACAATCCACCTTGCTGCAAATCCAATGTTTTCCATGCCTGTAGCCAAAGAAGAGATAGAATCGACGCTCAAGCAATTAGGGTTACCCACCGGTTTTATCCTTTATGTTGGAACCTTATCACCTCGCAAGAACGTTGTAGCTCTCCTCAAGAGTTATTACCGGTTATTAGGGGAGACCAACATTGATGTCCCATTAGTCCTAATAGGCAGAAAGGGATTCCAGAATCAGGAGATATTCTCGACCATCGAAAACCTCAAGCTTTCAAGTCATGTTCGTCATTTTGAAGAATTAACCAACAGAACTCTGGCAAGATTGTACAGGGCGGCCGGCGTATTTGTGCTACCTTCATTTTACGAAGGATTTGGCTTGCCACCGCTCGAAGCCATGCATTCTGGCTGTCCGGTAATTGTTAGTAACTGCTCATCACTGCCCGAAGTCGTAGGATCTGCCGGACTCTTGATCGACGCTGAAGATGTTGATGGTTGGACTCAGGCAATACAAAAAGTCTTATCAGACCAAGATGAACGGGAGGTATTATCCAAAGCTGGAATCAAACAGGCGAAAAAATTCAGTTGGCACGTGACCGCAAAGGAGACGGTAAAAATTTACCATTCGCTAGGTTCCCGGCCGGTTTGATTGTTACCTTAGTTTGAATTCTGTATCTGGATTATTGCCTGATTAGTTTGCCAGCTGGGAAAAGTAGACATAACAACACCGATAATATGTCCAGGATCTTAATGCTCGCACCCCAGATGCCATACCCTCCAGAGCAGGGCACGAGTTTACGCAATTATCATATTTTGCGAGGCCTGATCGGCCGTCACCAGATCAGTGTGTTGACTTTTGGGTCAACAGATAATAAGGATAAGGTGACGCTACCTGAAGAACTGGCGCCAATCCGTTTTTATCACGAGCCTGGACCTCCAGTACGTAGTAAATTAAGACGCCTTATCTCAATGATGAGCACAAATCGGCCGGATCTGTCCCATCGCCTGCGAAGTGAAGCATTGGAGAACAGGTTAGTTTATCTGCTGACAGAAGGGCTTAGTGGCGCTGAACCTTACGATATTGTTCAGGTAGAAGGATTGGAATTGGCGCACCTCTTGCCCGCTATCAAACGATCGAGTCCGAGGAGCAAAACGGTTTTAGATCAGCATAATGCTGAGACTCTAATACAAAGTAGGTCTTTAATGGCAGACAAGCAACATATTCGAAGATGGCCAAAAGCACTCTACTCCTGGGTGCAAGCGAGCCGCTTAGCGCAATACGAATCATGGGCCTGTCGAAGCGCTGATTGGGTAACTGTTGTCAGCCGTTCAGATCGAGGCCATCTCAGACAGTTGGTTCCCGAAATAAAAGCAAGCGTTATTCCAAATTCCATCGACGTAAACGAATATAGAGAACGGACTGCGCTTGAGGGGATCCCGTTTGATATATTATTTACAGGGAAGATGGATTATCGACCCAATGTTGACAGTGCGATTTGGTTTGCCCAGGCCATATGGCCCTTAATCTACAGTGTTCGTCCAAGGACTACCTGGGCAATCGTGGGTCAGAAGCCCGATTCCAACATTCAGCGATTGAATGAGCTAGATGGCGTCACAGTAACCGGCTACGTTGAGGAAGTATCACCTTACATGGCAGGGGCGAAAGTATTTATATTGCCTTTCAGGGTAGGGAGTGGAACTAGATTAAAAATGATCGAGGCTATGGCGGCCGGAAAAGCGATAGTCAGCACAAAAGTGGGGGCTGAAGGATATGCCTTCCAGGATAATTTAGAATTGAAAATAGTTGATGATCCGAAACAGTTTGCAAATGCTGTCCTGAATCTTCTCGATCGTCCAGAAGAGAGGGTCAGGCTTGGAAAGGCGGCGATAAAAGCGGCAAATCAATATGACTGGCGAGTCGTGGTTCCGAAATTTGAAGAGGTTTATCAGGGCCTTTTGACTTAAAAACGAAAGTCACCGGTATGTTTCTGCAGCAATTCTGCGAGAAATCACACAGAAATGATAGGTTCTTTTGGACATTTGCTCAAGAATTCAATTCCAGTCTCGGTGAAATAAACAAGATCCTCGATCCTAACACCGCCCCACTCAGAAATATAAATTCCCGGTTCCACTGTTACAACCATATTTTCTTTTAGTCGGCTATCACCTGCTAATTGAGACAGCCGTGGCATTTCGTGTACAGCTAGTCCCAGTCCATGCCCCAAAGAGTGGCCAAACGAATCGCCAAATCCACCGGCATCAATGACATCTCGGGAGAAAGAGTCAATTTCTTTACCGGTCATTTCAGCCTTCATGTTATTGAGTGCCGTTTCCTGGCTCCGCAGCACCAAGCCATAAATATCCTGGAATCTATCATCTGGGCTGTCGCCGAGATAAAAAGTACGCGTGAGATCGCTGCAGTAACCGTCAAGCATCGCACCCATGTCAATTATCAATGTATCGCCGGGTTTAAGCTGCCTCGATCCGGGCTCATGATGAGCACGAGCACCATTTTGTCCCGAAGCAACGATGATTGGAAAGGACATACCACTCGCGCCTTTTTCACGAAGCTCTTTCTCCAACTCCCAGGCTAGTTCCAATTCCGACATTCCCAATTTGACGATTTCTTTTACTTGGGACATCACCACATCCGTTATGCTTGCAGCCCTTTCAATCGTCTCGATTTCCGTGCGACTTTTCACGCTTCGAAAAGGTTCAACTGTTTCTTTCAACCCCTCCCAGTTAACTTTGGCAGTGGATTTGAGTTGTTCAAATTGCTCAAGGGTGATG
>JAHEJP010000175.1:0-2654 GCA_024638855.1 Chloroflexota bacterium
TAATCGACTTTGTGGAATATCTGATTTGAGAGCGCTCTCAATAACTAAGGTCCCTTGGTGGCTTTGACTATGACTGAGCGGCTAACGCTAGAAATAATCGGGGAGCTTGCCAGTGTATCTCGGGCAACGGTCTCTCGAGTCATTAACGATCACCCGAATGTAAGTCCCGATGTGCGAGAAAGGGTCAGGCGGGTAATCGAGGAAACAGGATTCCAACCCAATCAGGCAGCCAGGTCATTGGCAGCCAACCGCTCTGGCATCATCGGTCTGATCATTCCCCGCATGGTGCAATCGCTATTTACCGATCCTTATTATCCGCGCCTCTTGCAAGGGATTACTAAAGGTGTAAATGACAGTGGTTATACGCTTTCGCTGTTTCTTTTCCACACTGAAGATGAAGAAGATAAGCTAATACCAAAAGTCTTGAGTCGTGGATTGTTGGATGGGGTCGTCATCGCTTCCTCGCATCTGGATGATCCGCTGATCTGGCGACTGCTTGATAACCAAATGCCTCACATAATCATTGGCCGCCCCCAAGAGTCCATTGAGGCGAGTTACGTCGACGTGGATAATTTTTCGGCAGCTATTACTGCCGTTTCTCATTTGGTCAGGAGCGGCCGAAAGCGAATTGGCACGATAACCGGTCGTCTTGACATGAGCGCAGGAATCGACAGATTGCAAGGTTATTATGAGGCTCTAAATAGCAGGGGGATAAAGGTAGACGAAAAGCTTGTTGCCGTCGGTGATTTTGAGGAGTCGGTTGCCTATAGCGCGATGCTTCGCCTGGCAGAACAAAATCCGGACGGCATTTTCGCCGCTTCAGATGCCATGGCCTTGGGCGCTTTACGGGCGCTCAATGATTTGGGAAAGCGCG
The DNA here is from genome assembly GCA_024638855.1 of Chloroflexota bacterium. Classification (GTDB taxonomy): domain Bacteria; phylum Chloroflexota; class Anaerolineae; order Promineifilales; family Promineifilaceae; genus UBA11865. The sequence goes on from JAHEJP010000175.1 coordinate 875, forward strand.
TCCCAGATGAAGTTGCTGTCGTCGGTTTTGACGATCTTCCCCCAGCTGCGACTGCGACGCCAACATTGACTACCGTCCGACAGCCTATCAAGCGCATCGGTGAGTTGGCGGTCGAAACGCTGCTTGAGATCATCGAAGAAGGTGTTTCTCCACCTAGGCGTCGTATATTGCCGGCCGAATTGATCATTCGAAAAAGCTGCGGTTTTATCTAGGCCCGGAACATATTTCAGAACTACAAATAGATAAGTAGACATTGGGGATTCAATGACAATACTGTTGGGCATCGATCTGGGAACGTCGTCTCTGAAGGCCATCTTACTTTATCCAGATGGTCAGATTTTCGCTCAAGGGAGCGTTGAGTACGACATACAATATCCCCGGATGGGCCATGCCGAACAGTCCCCAGACTTGTGGTGGCAATCCGCTGGAGTTGCCATTCAACAGGTTTTATCGAAGGTGAAGCTAGGCCCATCATCGATAGGAGCCATCGGTCTTTCGGGCCAAATGCACGGGTTGGTGATGCTCGATAAGCGGGGTAACCTGCTAGGACCGGCCGTGATTTGGCCAGATCAACGCAGCCGGCAACAGGTGAAAGAAATTACCGACCTGGTGGGAGCGACCCGCTTGATTCAAATAACCGGTAGCCCGGCAGCGACCGGCTTTCAAGCGGCAACCATTCGCTGGTTTCAACAACATGCTCCTGAAATATGGCGGAAGGTCCGCATGATCCTGACCCCTAAGGATTATCTACGCTGGCGCCTGACCGGCGAGTTGGCCAGTGAACCCAGTGATGGTTCAGGTACCTTGTTGCTGGATAAACGAACCCGTGATTGGTCTGACGAAATCCTAACTATCCTAGAAATTGATCATAGATCGTTACCGCCGATCATACTTTCAGATAGTATGGCGGGATCTCTCGACCGTGAAGCGGCCAAGACTCTGGGCTTGTTGCCCGGCATTCCGGTCATCACCGGGGCAGCAGATACCGCCTGTGGCTTATTAGGAGCCGGCACTGTCGATGAGGGGAATCTATTACTCACGATTAGCAGCGGCGGCCAGCTCGTCATCCCATCCGTTGCAGGTTCCATCGACCTAAAAGGTCGGATGCATACATTCTGCGGCGCTCTTCATCCGGGACCCGAGATGGCAGGGTGGTACCAGATGGCGGCAACTTTATCGGCCGGGCTAAGTTTGCGCTGGCTGCGGGATCGTGTTTTTGATCTGGACACGGAAAATGCTTACGCCAGGATGGATCATTGGGCTGAGTCAGTGCCGCCCGGGGCGAATGGTTTGCTTTTTTTGCCATACCTGATGGGGGAACGAACGCCGCTCATCGACTCACAAGCTAGGGGGATGTTCCTAGGCTTGACAGTTAGCCATGGTCGGTCAGAGATGGTGAGGGCCGTTATGGAAGGGGTGGCTTTAGCCCTTTATGATGCTTACGAAACTCTCCTAGAAGTTGGCGCTAAGCCTGATAGAATCGTAGCCGCTGGCGGCGGTGCTCAGAGCCCTTTGTGGCTACAAATCATTGCCGATGCCTTCAATTTGCCTGTTTACCAGCTTAAGACAAGAGAACAAGCAGCTCTCGGCGCTGCCTTGTTAGCCGGTAGCGGTATCGGGTTATTTGAGGTCAAAGACAGTTCATTATCATGGGCGGATTACGAGGAGCCTGTCGAGCCAAATGACCAACAAAATGTTGTTTACCAAGAGCTCTTGGAGATCTTTCGTTCCGCCTATGTTAAACATCAGGCTGATTTCGGCCGCTTAAGCCAACTGGCAA
>JAHEJP010000175.1:2754-10502 GCA_024638855.1 Chloroflexota bacterium
ATCATGTCTTTTGAGAGCTGGAACAGCCTTTAGAAAGACAAACAGGGGCAGTGGAGGAGACGAGACTGCCCCTGCTACGGAGGAGTAGTTCTTTGCCAGTGATCCCGGGGAGGTAGTGTGTCTTTCCAACCGGGATAGCGGGGAATTGTTATCTGAAGTTTAAAAAAGAGGGCCAGAAGCTGCATCGGGCAGTTGGGGGATTTCTTACTTGGACAACTGTCCAGGTAAAGCCTGGACAGTTGTCTGGCCTGAAATATATTTAATTCACCAAGCCACTTCTAAAAGCCAGGGCGATAGCTTCGCCCCTATTGGAAACCCCAAGCTTAGACAAAATTTGACTAACATGAGCTCGTGCCGTTGACCGGCTGACGCTGAGATTTTCCGCAATTTCTGGATTGCTTAGGCCTTCTACCATCAAATCCAGAACCTCTTTTTCCCGCGGTGTTAAATCATGACCGGGGCTCACTTCATGACGAGCGTCTCGAACCAATGCCTGAGCCGCTTCTGGCGCTAATGTCGAACGTCCGTGATAGGCAGCTCGTATGGCCGCAGCCAATTCTTGTGAGGTGACATTTTTCAATAGGTAACTAATGGCACCTGCTCGCAGCGCTTCTTGCACTAAGTCCCTTTCTGGAAAACTTGTTAAGGCGATTACTCTTACATGCGGGCATCGCTCCTTAATCAGTCTGGTTGTGGCAGCTCCATCCATTTCTGGCATGATAAGATCCATTAGGATGACATCTGGTTGAATGGATTCACATAGATCGATCGCCTCCCGGCCACTTGCCGCTTCCGCAGCCAGGACTAAGTCGGCGTGGATATTCAGAAAGACGGCTAAGCCTCGCCGGACCATGCCGTGGTCATCGACTAACATCACGCGGATTGTTTCTGATCCAACCATCAGCATATTCCTCACTTTGCTTGGCTGCTATGTTCATGCCTGGTTAGAAGTTAGTCTGAGCTGCATTTATCTGAAAACCATCAATTTGAAGCATCATCAGTCTAATAATTAAACCTAACAGACAGTGTTCAGCGAAGCATCGGCCAAGTGGTCTATCGTGGTTAACCAGGTGGCGGATTGTGGAGGTTATGGGCTGGTGTAGGCTATGGGATGTTTGTTTTTACTAGCTTGTGATCGAGGTATGCTTGGCAGCGGCCTATGCTAGATAACAAGTATTCGGGGGGATCGATTTTGCTGACGAATTCATCGGCGCCCTCATCAAGAGCAGCTTGGCCCAATTCAGGCCGGCCGCTCAGTATGATGACATATAAGCCGGGGTGGTTTTTCTTCAAGGTTGCAATCGAACCAAATTCTACCAAACCAGGTAAGTGCCAATCGAGTATCACCACATCCGTAAGGCTCACGGCTAATTGAGCCATCAACTCCTGGGCATCAGTCGCTTCACCCACCACCTTTAATTCGGTTCGCGACTTTAAGAGCATACGAATAGCAAACCGAACCTTAGATTGCTCATCGGCGAGAAGAATTCGCATCTTAATACGTCCCTAAAGGAAGATCATTTCAAATAGTGATGACTAGTAAAATTTCCCATTGTGTGCAATTATGCAAATCTTTGTGAAATACCGTATAAATCTTTGAGTGCAACTGCATGAAAGTTAACCACCGTTAGGATATGTCATTCCGGCATAATTAATGCCGGTTTACTCGGATAGGCTGTTCCCAGGATCCTTAAAGACATTATAGAACGGAAGAAGCCTGAATACATTGGGCAAGTGAGGGGTAATGATATTGGCCAGGTGGCTGATTTTAGCGCTAGTTCAGAGGAAAAAGTCAGTCTATGATATTCTCGCGCAAAGCCAACGTAATGGCTTCAGCACGGTTTGACACGCCCATTTTATCGAAGATATGGCTGACGTGAGCTTTGGCAGTAGCCCGGCTGACAATCAATCTTTCAGCTATCTCCCGATTATTGAGCCCTTCAACCAAGAGTGCTAATACTTCCATCTCTCGTTCCGTTAAGTTATAGGCCGGTTTGGATTGGGTGTGGAGGGAAGTCGCATTTATCAAAGCTTGTACTGCTTCTGGAGCAAGCGATGATTGGCCAGCATGGGCCGATCTGATGGCGGCCGCTAATTCTTCTACGGTGACATTTTTGAGCAAATAGCCAATAGCTCCAGCCCGTAGAGCCTCGTGAATTAGCTCTTTTTCTTGAAAGCTGGTTAAAGCGATGATCTTGATATCCGGCCAACGTTCTCCGATGGTTCGGGTTGCGGCCACGCCATCCACCTCCGGCATCATCAGATCCATCAATATGACATCTGGCTGGACTCGGTTACACATGGCCAGCGCTTCAGCGCCATCTCTAGCCTCGCCAACCAATTCTAAATCTGGCATCCCTTGCAAAAACGCGGCTAAGCCACGCCTGACCATATCGTGATCGTCGACAAGCATAACTTTGATTGTTCTTGAATTTTGCATGTTACTGGCCTTCGTGCCATTCAACTAATATTTGGGTTCCCCGGTCCGGATGAGTCTCTATCGACAGCGACGCGCTGATTGCTTGAGCTCGTTCCCGGATGATTTTTAATCCAAGCCGGTCGGCCGGCACATTGTTCAAATCAAAGCCGCGACCGTCATCTTTCACCGATAATAATACACCGTTTTCGTGGGAATAACCGCTTAAACTAACTTCAACATGGGATGCACGAGCGTGCTTCATAACATTATTAAGAGATTCTTGGGCAATACGATATAGAGCAACTTTCACATTTACCGGTAATTCACAAGTATCCTTCACCTGAATCCTGACTGGCACCCCCGTTCTGCCGGTTACAGCTTCCGAAAGTTGCTTCAGTAAATCAGCCAATCTGGTTTCTTCTAGGGCTGCTGGTCGCAATTCCAGCAGGAGCGTTCTCATCTCAGCCAATGCACCACGCGTCAACTGCCGGAGTTCCTGCAATAATTTTCGCCCTTCCTCTTGATCCATCTCCCAGACCGGGGGAACGGTTTCGGCAATCAGGCTAGCTGAAAAAATCGTCTGCGTGACTGCGTCGTGCAATTCTCTCGCTAACCGGCTTCGTTCCATGGCCACCGCCGTTTGCTCTGCTTGTTCACGTAATCTATCATTGGCAATAGCCAACGCTGCTTGATCTGCAAATGTAAAACCCAACTCCAGATCTTCGTCTGAAAAATTTCTTACCTGGTCATAAAACATCAATAAACCACCATAAATCTCTTTCCCCAAATGGAGGGGAATACCCAATAAAGCGTGGTAATTCTCCTGTGATTCAGACCGAATCTCGGGATGGGCAAGCCAATAAACAATAAAATCTGGGATAACCAGAGGCTGATTGTCCAGTAAGCCATCATTTGCCCAATTTTCAGTGACGCCAATGATAGCTGCATCGGGTGAATATCTTATCCGTCCCCCGGGATTTGTGGCCATGATCATCATTGATTCATCGGGATCATGACGAAATATAATGGCATCTTCTGCATCTGTTAGCCGCGCTGCTTGAGATACGATGTAGTGCAGGCTTTCTTCTAAGGATCTATTTGAGTTGAGTAAGATTAAGATTTCACGCAGGCCTTCCGCAATTTCCCGCCGCGCCTGGATCTCGGTTGTCCGAACGGCGACCAGTTCTTCTAATTCACGCGTGCGAGCTTCGATGTTTCGTGTTCTTAATCGATAAGCAGCTACCGCAGTTCCGACAACAGCCAGTACTAGCAGGGTAGCAAACCACCACGTCTGCCAGAAAGGGTAAGGGACATTGATATTAACTGCGGTGCTTTTTTCACTCCATACACCATCGCTGTTTGTTCCTGTCGCCCGGAATATATAGTCGCCGGGAGGTAAGTTTGTATAGGTTGCGAATCGGCGGCCACCTATATAGTTCCAATCGGTGTCGAATCCCTCCATGATATAGGCATATTGAATTTCCTGTGGTGCTCCATAATGCAGGGCCGAAAATTCGAATGAAAATGCTTTGCCCTGCCCGGGCATCCGAATGTCCTTTGTCTGGATGATGCTTTGCTGCAACAATGAATTCGGGCCAATGGGAACTGATTCGTTCCCAAGTAGAAAATCGGTGATGACTATGGGTGGAGAATAAGTGTTGTCGCGGACTTCTTCAGGATAGAATGAATTGAATCCGTTGATGCCGCCGAAGAACATTTCACTCTCATCGTTCTGGTAGAATGCACCGGCGTTAAATTCTAAAGATTGGAGTCCGTCGCTGGTGTCATAATTGCGAAACGCACCAGTCTTGGGATCAAATCTGGATAATCCACGGTTGGTACTCAGCCACAAATGGCCGTCCGAATCCTCCAGAATACCTAGCACCGTATTATTTGCCAGGCCATCTTTTTCACGATAGTGTCCAAAACTATTGTCAGATTCGTTCAGCCAGTCAAGACCATGGGCCGTCCCTATCCAGACAGTGCCCTCGCTATCCCTATGGATGGCATTTACGATGTTATCGCTCAGGCTGTCTGGGTCAATGGGATCGTGGTGGAAGTAAGTGAATGTTTCGGTCTCTTGATCGAATCTGGCCAAACCGCCCATGGTGCCAACCCACATTGAGTTATTCCCATCCTCAAAAAAATAGCGGATATTGTTCAAGGGAAGTGATTCCTGAAGCTGAGCTTCTTCACTGTATTGGAAGTGGTCGAATTGATTCGCCACCCGGTCGAGCCTGTCTAGCCCACTGCCGGCCGTGCCAACCCAAATATAGCCCAGTTTATCCTCATGTAAGGCGATTATCTCCGGGTTACTCAAACTACTAGGATCATCAGGATCGGGCAAAAAACGGTAGAAAGAATTCGCTGACCGATCGAAACGATTCAATCCATATGAGGTGGCAAACCATAGGTTACCATATCGGTCGTTGATGATCTTGCTTATGTGATTGTCACTCAAGCTTCGGCTATCTTCGGGATCATGCAAATAGTGAGTCATTTGTCCCGTGCGGCGATCCAACTTGTCAAGACCTGAAGAGGTGCCGATCCACAGATAATCCAAATTATCTTGGAAGAATGTCCACACCTGGGGGTCACTCAGCTCATTTGGATCGGCGGTGTTGGAGCGAATATGAGCGAACTTGGTCTTAAAAGGGTCGTATTTATCTATGCCGCCGATGGTTGTGCCTATCCAAAGGACGCCTGCTGCATCGAAAAATACGACTCTGATCTCATCATCGCTCAGACCTTCGCCATCATTTGGAAACGCCCGAAAATGTTCGAATCTATCGTTTCCAGGAGCCAACCTATCCAGTCCTCCGCCTGTACCGATCCACAAAGAATCGAGCCGATCTTGCGTAATATGATTAACGGTATTGTGCCTTAAACTATGCTGTGAATTTCTGTCGTGAAGATAGTGATTCAACCGCCTGGTAGAAAGGTCTATGGAAATTAAACCCTCTCCTTGGGTGCCGATCCACAAAAGACCGGAATTGTCTTCGAAAATCGACAATACCTTTACTTCTTCAGGACCTTCAGGAATCCTAGGTGGAAGCGGCCGAATTAACGGGAAATCTGTATACGATTGATCCTGGGGATTGAACGTTAGCATACCGGCCATAGTGCCTAGCCATATTGTGCCTTGTTGGTCCTGGAGTATGGCAGTAATGTGATCATTATTAGGATTATCGCCGAACGGGGTGACATCGTTTGGGTGGTGGGTAAAGGTTCCGTCCTCTCTGTTTAATTTATTAAGACCATTTGAGGTGCCTATCAAAAAATTACCATCGGCATCTTCATAAATGGCCGTGACACTGTCGCTGCTTATACTATCTGGGTTGGTGGAGCTGCTACGATAATGAATAAAATCTTCTCGATTTCGATCGAATAGGTTTAGACCACCACCATCTGTTCCTACCCAAAGATTTCCTTGACTATCCTCAAAGAGAACCAAAATGTGATTGTGGCTTAGAGTCGTTTCATCGGCCGAGTCGTGTTTGTATACCGTGAACTCATAGCCATCGAAGCGATTAAGCCCATCAGTTGTCCCAAACCACATAAATCCTTGACTATCTTGAAGAATCGTGTTTATCGTGCTCTGGGATAAACCATCCTCCAAGGAAATATGGTCAAAGTGAACAGGAATATCGTCTGGCGCTGGGGGCAAGGAAGAGGGAGTTGTAATTGTTTGTTCGTTGATATCACCTACTGGTGGGGGTTGAGGACCGGGCCGAATATCCCCGCATGCAGCCATGCCTAACCAGACAGGCAACAAGGAAACTATTACCAACAGGGCATTTTGTTTTATCGCCGGTCTAATCAACCGGTAAATATTCATACTATTGATCCAGGGCAATGCTACTGAGAAGCTCTACCAGTCTTTACGTGTATTACGTATAACGGCTTCGACATCCGGATCGCCAACTATAATTTTGAAGTATATCCCGGATTCATTACAGTGATAAAAGGCAGCTTCGTCAACGAAGAATGTCATAAGGCAGCAATGACAGGGTTGATTGTCTGTAATAATCAATCAACATCTCCGTGATAGTTTCAAATGAACATGGGACTTTTAGCACTTCAAATAACCTCATTTAGCCTTGCCTTGTGGCTCGGTCTATACCTTCTGGGCCGGGACATCACGAATCCTCAGCTGCGCTTTACAGGACTTGGACTGGTGGCTTATTCTTTGGCCCTGGCGGCCGATCTATTACTGAATTTTGTCGTCGATCCAATTCAGGCAGAAACATTCATCCGTTGGAGCTGACCGTTATTATTGATGCCGGCTATTTTCTGGTTTGGTGCGATTCTGTATCTCATGCCTGAAAGCGCTGGAATACGTAAGAAACTCGGGCCGATAGTCGATCGCTGGCTGATACCTCTAGCCATTGTTGTGTTCATAGTTGCAGCAAGTACTGGTGTTTTTGGAGCCATTTCTGCAGAAGGACTTCAGCCCGAAGCTGGATACTTTTTATTCGCATCCATTTTCTTTGTGCTCCTATTGGGTTCAATCTTGTTTCTTCTAAGACTATTGAAAGGACAACAGAACCGTCTGCCCATAGGCATGATATTGGTAGCTAGCCTATTTTTTGGTCTTGTTTTGGTTTGTTGCTGGTTCCCTTAGATATCATACCTCGTCAATTGCTCATAATGGGAATTGGTTTTGATCTGGTTTTATTAGGTCTTGGAATCGCCGCGGCCGACGCCTTGAATCAAGGGGAGGCCCTATTACCTGATATCTTCCGCTCGCTGGCATACTCTTTCTTAATCATTATTATCTTTGGTGTTCAGATTTTATTGGCCATGCTTTTTAGCACTGGAGCCACACTCGCCATGGTGACTTTGCTGTTGGCAGTGATTATGACCGCTATCGTCATGCAAACCTTTTCTGATATGATTCAGACCGGCCTGGATTGGCTGATCTTCGGCCGAATTTCGCGCGTGCGTGAAACCAGGGAAGAGGCGAGAGTCGTTGCCAAGGCAGCCCCTAGAAGCAGGGAAGTATTGGATCCCACCTCGTTGACTGAAGAACAGTTCGTTCGATTAACGCGTCGAGCTTTGAGCCAATTGGCTAATCTGCCTCGCCTTTCGGCCAGCCCGTTAACCCGGATGCATTTAATCGAGGCACGTCTGGATGAAAAGCAGCGAGACGATAATACATTAGAGCGGGCGGCCGAATTGAAGCTATTGTTGGCGGAAAGCATCGATCGATTGAAACCAAGGGGAGAAGGGGAATTCGGCATGATGGATGAATGGCGCTTTTACAACGCTCTCTATTTTCCTTACGTCCTCGGCATTAAACCTTATAGCCGGCGGATCGATTCTGATG
>JAHEJP010000541.1 GCA_024638855.1 Chloroflexota bacterium
ACGGCGCTGAATAGGCCAGCGTAGAGCGGAGAGTAAGTGGTGGCGAATTCTTCCTGTTGCCGAAACCTAGTCGCCAACCGCCGGATCTGATCAGTCATATCGCTGAGGCCTCAACTAGTACGGATCCTTAGACCAGCCATCAGGCGCTTAGCTTCAATGACCGGGTTTCTTTAAAATGTGGGTGACGACGGTCGCCCCGCTGCCGCCAATATTTTGGGTCATAGCGATTTTCACACCACCTATTTGGGCTTTACCGGCCTTTTCGCGTAATTGCAATGTCGCTTCGGCGAGTTGGTATAGTCCCGTGGCGCCAACAGGATGACCGCGAGCCTTCAAACCTCCCATGGTGGCAATAGGAATCCGGCCGGAGGGCAAGATAGCCCCTTCTTGGGCCAGGCGAACCCCTTGTCCTCGTTCGGCGAATCCACCCGCCTCAAGAGATAGGGCGGCCATAATGCTGAAGGCATCGTGCAGTTCGAAGAGATCGATATCCTCCGGACCAACGCCGGCCTGGGCATAGGCACGGCTGGCCGATTTCATCGCCCCTTCAAGCCAGATGGGATCTTCTCGATCATGGACGCTCAGGGTGTCGGTGGCCGAAGCCGAACCGATTACCTGCACGGCTGACGGCGCTTTATCAGCCGGGACCAATAATAAGGCGGCTGCGCCATCACCTATGGGTGAAGCATCAAACAACGTTACCGGATCGGCCACCGACCGGCCCGTCACATAATCCTTTTGACTGATCGACCGGCGGAACAAGGCGTTGGGATTATTTGCCCCGTTGGCATGGGCGTTGATGGCGAAGGGAGCGAAATCAGCCTGAGTATAGCCATATTCATGCATATAACGGCGCATCACTAGCGCGTTTAAACTGACGAAGCTGACGCCATGAATGATTTCATAATCAGCGTCGGCCGCGCCGGTCAACGCCGCGGTGATTTCTGAGCCTGATGTTTCGGTCATTTTTTCGACGCCGATAGCCAAAACGGCTTCTTTTTCCCCGCTTGCTACAGCCAGAATTCCTTGTCGCATGGTTGAGCCGGCCGAACCGCAGGCAGCCTCCATACGAACTGCTTCCACTCCCCATTGGCCTAAAAAGTCGGCTACCAATGCCCCCAGGTGTCGCTGTTGGTTCAGGCTGCCGCTGGTCATATTGCCAACGTAAATCGCGTCAACCTTTTCTATTCCCGCGTCTTCCATCGCCGACCGGCCGGCAGCTATCGCCAGGTCGCGCAAAGACAGCGACCAATGTTCACGGACGGGGGTTTGACCGACTCCTATTATTGCAACTAGTCGCATAAAATTCTCCAAAATGAAGCCGGCTTTCTTAAGTTCAAGAAGCCGGCTTCAGAATGCTTCAATTTAAGGCCGATGGATAACGGTCGTCTAGGCCGTAAAACCGGCTAATATAAGTCTACCAATCTTTAGTGCCAGAAACTATCAACTTTGCACCCAGCACTGCCAATTGGTGCAATCCTTGATGAACATGAGCCCAGTCTGCCTCTTGGCCAAAGGAGCATGCCCCAGGCAGTTCTCGAACTTAATCCACCTTAATGGTCAGCGTCCAATCAAATGGGTCGAGAATACGCCCATATTGGATGTCAGTCAACTGCTGGTATAGATGTTTGGCCACAGGACCTACTTCGTAGTTGTTGACGATGTATTCCTCATCCCGGTAGCCAAATTTTCCAACCGGCGCGATGACGGCGGCCGTGCCACAGCCAAAAACCTCGCTGATCTTGCCTGATTGGATATCGGCCAACAGGTCATTGACGTCAACCATCTCTTCCGTCACCTGGTATCCTAAATGACGGCCGAGTTTAATAACCGAGTCCCGCGTGACACCTGGCAAGATACTTCCGGTGAGCGGCGGCGTTACAATATGGTCATCACCATAAACGAAGCAAATATTCATCGCCCCGACTTCTTCGATGAAGCGCCCTTCAATGGCGTCCAGCCACAGTACTTGCGAATAGCCTTTCTCCTTGGCATCCGCTCCTGCGAGCAAGCTGGCTGCGTAGTTGCCGCCTGTTTTCGCCGCGCCAGTACCGCCTTTGACCGCCCGGCGATATTCGTGTGAGATATGTACTGGCACCGGGTTAAAGCCCTCGGCAAAGTAGGCGCCCACAGGTGAAAGTATCACAAAATGAAGGTAATTGCTGCTAGCATGCACGCCTAAGAAAGGCTCGGTAGCGATCATGGTTGGCCGGATGTACAAAGCCGAACCTGGTTGGCTAGGAGTCCATTCTTGGTCCATGGAAATGAGCTGGATGATGGCCTCTAGATGCTCTTCCTCATCTACGTTCGGCATAGCCATACGGCGGGCGGAATTATTGAACCGCTTCATATTTTCCCAAGGGCGAAACAGGTTGATGTTACCATCGGTTAAGCGGTAAGCCTTTGTTCCCTCGAAAATTTCCTGGGCATAATGAAATACCGACGTAGCGGGTTCCAGTGAAAAGGGACCATATGGGCCGATGGTGGCATCGTGCCAGCCCTTATCTGAGGAGTAATATTGGGTGAACATGCGATTGGTCATGGTTTTGCCAAAACCGTAGTTGCCAGTTGGAACCGGCCGCATTTCTGATTCTTTGAGAGGTACAACTTTAATGTCCACGGTATCTCCTTCCTGCAACGTGGTTCTTAATATGGGAAACCACAAGCCCAATTCCATACCTGCAAATCATTAGCAAGATAAACCCAAGTTTACAAGGTGATAGAGCGCTGGTCGAATTAATTTCTCGACCGCAGAAAAAGCGCTGTTTTTGATTTGCCTTTCTTTGTAAGGTAAACTTATGCTAGAGTTTAGTTACTATTAG
>JAHEJP010000542.1 GCA_024638855.1 Chloroflexota bacterium
TTTGGCGGACAAAGCAGGCAAAAAGTGCTATAGTGACGCGCATGTAAAGTTAGGGCTGGGAGGCAAACATGGCCTTAAGCATTGGCATCGTCGGGCTACCCAACGTGGGCAAGAGCACGACTTTCAACGCGTTAGTCAAAGAACAACAGGCGGCGGCCGAAAATTATCCATTTTGTACCATCGAACCCAACCGGGCCGTGGTGCCGGTCCCGGACGGCCGGCCGGGAAAGGTGGCCGAACTGGTGGGTGTGTTGACGGTGATCCCGGTAACGGTGGAGTTCCTGGATATCGCCGGGCTGGTCAAGGGCGCCAGCCAGGGCGAGGGCTTGGGCAACCAGTTTCTGGGCCACATCCGCGACGCCGCGGCCATCATTCACGTGGTCCGCTGTTACGATGATGAAAACGTGGTCCATATCAACCCCCAGCCTGAACCGCGCCTGGATATCGAAATCATCAATACGGAATTAGCCCTGGCCGATTTGCAGCAGTTGGAGCGAAAAATCGAGCGACTGACGTCCCAGGTAAAGGGGGATAAAAAAGCCATCCCACTGCTAGAGATGGCCGATAAATTAAAAGGACAATTGGAAAAGGGCATCCCGGTCAGCGCCTACCCGGACCAGGAAATTGATGCCTATCGAGCACTGGTACACGAGATGCGTTTCCTGACGGCAAAACCGGTCATCTACGCCGCCAATGTGGATGAAGATGGCTTAGCGGAAGACAATGATTACGTGATGGAGGTGCGCCAGGTGGCGGCCGAAGGAGGGGCGGAGGTAATAAAGATCTGCGCCCAATTGGAAGCCGATATGGCCGGCATGAGCGACGAGGAGCGGCACGAATACCTGGAAATGGCCGGGGCCGGTGAAAGCGGCCTGGAGCAGATCATCCGGTTAGGATACCGGATCCTGGGTCTCATTAGCTTCTTCACCTTTAATGAAAAGCAAGCCCGGGCCTGGACGGTGCGCGAAGGTTCGACTGCCCCCCAAGCGGCCGGGGTCATACATACCGATTTCGAACGGGGCTTCATCCGCGCCGAAGTGGTACATTATGATGTCTTTGTCGGCTTCGGCAGTTGGGCGGCGACCAAGGCAGCCGGGCAGCTGCGGATTGAAGGCAAGGAGTACATTGTCCAGGATGGCGATGTCATTTATTTTCGTTTTAACGTGTAAAGGATAATATGGCCTGGTTCCAGAAAGAGATTATCTTAGAAGCAAAATCGCGCGGCTTTCACCTGGTCACGCAGGAGATCGAGGCCCAGTTGCCAGAATTAAGGCGCTACCAGGTGGGTCTGGTCCACATTTTCATCAAACATACATCGGCTTCGCTGGCCCTGAACGAAAACGCCGATCCCACCGTGCGGCGGGATATGGAAAATTACTTCAACCAGTTGGCGCCGGAGAATGCGCCATATTACGTGCATACGTATGAAGGGCCGGATGATATGCCGGCCCATATCAAGGCGGTCTTATTGGGCAACTCGCTGAACCTACCCATCAGCCACGGCCGCTTCAACCTAGGCACCTGGCAAGGCATCTATCTTAACGAACATCGGAATCATGGCGGCCGGCGACGCTTAGTCATCACCCTGACCGGCCAAACAGATTAGGGTACGGTTGGCGTGCGACCGGCGCAATTTCATTCGAACTTATTAATTAGCTACTATATATATAGAAGGGACGTAATTAACCCGGAGGTTTGATCGGATGCTGACGAACATGGTAAAGTGCATTAACAAGGCTTATCTCGGCCGGCGAGCCAAGGACGATGTGGGGGCAATCAGCCATTATCATCGTATTCAGGCCAGCCCAGGCTATCGAGGGGCGGCTAGCTACGTCTTCGGCGAGCTGCAAAATGCGGGTCTGGAAGCCACTTTGGAAACTTATCCAGCCAATTACGAAACCAAGTTCTGGACTTCGCGATCATTTCAGGAGTGGGATTGCGCCCATGCAACACTGCAAGTGATCGAACCGGCCGAGGAAGCGCAGTTGCTGGCTGATTTTGACGAGTTGAAGCTGTCGATCATCCAGCGCAGTGCTGCCTACGAGGGCGAAGCCGAAGTCGTGATCTTAGAGCGTGGCTTCGAGGAATCTGATTACGAAGGATTGGATTTAGCCGGAAAAATCGTGCTGACCAACGGGGCCGGGCGAGGTTCCATCGAGCGAGTACGGCAATTGGCAGTAGATCAGCACGGGGCTGTGGGCATCATTTTCGACGGGATGAGCGCTGCGCCGCCGGTGCGCGAAGCCATGGACCTGCCCGATGCGCGCCAATACACCTCGTTTTGGTGGACGGGTTCGGCGGAACAAAAGTTGTGTTTTGGCTTTGTCTTGTCGCCCCGGCAAGGCGAAAAGTTGCGTCGCCTGATACGTTTACGACAAAAGGCCGGCGAGCCGCCGGTAAAGGTTAGGGCTGAGGTTGATGCTCGCTTTTACGACGGCGACATGGAAGTTGTGACGGCCGTCATCCAGGGCCAAAGCCAGGATACAGTGGTTTTGGTCAGCCACCTGTGCCATCCGCAACCATCGGCAAATGATAATGCTTCGGGGGCAGCGGCCAATCTAGAAGCGGCACGCACCTTACAGAGGCTCATCACGAGCGGCGAATTACCCCAACCAAAACGCACTATTCGCTTCTTGTGGATGCCGGAGATGACAGGATCATTCGCTTACCTGTCCAGGCATGAGGATGAAATTCCGAATATGGTCGCGGGTTTAAACCTGGACATGGTTGGCGAAGATCAGGCCCAGACTGGATCGGTCTTGTTGATAGAACGGCCGCCGGAAGCGACCGCTTCCTTCACGCCG
>JAHEJP010000176.1:0-6615 GCA_024638855.1 Chloroflexota bacterium
AAGACGATCTATCTTATCATCATACTTATTGCGATAGTTACCCGTTTTTGGGGAATCGGCGATAGAGTTGTCAGTCACGATGAGAGCCTGCATACGCAATACTCATATCAATATTACAATGGCGACGGTTACCAACATACGCCACTTATGCATGGGCCAAGCTTGTTTCATGCCTCTGCACTCTCTTTTTGGCTATTTGGCGACAATGATGCGAGCGCTCGGATCCCGGTTGCCATCCTCGGTGTCATACTTGTCATTTTGCCTTATTTCCTTAGAGATTGGTTAGGCAAATCTGGTGCCATTGTCGCCAGCATTTTGTTGTTGATTTCACCGTACATTACCTATTACTCTCGCTATATCCGGCACGATATTTATATTATTGTTTCAGCCTTCATACTCTTCATTGCTATTCAATATTTCTTAAGAGAACGCAAAGATAAGTATATTTGGTGGTTCGCCGTCGCCATGGGATTGATGTTTACGACCATGGAGACTTCGTTCATATACGTAGCTATTTTCGGTAGTTTTTTGGCCCTAAGCTTGCTGTTCAAGATTCTTACTGCTGCTTGGTTTCGCAAGACCTGGCCCCGGATCCGGTACCCACTGGTAATAGTAGCAGTCGCATTAGCCCTATTTGGGGCTGGATTTTTTGGACAACATATTATTTCGGGTGCCCTCGGTGTGGATGGTTTGGCAACGGAAGAAGCTACCGACGCCGGATTCGCTGCCGATCCCGGCGAACGCATTGCCCCAGCAGATGATCAATCAACGGAGCAAGCCTCGGATGGCATTTTTCGTTGGCTTCAAATAGGTGGGCTTATTGCACTATCGGTCGGTCTTTTCCTAACAGCAAATGGCATGCGGCCATTTATTGACGAATTCCCTGAATTTGACCTGGTAGTATTATTCACCACCCTGACATTACCGACGGCTACAGCATTTCTCGTCGTAATTGCCGGCGCCGATCCCCTTGGGTATGGCCTCAATGTTTGCCAGATCGCTGGGCAAGAAGCCATGTCTCCCGCTCAGCTTTTTTTCGCCAGACTCTTCGATGCAAATTGCCGATCGACCGTTCTGACAAATGATGTTTTGTTCTCGGCCGGCTTCTTGATCCTCACTCTTACAGTCTCTGTATTGGTTGGTTTATGGTGGAATCGTCGTCGTTGGATCGTTGCAGCATTAATCTTTCATGGAATCTTCTTGCTACTATTTTCTTCTCTCTTCACGAATCCTTCAGGTTGGGCAAGTGGTATGCTCGGGTCTTTGGGATACTGGCTCAATCAGCAGGAGGTTCAACGGGCGAATCAGCCGATGTTCTTTTACCTAATCGTTTTGCCACTTTATGAATTTCTGCCATTGATCTTATCGTTAGTTGCTGCACGTTTTTGGGCTAAGAAAAACCAACTTCACCATATTCTGGACTATTTTTTGATCCTGTTATTGGTTGCGCTACTTTCCTTCAGCCTAGCCAATTGGTTTTTCAACAGGCAAGCCCTGAATCAGGAGGCAATCAATCGTCTACCCGGTCTGATCGTTAGCGCCATCATCGTTTTTGCTGGATTAGCCTACTGGTTTGCCGTTCGGCAAAGACAAATTTTTCGAAAACTAGATTTAGCCAATGGTTGGAGAGATATAGTCAGCGTTGATACGCTCTTCAGTTTCATACCTTTCGTCTTTTGGTGGTTCATCAGCACCTGGGTCGTCTACAGTCTAGCTGGCGAAAAAATGGCCTGGCTTAGTTTGCATTTTATTCTCCCCATGGTCTTCCTGGGAGGCTGGTATGTGGATCAGAAAATAATCTCAGCCAATCGGGTCGAGATCCTATCACGCCGGTTCGTCTTACTAGTGGCCCTAAGCGCCCTCTTTTTTCTCGCGCTTGGATTAGTATTGTCCCCCATCATTCGTGGACAGATTCGCTTTGGCAGCCAGGATATTATTGCTCTCAACAATATCGGCCGACTCATTGGCAGCATTATCATGGCTGCTATTGTCTACTATTTTGTCCGCCAGGTTGGCCGAAAATTGAAACCCAGCTCTCGCAGCCGGGCTTGGCTATTCGCCTTTCTAATACTCTTGGCTTTGTTAACAGTTCGATTCACCTTCATGTCTAGCTTCCGGAATGCCGATTACGTTACCGAGTACCTCGTATACGCCCACGGTGCTCCGGCAACAAAAAGTGAAGTCTTGAACCAACTAGAAGAACTCTCTAGGCGACTGAATGGCGACAAAAGCATCAAGGTAGCGTTTGATAATGATTCTTCGTGGCCTTTCACATGGTATCTGCGCGACTTTCCAAACCGAATTTACTTCGGAGAAAATCCCGGACGCAATATCACAGAAGCACCAGTAGTGATTGTCGGTAGCCAAAACTGGGGCAAGGTCGAACCGATCCTGGGCGATGATTACGAAGAGCGGACCTATACGTTTCTATGGTGGCCCATGGAGGAATATCGAAAATTATCCTGGAACGCCATTCTGGGTGATCCTAACGTAGAATCCGAGCTTCGACGAGGGTTGGGAAATCCAGAGGTTAGGCAGGCTCTTTGGGATATCTTCTTCTACCGGGACTATGAGAAATATGGGTCGGTCTATGGTGGCAACTACACACCAGGCGAGTGGCCGCTACGTCATGATCTGCGCATGTACATCAGAAAGGATACATTGGCGGCGCTATGGGATCATGGAATTGATGCCGTAGCTGCCGAGCCAGCGGTCGATATTTATGCCGACAATAATCTTGAGCTATTGCCCTCGCTAGTCATTGGCAGCCAAGGCTCTGAATCCGGTCAACTACTTCAGCCTAGAAACGTTACCGTTAGCCCAGATGGTTTGATATTCGTTGCCGACTCCGGGAACCACCGGATACAAGTATTTGATCAGAGGGGCAGCTTCATTCGTGGTTGGGGAGAGTTTGGATCTGAACCCGGTAAATTTAATGAACCCTGGGGTATTGCGGCCGATGAAGATTTTGTTTACGTTGCCGATACATGGAACCATCGCATTCAGAAATTTAACCACGACGGTGAACTGATTGATATTTTCGGTCAGAGTGGCTCTCCAACAGATGGACAAATAGGCGGAGGGTTGTTCTTCGGTCCTCGTGATATCATCATTCTGGATGATGGAAATATCGTGGTAACTGATACAGGTAATCATCGACTCCAGCTCTTTAGCCCGGATGGCCAGTTTATACAAGCCGTGGGAAGTCAAGGGACATTACCAGGTCAATTTTATGAGCCTGTTGGCCTTGGCGTTGGCATCGATGGTTCTATCTTCATTGCCGACACATGGAACGGGCGGATTCAAAATTTCGGACAAGATTTGTTACCCCTGAATGAATGGCCGGTCGATGCCTGGTTTGGGGAATCGATTAATAATAAACCGTACATGGTGGTAGGATCTCAAGGACAGGTCTATGTGACTGACCCCGAAGGGTACCGCGTCCTAATCTTTGATAGTGCTGGTCAATATATCGGGCGTTTTGGTCAGTACAGTAACGAGATTGATGGTTTTTCCTTACCTGTTGGTATCGCAGCAGACGAAACCGGAAAAATCTATGTTGCTGATGCCGGAAATAGCCGCATTCTCATTTTTGAGCCCTCCAATAACACATCTTCAGGCAGCATAATCGAGGAGTGATACTGAATTCAAGCAAAAGCAGCCGGTGAACTCACCATTGAATGGGACTTTTTGATTAGAGTATTAACTCGCCATTAGTAATGGAACGTGATAGAAACGAGGTAGTAATTCTGGCTTCTCTAGTACTTCGACAAGGAGGGTATCCGTGAAGCTGGTTATCTATCTTATTGCCGCATTTCTAGGGTTACTTGGCTTGGTTTTTGTGATTGGTTCTCGAGGTCAAGTTTTTACACTCATCATCGGCATTGTGCTAATCATAGCAGCGGGAGCTATTGTATACTTGACACGTATACAGCCAAAAGCCTCCTCGACCACGACAATTCAACAAATCGATCTAAGCGGTGATGTAAGCCTGGAAGAGATACGCTGCCGATCGTGCAACGCCCCCCTAAGCAAAGATGAAATTGAAGTCAAGGCGGGAGCGATACTTGTCCAATGTGACCACTGTGGAGCTACGTATCAGTTTGAAGAAGAGCCAAAATGGTAAGAAAATCGTTGGCAATTGCTCAAAGTCGTTTACTAGAGGGTATTCGTAACGATCTAAATGGATTTTTAGGAAGTGTTGTCAGAATCGCCGCTCCAGAACCCGGACTTTATCCCTACCGTTTCCAAACAAGCCACGGCCTAAAACAGATCCATCTACGCATTGACATTGATGGGAGTGGAATCCTTTTCGTTGACGTCACCCAAGTTATTCATCTAAACAGAACGGCGACTCAAATGGCCAAATACGCCTTGGACGATACACCTTATCCGAGGGCGTTGGCAGTACTCAGCCGAAACCTACCCCTTCAAGCCAAACCCCAGGTCGCTCTTGAACTCAGCCAGGTATACGAGATGATCGACTGTTTCCAAAATCCGCAAAATGGCTGCCCGACTTGTGCCGTCGATATGCTCGAAAATGCGCCGCTATTTAGCCAGCCGGCACATGCTCCTTACAAGGCAGATCTTGCCCTTACATATGGCTGCAACAACCAATGTGGCCATTGCTACAATGAAGTTGATCGATTTGATATGGCCTCTCTCCAAAAGACTGACTTATTCGAGGTCATAAACAAATTGGTTTCCATTGGCATACCCCACATCATCTTCACAGGTGGCGAGGCCACCTTGCATCCCAACCTACTTGAACTGATCGCTTATGCAGACTCTCGCGGCCTCGTAACAGGGCTCAACACCAACGGCCGGAGAATCGCCCATCTTCCATACTGCCAATTGCTTGCCGACTCAGGCCTCAATCATGTACAGGTAACACTGGGTTCGTCTCGTCCTGAAACACATGATCTGATGATGGGAGCTTCTTCTTTTCACCAGACAGTTAAGGGAATAAAGAACGTTGTCGCCAGCCAAATGCACTGCATCACAAATACAACCTTGATGCGTTGCAACTTGGATCATGTCGAAGAAATCATTGATTTTCTATTCGATCTTGGCATCCAAACTTTTGCCATGAATGGCATGATTTATTCGGGGGGAGGATATCAAGACCCTAATGCCATACCTGAAGATGAATTGCCCCCTCTTTTGATTCGAGTTCGCGATCAGTCGATAGAAAAAGGAATGCGATTTTTATGGTACACACCTACTGAATATTGTCGAATGTCACCTGTTGAACTTGAACTCGGCGCAAAACGGTGCAATGCAGGTGAATATTCCATCTGCATTGAGCCAAATGGGGATGTACTTCCCTGCCAATCTTATTATGTTACCGCTGGCAACATCTTGAGTGATGATTGGAACGACATCTGGAATAGTGAACTGTTCACGAGTTTTCGGGACAGAGAAAAGAATCCTCAGGTTGGCCAACTGCCGGAAAAATGTTGGCAGTGTCCCGAATTACCATTATGCGGGGCCGGTTGTCGCATTGAACGGCAAGCGCGAGAAGGTATCAGGGCTAATTCTGATTCAGTTGCATCATATTCATGTAGTCCTGCTGGTCAAACGAATAAAGAACCAAGCACCCTTGGGATCGGATTTCTGCCGCCAAATCGTTCTGCCACTCGAAATAATCGATCGAATGGTGTTGCAAACAACCCGATCCATTTATCAGTCGATCCCATTGGTAACACCAGCGCTCCTGATCGCGACAAGTTCGGCAACACAAGTGGCATGGGTTCAACAAATGGAGCCTGTAAATGTTCTTGAACATTAACTAGGATAATTGATTTTATGGCCAAATCAGATCTTCTCAGCCGATTGTTTTTACCGAAGAGTCCACAAGGAGGATATTCCGTCGATCCAGGTCTGTATCACTACATGAAAGGGACAGATGACGTCTTTACGCGATTTCATCTTCGCGCTGAACTTGACGGACGAGGTATCTTGCTAGCGAATGCGACGGCAGCGGCACATCTTTCCCCAGTTGGTGTTGTTATCGCCAAAGGTCTCTTAGAGGAAGATTCAGAAGCTACGATCCTTAACGCTCTCAAACATCAATTTCGTGGGGCTTCTCAGGAAACAATGATAGGCGATGTAGAACGGGTTGCCGCTCTCTTGGCAGAGCTGGAATCTCCCGATGACAATTATCCAATCATCAATCTAGAAGATGCTGAGATTTCGCCATTCGAGGCCAAGCTAATAGCTCCGTTGCTTGCGGATATTCAATTAGCGCCTTCGGAAATATTGAATCCTTTGTTGAACAAATTGTGGAATGCTGGCATTCCACACGTCATTATTCATGCTGGAGAAATTCCGCAGCCAGACTATCTCATTTCTGCTGTCGAACGATCAGAAGATCTGGGTATGATCACCGGCATAAGAGGTAGAGCTACTGATTTGGACGATGTTTCATTGCTCACCAATTTGGCAACGGCCGGCCTAGATCACCTAAACTTCCTTTTCGCATCCTCAGATTCAGAAATCAATGATGCCCTATTAGGCGCCGGGGACTACGAGCGTATTCTTCCATTCATTGCCGCCATTCAGGAAAATGAGATCGCGCCTGTTGCGGAAGTGCCACTGCTTTCAAACAATCTC
>JAHEJP010000176.1:6715-10424 GCA_024638855.1 Chloroflexota bacterium
AGAAATCAATGATGCCCTATTAGGCGCCGGGGACTACGAGCGTATTCTTCCATTCATTGCCGCCATTCAGGAAAATGAGATCGCGCCTGTTGCGGAAGTGCCACTGCTTTCAAACAATCTCGATACCATCGATGAAACGTTATCCGTGATCGAATCAGCTGGCGTCCGCAACCTTAACTTTCTAGCCATTGCTGCACCAGACGAAATGTCGGAAAGTCAACGAACAGGTGCCATGCCCGCTTCATCCATGCTCCAGATAGCCAATTTTGTGGAAGAAACGGCAAATGATTCAGACGTTCGATTCATTTGGCTACCACCACTTCTACGTAATCCATCACTGACAATCAACGATCAGCTAAGATTCGGCGCTCGTTGCTCGTCAGATGTGGCTATTTTTGTCGAGCCTGGCGGAGATGTCATCCCACCTCGGGGGCCATACCGTTCTGCCGGAAACATTCTTTACGAGGATTGGCCAGATATCTGGAACGACGATGCATTCATGCATTTTCGTAAGAGAATAGAACGTCCTACCCAATGTGATGAATGTCCAGGGTTGGCAATCTGCGCCGCTGATTGTCCTAAGAATCCAAAAGGCTGGTCTCAAAGTCCAAAGGTGTCCAATGATGAGTAAAAATACCTTTGATCGATCGATTCTGAAGCAAAACAGACATCGAAGTTGGCTTCCAATATTCAATTTCCAGGCATTGCTCCTTATTGTCCTATTATCATCGACAGGCGCTGTTTTTGCTCAGAATTTAAGTTACATGGTGCCGGAATTGCGCATGCAAGTCTATGTTCAGCCCGACGCCTCCGCCAGGATTGTTTACGACATCACTTTTGCCAATCTTCCCAGTGGAGATGTTATCGACATCATTGACATTGGCACGCCACATGACGGCTATGATCTTAACATGATGTATGCTGAGTTAGATGGGCATCAAATAACCGATATTCGTCCTTCCGAAGTGATCGATACTGGCGTCGAGATCCACTTGCGCGATCAAGCGATATCCCCAGGTCAAGAAGGTACTTTGCATTTTGAATTTCTAATGCCAGATTTGGTTTTTCAGGACACGACTGATGGTGAATTAGCCTCTCTACAGATATCGCCCACATGGTTTGACGGGCCTACACTTGTAGGCTCAACGGATCTTTGGATACTGATTCACATGTTGCCTGAAGTACAAGCCGACGAGGTTCTTTTTCAAGACGTACCTTTCACGGATAAAGTTATTTTTGATGAGCACCCCGTAGCCGTTTGGCGCTGGGAAAACGGCAATGTATCGGGAGAAAATCTAGTAGGTGTCTCCTTTCCGCAGCGGGGCATGACGCGTGTAATTGAGCAAAGTTTATTCGACATCACGCAGAAATGGCTTGAAGATAACCCAACCATCCGCTTCATCCTTGTTGGCATCACGTTGATATTGTTCGCTATCGCATTCTTCCGATTTACCGGAGGAACCGGCATCACTATTTTTGTACTCGTTGCCGTCGGACTGGCCTTCTTAATGATCCAAAGCCCTTCATCAGTATTGCTGGCTTTACCCGTTATGACAGTCTTGGTGGGTCTGAGTGAATACACACTATCGAAACGTAAAAAAGGGTATTTGCCAGCGATATCCCAGGTTGAGGGAGGCGGTATCAAACGAGGCCTGACGGCGCCAGAGGCGGCAATTATCTTGGAAATACCCCTGAATAAGGTGCTGACACTAATTATCTTTGGATTGCTGGAAAAAAGAATCATTCGCGAAGTCCAGAGGACACCATTAGTGGTCGAGGTATCTCCAGAATACAAAGTGGCATCGTTGGACTCGGTTAAAGAACGCCGTAAACAACGTCTAGCCGTTGCCCAACAATTTGGAGTGGTTGTTAGGTCATACGAACATTACTTTCTAGACTTGATAGAAGAACAAGAATCCGAACCGATTCATAAGATCAGTTTTGATAAATCGATGGCCAGTTTAATTCGTAGTACGGCCGATCGAATGAAAGGGTTCGATCTTTCCGATACTCAAGATTATTACAATAAAATAATTGCTAAGGCCATGAAAGAAGCGAAGAGCATAGGCGAGATCCCAGAACGAGAAAGGTATCTTGATCGCCATCTTCAGTGGCTACTCCTTGACGATGATTATCCTGACGTACTAACAACGCGGCGCTACATATATCGCCCAATTTGGGTTAGACCCTTTACAAGTAGTGATAGAATCGGTACCCCGAGCGCTTTGCCTGGCCCGAGTGGGGCATCCTATGGTGGACGAACATCCACAACTGATGTAGCCGCCTCCTTTGCCGGCTGGACTCAGAATACAATGGGCAATATGGCCTCGGCTATAACGCCTGGTTTTCTTCAAGTTAAAGGGGCTGGCGGTGCAGTCAATTTAGGCGGCGTTGACAAAGTTACGGGAGATATATTCAAAGCATTAGCAACGTCTTCCGGTAGTGGATCCAGCAGCGGGGGAAGTTGTGCTTGTGCCTGTGCTGGATGTGCATGTGCCTGCGCTTGTGCCGGTGGTGGTCGGTAAGTTAATTGCAACTCCTTTATGAATAATTCAGGAATATCACAGGCCAAATGTCTCCACCAAAATATTCTGAATACCGCCATTTGGCAACCCCATCCGCCGGGTTGCTAGAGCAACAGGCTGCTTGGCTACGTCCTGCTCGATCGCGGCTATTCAGGCGAATAGGGATCGCCCATAAGCGGCGAGTTCTCGATTTAGGGGCTGGCTACGGAGCCGTCACCGGTGAACTTTCGCGTCGAAGTAGTGGACTTGTCGTCGCTCTGGACACGAACTTGGTTGCTTTACATGAGGGAGAGAAATTTGAAGGAGCCTATCAAGTTGGAGGTGATGCAACTTGCTTGCCTTTTTCATCGGCCGCATTTGACCTGATATTTTGCCAGTGCACGCTGATGTGGACAACTCCTCTTTCACGAGTCATAACTGAGATAAAGCGTATTTTGGAATTAGATGGCGTTTTGGTTGCTATTGAGCCCGATTATGGGGCCTTGATAGAATTTCCACCCCAGATCGAAAGTAAAGAAATTTGGTTATCAGCCCTAAATCGCAGCGGTGCTGATCCAAGGGTAGGCAGAAGATTGCCATTTGAATTGTACTCTTCAGGCTTCGATGTAAAGGTCTTTCTTTTCGACCAGGTTGATAGAGCAAGCAAAGGACGCTTCGCTTTTCTGGATGATCTGTCCTTGAGCTCAGACGAAGCTGAGAGGCTTTCAAAGATCAAGCGCTCATCATCACAACTAGAAGCGTGGGAGGAGCTGTCCCACTTGCCATTTTTTTTGATTGTAGCCCGGAATATCAGCTGATTATACCTGCGCGTCAATCTTCGTTAACCTCGGGCTAGACAAGGATTTCTAGGATTGGATCTGGGCTTTTTCCATTTAAGAGCATTTGGCCAATGCTATGAACTATAATAGAACGATGCTGCCAGAACTCAATCTCCAGCCATTAGGATCCATGGGCAAACGTCTTTTGATTCTTGTTACCTCGCTGTTAACCAGCCTGCTACTTGTAGTCTTGTTCATATCTCTTTCTCTCCCTGCGGCTAGAGCACAGTCCACCTCTCCGCAGGTTGACAAGATCGATGCTAATCTACAGCTTACAATTGCGGAAGCCTCACCAGACGAATTTCTGGATATTATCTTGTACATGAATGATACGGCCGAACTCCCCAAAACAGATCATCTTGAAAA
>JAHEJP010000543.1 GCA_024638855.1 Chloroflexota bacterium
ACGCAATATTCGAGCCGCCCGTTCTGAGTACAAGGTTGAACCAGGTCGATTCGTACCGGCGACTATTGTTGCTGGAGAGAAAGCGCCATTCTATGTGGAACAAAAATCTGTTTTGGTTCAGCTGGCTCGCCTCGATGAATCAAATCTGAAAATTCTGACGTCGTCTGAATCTCCAGTGGAGGATGTCGTTACGATTTCGTTTGGTGATGTCATCGTCTATCTACCTCTAACCGGTTTGATAGATATCGAGAAGGAGAAAATGCGCCTGACAAGTGAGCTATCAGAATTAGAGAAACAGATCTCTCGATTGAGCGGCTTATTAGATAGCGAATTTTCCCAGAAGGCGCCTGCCGATGTCATCCAATCTGAACGCGATAAATTGAAGATGTTTCAAGCCAGCCAACGCGAAGTGAAGGAACGATTGGATACGCTCAGTTGATCGTGACCCCTGCCTGATCTAGAAGAATAGTACGAAAACTGATCAACTAATCGCGTAGTTTGAATGAGGAAAGCATGAAAAAATCTAGACCAGAACAGGTGACCGCCGACAGAAACCAACGTTTATTGATTATTAATTGGGATGACGGACATGAGAGTCGTTATCCTTTTGCCGGTCTGAGAGCTGTTTGTCCTTGCGTGGAATGCCGTGGTGGTCACCAAAACATGGGCCAACCATCAGATCCGGCGCTGGTTCGCGATACACCGCCATCGGATATTACACTCGATGGACTGGAAGCAGTGGGCGCCTATGCTCTGCAAATACAGTGGGGTGACGGACATTCGACGGGAATATATTCCTGGGAGATGTTGAGGAATATCTGTCCTTGCGAATTATGTCTCAGCGGCTGATTTTCCAACGATGACTCCATCCTCAAGATCTAACAAGGTGTTTGGCAGAATTTGGTCGCGGCCAATGGCGACTTCTCTGATAATTCGTTAAAGGCAAGTTGATATGGATGCAAAAAGAAGGAAATTGGAACAAATTCAAACTGACCTCGTCCATTCGGGGGATAGACAAAATCCATCAAGAGGAATTGCGTCACCCATCTACCAGATCTCAACTTATCAATTTGATGATCCTTCTGAAATCGCCCGGGCGATGGTGGCCGAAGCACACCCAGAATATTACGGTCGATACGGTTCCCCAAATACAAAGCAGGTTGAGGAAACCGTGGCAAAGCTCGAGGGTGGGGAGGCGGCCTTAGTTGTTTCTTCAGGTATGGCGGCCGTTTCGCTTGTCTTGCTGGGTTGCTTAAAAGCTGGAGACCATATTATTGCCCAGCGCTCATTGTATCCAACGACCTATAAGCTGTTGCATCATAAGCTGCCAGAGTTCGGTGTATCGACCACCTTCGTCGACCAGACGAACCCGGATGAATTCGCTGAGGCCGTCAAAGCAAACACACGCATGATTTACGTTGAAACACCCTCAAACCCAACCCTGACGTTAACGGATCTTGAGTCGGTTTCCGCGATCGCATCGACGCACAGTTTAATAGCAGTGGCTGATAATACCTTCGCTACGCCCTTTAATCAGCAACCCCTATCGCTTGGATATGATATTGTTCTGCATAGCGCTACGAAGTACCTTTCGGGCCATTCGGACGTTGTCGCCGGCGTTGTGGTAAGCGACCAGGTGACGATTTCTAAGTTGTGGCAAAATCACATTTTATTCGGCGGGCTTTTACACCCCATGGAGGCCTGGCTATTGAGCCGAGGGCTCAAGACATTTGGCTTACGTATGATTCAGCATAATACAAGTGCCTTGGCCATCGCGAATTTCCTGGTAGATCACCCAGCAATTAGTAGGGTCTTTTACCCCGGCCTGAGCAATCATAGCCAATACGATTTGGCCCAAAAACAGATGCTAGGCGGTTATGGAGGCATGGTCAGTTTTGAAGTAGAAGGCGGATTTCAGGCTGCACAAATGCTACTAAAGCGACTTAATTTGGTTGCCTTGGCGGTTAGCTTAGGCGGTGTGCATTCGCTGATAACGCATCCGGCAAGCACCATATCGGCCGTGCAATCCCCGGAGGAAATCAAGAAAAGTGGTGTCCGGCCTGGACTACTGAGATTATCGGTTGGTCTTGAAACCAGCATTGATATTGTTAAAGATTTGATGCAGGCTATGTCAACCTTAAAAAGTTGATTAATATGTAGTTCTACTATCGATTTCATGCCCAAAGCTGTTGCCTGATATCATCGGTGGCAGTAGTATAGAGATGTGGCACAGAAAAGTAGTTTTCATATGACAGAAAATAAGGTTTTTCATTGAAAGTAGTGCGAATGGATCCATGTTCATTTCGCCTAATTGTTAGCTACACAACCCAATTACCCCAAAGATTTTAGGTGGTGAATTGTGCACGAACTCGAACCAGAATTAATCACAGTTGTTGAAGGCCCAACTCCAGAATTTCGCCCTAGCCCCTATCTGTGGTTTCAAAGCGTCTATGAAGGTCCGGAAGATGCCGATATCATGCTCTGTGAGTTACGCACATTGAATGGCCAAAGCATCTTAGACCGGTGCGTTGACGCCTGGCGAGAAAATCGCCCTGTGCGCCTGGACTTTCCCGATTATCTTCGAATGCGCCAACAACTAGACGTCGTTGCTATGCGCCTTCAGAATCTCGAAGAGGGGCCCATGCTGATGCTATGGGTACGCCAGTTATTCGACCAGCTGGAAGAGGAAGAGTTCGATGAAGGGGAAGATGATTTGGGTTACTAGTCAATATTTTTGATGCCCTATCTAAAATGGATCGTGAGAAGCATCTGGACTGTTTTACCCGAGAGGATGAATTG